>QKGH01000426.1 GCA_003250495.1 Marinobacterium sp.
GCTCTATGCGCCGATGCACGAATACACCCGGCGCCTGCTCGACGCGCTGCCGCACCTGAACGATCTGCCGGAGCCCCCGGCCCAGCGGCCCGAGCCGATAGTGACCATCGAACAGCTGGCGATCACCTATCCCGGCAGCGGCCATCGCCGCGCCGCGGCGTTCCAGGCGGTGCCGCCGATCGACCTGGCGCTGCCGCGCGGCCAGATCATCGGCCTGGTGGGCGAGAGCGGTTCCGGCAAGACTTCCCTGGGCAAGGCGCTGCTCGGCGCGGCGCCGATCAGCGGCGGGCGGGTGCGTTACCACACCGAGCAGCCGATTGAGCTGGACGGGCGCCGACGGATCGACCGCCGCCGCCTGGCCCAGGTGGCGCAGCTGGTGTTCCAGGACCCCTACAGCTCGCTGAACCCGCGCATGACCGTGCGCGACATCATCGCCGAGCCGCTGGAGGCGATGAAGCTGACTGCCAGCCGCGAGGAGACCGACCGCCGCGTCATCGAGGTGGCCAGGCGCTGCCATCTGGAGGTCAGTCACCTGCGCCGCTTTCCGCACGCTTTCTCCGGCGGCCAGCGTCAGCGCATCAGCATCGCCCGGGCGCTGATCTGCCAGCCGCAGTTCCTGGTCGCCGACGAGGCGGTGGCGGCACTGGACGTGTCGATCCAGGCCGAGATCCTGACCCTGCTGCAGGAGCTGCGCGACGAGCTGGGGCTGACGATCCTGTTCATCTCCCACGATCTCAGCGTGGTGGCCAACCTGTGCGACCATATCTGCGTCATGGAACATGGCAAGCTGGTGGAGCAGGGCAGCGTACGGCAGATCTTCCTGGCGCCGCAGCAGCCCTACACCCAGCGCCTGATCGGTGCGATCCCGCTGCTGCAGCCCCCGCAGCGGCGGCAGGAGACGGCGCTGGTGGCGGAGTCTGCGCCGCGATGAGTCAGGCGATGCTGGCGCGCGACCTGTCCGAGTTGTCGCTGGCCGAGATCCGCGCCTTCAACGCCACGCTGGCGGAGGGTAACTTCACCCGCGCCGCCCAGGCGCTGGGGGTCAGCCAGCCGGCGATCACGGCGCAGATTCGCAAGCTGGAGGCGCGTTTCGATGCGCCGCTGCTGGAGCGGATCAACAAGGGGGTGCGCCCCACCGATCTGGGGCAGCGGCTGTATCGCATCACGCGCCAATACAGCGATCTGGAGAGCTCGATCCGTTCGCTGATCGAACCGGACGGCGCCGACTGCCAGCTGGTCCGCCTGGCCACCGCCTCGCCGCTGGTGTTCATGCCGCTGATCGCCCGCTTCAGCCAGCTCTACCCGCAGGCGACGCTGAAGATCACTTCCGGGACCACCGCCGAGTGCCGCGAGCTGGTGCTGAACCGCGAGGTCGATATCGGCCTGTTCCCGATGCCGGAGAACGACCGCAACCTGTCGCGGCTCAGCTTCCACAGCCACCGCCTGGTGGCAGTGATCAACCCGGCGCATCCGCTGGCCCGGCTGCAGCAGGTCAGCGTGCAGCAACTGGCGCAGCAGGCGCTGATCTTCAGCCGCAGCGAATCGTTCACCCAGCAACTGGTGAATCGTACCTTCGCCCAGGCCGGGCTGGCGCCGGCCTCCAACATGCTGATGAATGCGCGTACCGATATCTGCGAGGCGGTGGGGCACGGTCTCGGCATCGGCTTCGCGCTGAGCCACGATATCCGTCCCGACCCGCGCTACGTGGCGGTGCCGGTGGCGGAGGCGCCGCAGGCGGTGCTAGAGCACCTGGTGTGGCTGAAGTCGCGCACGCATCTGCCGGAGATTCAGAACTTCGTGCAGCTGGCACTGGGGCTGCGCTCCCAGCAACTGACGGCGGATGCGGCGGACACGGCCGGCAGTTAACCGCTGACGGCAGGGATCAGTCCCCGCTGCGGGTCCAGCTGCAGCCGCTGCAACCGCTCGACAAACCATTTCAATCCCTTGCCGCGACTGGTGCGGTGCCAGGCCAGCGCCACCGGCTGCGGTGCACGCGGCTGATCCAGCTCTATGCGCTGCAGGCGTCCGCTGAGCAGTAGTGGCTGGATCAGGTGCAGCGGCAGGTAGCC
>QKGH01000416.1 GCA_003250495.1 Marinobacterium sp.
GTCGGCTGATGACAGGCGGCGCAGATCTTCAGGTAGACCTGCTCGCCCTGGGTCATCAGCTCGTCCAGCGTCCAGCTGCGCTGCGCTGCGCCCGCGACGGCGGCTTGAGCGGCCTTGGCCTCGGCCAGCCACTGTTCGAACTCCGCCGGTGGTTTGGCGTCGATGACGATCGGCATGAAGCCGTGGTTCTGCCCGCATAGCTCGGCACACTGCCCGCGGTAGATGCCGGGTTCGTCGATCTCGGTCCAGGCCTCGTTGATGAAGCCGGGAATCGCATCCTTCTTCACCGCCAGCGCCGGCACCCACCAGCTGTGGATAACGTCGTTGGCCGTCAGTAGGAAGCGCACCTTGGTGCCGGTGGGCAGCACCAGCGGGTGATCCACCTCCAGCAGGTAGTGTTCACCCTTCGTGGCCTGGTTGTCGATCTGTTCGCCGGGAGTGACCAGGTTGGAGAAGAAATCGAGCTCCTGGTCCAGGTATTGGTAGCGCCACTTCCACTGGTAGCCAGTGATCTGGATATCCATCGCCGCGTCGCGGGTGTCGTACATCTTCACCAGCGTGGCGGTCGCCGGCACCGCCATGGCGACCAGGATGACGAGCGGGATCAGGGTCCAGATCACCTCGACCAGGGTATGTTCATGGAAATGGTGCGCTTTGGCACCGCGCGATTTGCGATGGTGGAAGATCGACCAGAACATGACACCGAACACCACACAGGCGATGGCGACACAGATCCAGAAGATCGTCATGTGAAGATCGTAAACGGACCGGCTGACTGCCGTTACACCGGGTTTCAGGTTGACCGTCCACTCTGCTTCCGCCAGTAGCGGGCACAAAGCGAAGGCAACACCGAGGGATTTTATTCTTATCATTCCCATCGCCAGGCCTCCTTCGGGGGTACCGCCTGGGGTCCATCCCCACCCCCTGTCACAGGGGTCGGCTCCGTCCGGGTTACAGCGAGTATAGCAGGCGCTGGAAAACTGCAAGTTTCCGCACCGGCGCGTCAGACCCCGCTAAGGCTCAACGCCCAGCGCACCAGCAGAATGATGAAGATAACGAACAGCGTGGCCATCAGCAGACCGATGACGATGAAATGCAGCGAGCGCCCTTCACGGAAATCGCGCTCCCGGTTGGCGCTCGATTGCACGCCGAAGAAGCCGGCCAACACCCCCAGCAGGGTGCGCCAGCAGCTATGGATAAGATGCCCCATACCGACCACCTCCTGGTGGCAGGTATAGTTCAACCGCCCGGCAACTGCCAGGCGCCACGAGAACTCAGCCGACGGCGGCGGTGCCCTCGCGCTGCATCTCGCGGATCGCCTCCTCCAGCATCTGGCGATACTGGTTGGTCAGAAAGCCAACCGCCTTCGACAGATCCTGCTCACCGCCCTGATCGAGCACGTGGAAGGCGTTGAAACGGGCCGCCGCGTGCATGATGGCGGCGCTGAGCATCGGCTGCGCCCACTCCTCCAGCAGATCGTTGGCCAGATTGACGAACTCGTCCGACACTTCAAAAAAATCGGCTTCCAGCATCGCTTCTACTCCCGGTTCAACGAACCTGACTCAATAAACGGCTACTCGTGTTACTCGACCATATCGCCGCAGAGATATTCGTCGATCTCACGCATGATGAACTGATTGGAGGCGATATCGCGGGCCAGCGCGACCCCCTCCGACGGGGAATACTGGTGCAGATCGAAGCTCATCACCCCCATCGGATCGTTATCGTAGAACAGGCTCAGGCGTAACTGGATCGCCTGTCCGACCCGCGTCGCCAGTTGCAGCTGGGAAACCACGCGCAACTTGCCGTCGATCACGTTGATGAAACTGAGTCCATTCGCGCCATTCACCACGCGACTGTCCAACTGCTCGACCACACCGGACATGCTGCTCTCCTCCGCCTCTGGTCACCAGCCGCCAATCGCAGCTGCCGACCCGCACTGTGACTACTAGTCATTGCAGTTAGAGTGCCAGCTCAGACAAGGCGATAACCTAAGCTAAGCTGCTGAATTTACAGAGTAGGAAATCTAACAATCGGCCCGGCACGCAGACATTGTCGGGTTTCCAGCAACAGCGCCAGCACCACACCGTAGGCCAGCACTTCGCCGAAACCGGCGCGGATCAGCCAGATGAAGTGCAACAGCACTAACAACGCGATGGGGTAAACCAGGTAGTGCAGCTGCTGCCAGCGCCTACCGAGACGGCGCACCCAGCCCCGGGTCGAGGTGATGCCCAGCGCCACCAGCCCCAGCCAGGCGCAGAAACCGACGATGATATAGGGTCGCTGCGACAGCTCACGTGCGATCAGGTCGAAGCGCCCGCCGAGGATGAAGGTCAGGAACGCCAGCAGGTGCAGGCAGGCATAAAACAGTGTGTAGAGACCGAACATGCGCCGGTAGCGCTGTAACCAGCTCCAGTCGAACCAGCGCCGGCAGGGGGTAACGGCCAGCGTCAGCCAGAGGAAACGCAGGCTCCACAGGCCGAGGAACTGCACGATCGCCTGCGCCGGATCGGCGCCGAGCGTGCCACGAACGGCGGCCTGCACGATAAACAGCA
>QKGH01000249.1 GCA_003250495.1 Marinobacterium sp.
ATCGAGCGCCAGGAATCGGTACTGCGCATCCCCACCGACGCCCTGCTCGAGGGGCGCTACGTGCTGCGCTTCAATCCGGACGACTCGACGCTGCAGCGGGTGGAGGTGCAGACCGGCGCCAGCAACTGGAGCTGGACCGCGATCAGTAGCGGCCTCAGTGACGGCGACCGGATCCTGGCGCGCCTCGACACCGAAGGCGCCCAGGCCGGTGCCCGCGTCACCCCGCGCGCAGAACCGACTCAGCCCCGGGCCGCACCATGATCCGCCTGCAGCAGCTGTGTAAAACCTACACCCTCGGCGGCGAGCAGGTGACCGCGCTGGACCAGGTCGACCTGCAGATCGACGCCGGCGACTACCTGTCGGTGATGGGCCCCTCCGGCTCCGGCAAGTCCACGCTGCTCAACATGCTCGGCCTGCTCGATACCCCCGACAGCGGACACTACTGGCTCGACGGCGAGGAGATGACCGGGCTCGGCGAGGAGTCGCGCGCCGCGGTGCGCAACGCCCGTATCGGTTTCGTGTTCCAGGCCTACCACCTGATCGACCGTCTCAGCGCCCGGGAGAATATCGAGCTGCCGCTGGTGCTGAACGGCACCCCGCCGCGCCAGCGCAAGCCGTTGGTCGATGCGCTGCTCCAGCGCCTGGGGCTGGAGCGTCACGCCGCCCACCTGCCGCACCAGCTCTCCGGCGGCCAGCGCCAGCGCGTGGCGATCGCCCGCGCGGTGATCCGCCGCCCCGCCCTGCTGCTGGCCGACGAGCCCACCGGCAACCTGGACAGTCACTCCGGACGCGAGGTGATCGAACTGCTGGAGGAGCTGAACGCCGAGGGGATCACGCTGCTGGTGGTGACCCACGATCCGGCCATGGGCGAGCGCGCCCGGCGCCGGCTGTGGATGCAGGATGGCGCGCTGATGCGCGACTCCGCCGCTCCGCAGAGCACGGTCGACACGCCAACGCCGGCCGCAACCCGTGGAGCCGAAGGCGATGCGCAGCGCTGACCTGTTGCACTTCAACCTGCGCCTGCTACTGCGGCAGTGGTTCCGCACCCTGATGATCCTGCTCGCCACCGGCGTCGGCGTCGCCGCGGTGCTGATGCTGACCGGTCTCGGCGAAGGCGCCCGGCGCTTCGTGCTGCAGGAGTTCGCGCTGCTCGGCAACGACGTACTGATCATGCTGCCGGGGCGCAAGGAGACCAGCGGCGGCCTGCCGCCGCTGACCGGCGAGGGCACCCGCGACCTGACCCTGGGCGATGCCGAGGCGATCGCCCACCTGCCCGGCGTTGCCAACGTCGCGCCGCTGGTGGTGGGGTTGACCAACGTCCAGGCCAACGGCCGCAACCGCGAGCTGATGGTGCTCGGCAGCAACCGCGCCTTCTTCGCGATCCGCGACCTGACCACCCGCGTCGGCCAGCCGCTGGCGCAGATCGATCTCAACACCGACGAGCCGGTCTGCGTCATCGGCCCCAAGGTGCGCGAAACCCTGTTCGATCCGCAACCGGCGCTGGGGCAATGGCTGCGTGCCGGCGACCGGCGCTACCGGGTGATCGGCATCCTCGATGCCCGCGGCGTCTCGCTCGGCACCGACCTGAACGAAAGCGTGATCCTGCAGGTCGCCAGCGCCCAGGCCCTGTTCGACACCGAGGGGCTGTTCCGGCTGTTCATCCAGGTGCAGCATCCGGCGTTGATCGACTCGGTGCGCCTGCGCGCCGAACAGCTGATCCAGCAGCGCCACGGCGGCGAACTCGATGTCACGCTGGTGACCCAGGACGCGCTGCTCGGCGCCTTCGACGACATCCTGCAGCTGCTGACCCTGGCGGTGGGCGCGATCGCCGCGATCAGCCTGGTGGTGGCCGGCATCCTGATCATGAACATCACGCTGATCAGCGTCAGCCAGCGGACCCGCGAGATCGGCCTGCTGAAGGCACTCGGCGCCAGCGCCGGCGATATCCACTGGCTGTTCCTCAGCGAAGCGCTGCTGCTGTCGCTGCTCGGCGCGCTGCTCGGCGTCGGCGTCGGTTATGCCATGCTGTGGATCGCCCACGGCCTGTGGCCCGACTT
>QKGH01000348.1 GCA_003250495.1 Marinobacterium sp.
ATCGGCGATATAGGGCTGGCTGAAACCGAAGCGGATCTGCTGGTTGTAGCGCGCATAGGCGCGCAGCATCGCCACTTCGCGCCAGCTCAACTTGGCACCGATGACCAGGCGGTTGAACTCGTCGTTCTCGGCCCGCCCGCTCCAGATGTTGTAGAAGGCGTCCTGGAAGATCTGTTTGACCTCCTCCAGCTCCACCGGCTCGCTGCTGTTGTAGATCAGGGTGAAGTCGTGAATCCAGAATAGTTCTCCGTCATGCCGCGCCACCCGGTAGGGGTGTTCGCCGACCACCCGCATGCCCAGGTTTTCCAGTACCGGGATGATATCGGACAACACCAGCGGGTTGCTGCGGTTGAACAGTTTGAAGCGCAGCAGGTCGCGGGTCTGCTCGATCTGGCGGTAAAAGCTCATGCCGATGCCGACACCCTGGTCGAGCTGCTCCAGGTGCTCGATATCGAACACGGCGCTACTGGCACTGAAATGCTCGCGGTAGGCGGAGGGGAAGGCCTGACGGTAGCGATTGGCGAGATGGTTGCCGCGCTCTTCACCGGCCGCTTCGAACAGCGCGAAGTGCAGCTCATCGGACCAGGAGCGCGACAGCTCCGCCACCTCCTGTTCCAGCGCCTGCGGATCGAACGGACGTTCGCTATCGGGGGTGATCGGAAACACAAAGTAGACGCGGGTCAGGATCGATTCGCTGTAGTAGGTAGTGAACTCCGAGTCCATCGCGCCGATCCGCGCCGCCAGCAGCTCCTGTACCTGGGTGCGCAGCGCGGTGTTGAAGCTGTCGCGCGGCACATAGTAGAGCACGGTGTAGAACTTGCCGCAGGCGTCGCGGCGCAGTAACAGGCGTACCTTGCGCCGCTCCTGCAGGTTGAAGATCCCCATCGCCATCGTGAACAGCTCCTCCTCGCTCGGCAGCAGCAGTTCATCGCGCGGCAGGTCGCTGAGGATCTGGCCCAGCGACTTGGCGCTATAGCCACCCGGCGTGAAACCAGCACGGCTCAGCACCTGTTGCACCCGCCGGCGCACGATCGGGATCTCCTGCGGCGGCTCCTTGTAGGCCGGCGAGGTGTACAGGCCGTAGAAGCGATACTCGCCCACCACCTGGCCGGCGGCGTCGAAACGCTTCAGCGCGACGATCTCGCGGTACGCCGGACGGTGGACGCGGGAGCGCTGGTCATCCTTGGCAAACATCAGCGGTTCGGCGGTGCGGATAAAACTGAACTCCGCCGGCTGCAACGTACGCTTGCCGCGACTGCCCCGGCACACGCCGAGCCCGCTGTCGGCGACCGGAACGATATAGGGGGTATCGCCTTCCAGAACGAGATCGACCTCCTCATAACCGAGGAAGGTATAGCGGTCGTCCAGCATCCAGCTGGCAAACGCCTGGGCTTCGGCCAGGCGCTGCTGATCGACCGGAGCCCCGCAACCGGGCAGCGCCTGCTGCAGGACCTGCAAACGCTGCTTCATCGCATCGAAGTCGCTGACCACGGCCGCCACGTCGCCGAGCACTTCGCTCAGCGACTGGGTGATCGCTTTCAGCTCCTCGGGATTGCTGTGACGGTCGATCTCGATATAGATCAGCGCCTCCCACTGCCCCTGACCGGACTCGACGACGCGCGCCACCTTGCCGTCGCGCTGCACCGGGATGACCCCGCTGTGCACGACATGGATGGAGAAGCCGCGCCGGTTCAGCTCCATCCGCACCGAATCGACCAGGAACGGCATATCGTGCTGGATAATCTGGATCACGGTGTGACGACTGTGCCAGCCGTGACGCTCCAGGTCGGGGTTGAAGACATGGATCTTCGGTCCCTGGGCATCCCACTCCTGCAGCAGCTCCCAACAGGACAGCGTGGCACCGTACAGGTTCTCCTGGCTACGCTCACTCAACTCCTCGAGTGGCGAGGCCCGGTAGTACATCTGCAGGAAATCGAGTATCGGCGGCAGTGCCGCACCTTCGATCCGGGTGCGAAACAGCTCCTCCAGTTGGCTCAGTATTTTTGTTTTATTCTCTGCGCGCCGTTCGGACATCGACCGCTCTCCATTGGCTCCGAGGGTTGCATTAAGGCTAGTTCAGCGCGTTGTCATTGGCGAAGCTCGGCTCAGCCTCTTGAAAACACACTGCACAATGAATCATAGACAGTTATTTCATCCAGATACTGACTGATAGTCTGGAATATTTGACTAATTTAGGCATAAAAAAAGCCCTGCTCAAGCAGGGCTTCGGGTTTCGCGGGCAACCGGCTATCAAGCGAAATCGATACCGAGGCGCTGCCCCACCTCTTCATAGGCTTCGATGACGCCACCGAGTCCCTGACGGAAACGGTCCTTGTCCATCTTCTTGCGGGTTTCCTTGTCCCAGATACGGCAGCCATCCGGCGAGAACTCGTCGCCGAGCACCAGCTCACCGTCGAACAGGCCGAACTCCAGCTTGTAGTCGACCAGGATCATGCCGGCATCGTCGAACAGCTTCTTCAGCACGTCGTTGACGGCGAAGGTCAGCTCCTTGGCACGCGCTACCTGCTCTTTGGTGGCCCAGCCGAAGGATTCGATATGGTAGTCATTGACCATCGGGTCGTGCAGCGCGTCGTTCTTCAGGAAGAACTCGAAGGTCGGCGGATTCAGGTCCAGCCCCTCTTCGACGCCGTAGCGACGGCAGATGGAACCGGCGGCGACGTTGCGCACGACACACTCCACCGGGATCATCTGCAGGCGTTTGACCAGGCTCTCGTTATCGGACAGCAGCTTGACGAAATGGGTCGGAACCCCCGCTGCCGCCAGCTTCTGCATGATGAACGCGTTGAACTTGTTGTTCACCATCCCTTTGCGGTCGAGCTGCTCGACCTTCTGTCCGTCGAACGCCGAGGTGTCGTTACGGAACTGCAGCACCATCAGATCGGGATCGTCGGTACGGTACACAGACTTGGCTTTACCGCTGTAAAGCTGCTCGCGTTTTTCCATCAATCTCTCCAGAAACTCTGCCAGGCAGAGCCAGAACGCTGTTTAACTGTATGTATTAGCTGTTGCCTGTCGGCAGATGTTCTTTAACGGTCCAGAGTATCTCTTCCGCCACGATCTGCGGCGCCTCCAGCCCCTGATCGGTCAAGACCGACAGGAATACGCCGTTGCGGGTACGGTTCATCTTCAACTGATAGCGCCCGGTATGCTCGTATTTACCGGTGTCGTTATTGTAGACGCCCTTGTCACCGCCGCCGAACACATAGATCACCTTGCCGGCGAACCAGATCTTGTAGCCCTTACGGTTGGCGGCGTTGTTCGGATCGTTCAGATCCGCCGCGAGCTGGGCCGCCTCATCCTCGGTCATCGCCTTGGACGGCCCGGAGCTGTAGCTGATCGCATCGGGCCCCTCCTCGTCACCGCCAAGCACGCCGGACAGCAGGTCGGTATTGAGCTGGATATCCTCGCGGTCGGAGTTCAACCACTCGAAGAAGCCCATCCGCTCGCGATCGTCGAACCGGGTGGTCGTGGTGTAGGTCAGGTAGATCATGCCGCTCTTCTGGTCGCGCGTACCGACATCGATCTGTGCCTGATCGAGCGCCCC
Organism: Marinobacterium sp.; assembly: GCA_003250495.1. Taxonomy (GTDB): domain Bacteria; phylum Pseudomonadota; class Gammaproteobacteria; order Pseudomonadales; family Balneatricaceae; genus Marinobacterium_D. The sequence goes on from QKGH01000348.1 coordinate 3,566, forward strand.
GTTAAGAGATTCCCAGGCCTGGTCGATCGGCACGCTCATCTTCAGCACCGGGTTGCCGCGCGAGTCGCGCCCCAGCTGCGAGCGCTCTTCATGCTGCTGCTGCAACGCCACCAGGCTCTGCGTGGTCGGCTGCGACGCCTTGCTCAGGTAGCGCAGCATCTCGAACATCATGTCGGACTTGTATTCGACGTTGGTGCCCTCGGTCTCCCAGTCGATCGAGGATACCTGCTGCGCCAGCGGGAACTGCACGTGCTGCATGCTGATCGAGGTCCGCGCATAGTCGTTCGGATCCGGACGCACGCTGACCCGCAGCTTATTGCGGGTATCGCCCTTGATATCCTGCAACGTCAGGCGTTTGATCCAGCTGTCGACAAAGCCGTAGCTGTCGCCTTCGAGGTTGATCCAGTCGGTTTCCATGACCCCCTTACGCGGATCGGAGACCGCCAGGTCGATACCGTTATAGGTCCAGAACTCCTGCAGCTTCAGCCATACGTCGGCGATCGGCTCGTCGACCACGATGATGCGGTCGCCCTCGATCCGGCGCATATTGACACGGTCGCTGCCAGTATCGACATAGAAGAACTCCGGACGCGGGACCTCGAAGTCGCCACGGCGCACGCTGGCGGTGGTACCCACCTCCGGCACCACCAACTGATCCTGGGTGGTCTTGGCCCGCATGCCCGGCGGTAGCGTCAGGCGGGCGGCGCCTTCAGCTTTTTCATAGTCCTGACCGCGATCGCGGACCAGTCCCTTGTCACCATAGATCGGATTGCTTTCCCACAGGCCGCAGCCACCCAGCAGGGTCAGGCTGGCCGCCAGCAGAGTAACGGGGATTGTTTTGGTCATGTATACGCCTGTCAGATTACACTGCACTGTCGCAGCGCGTTACGGACTTCTTCATGGAACTGTTCGGCGAGGAAGGTCAGCGGCAAACGAATGCCGGGACCGATCAGTCCCATCTCATACATCGCCCACTTGACCGGGATCGGGTTGGATTCAACGAACAGGCTGCGGTGCAGCGGCATCAGTTGCTGCTGCAACTGGCGCGCCTCATCCGCTTTGCCTTCAAGTGCGAGACGACACACCTGTGACAGCTGTGCCGGCGCAACGTTCGCGGTCACGGAGATATTGCCGTCACCGCCGAGCAGGATCAGTTCGATGGCGGTAGGATCGTCGCCGGAGTAGATCGCGAACCCCTCCGGCGCGTTATCGATCAGGAACTTGGCGCGTTCCAGGTCGCCGGTGGCTTCTTTTACCCCAACGATATTCGGCAGCTGCGCCAGTCGCAGCGTGGTTTCCGCCTTCATATCGCAGCCGGTGCGGCCCGGTACGTTATACAGAATCTGCGGGATCTCAACCGCTTCGGCGATCGCCTTGAAGTGTTGATACAGCCCTTCCTGGGTCGGCTTGTTGTAGTAGGGAGTGACCAGCAGGCAGGCATCGGCGCCGACGCTTTTGGCCCGTTTAGTCATCTCGATCGCTTCGCGGGTGGAGTTGGCACCGGTACCGGCCACCACCGGGATCCGCCCGGCCACACGCTGGACGGTGCGCTTGATCACCTCGAGATGCTCATCGTAATCGAGAGTCGCGGACTCGCCGGTGGTACCGACCGCCCCGATAGCATTGGTTCCCTTCTCCAGATGAAAATCGACCAACTTGTCCAGCGCTACCCAATCGACGTCGCCGTTATCAAGCATAGGGGTCACGAGCGCTACAATACTGCCGCGAATCATCTCTTTCTCCATCTGAATTCAGCCCGAGTATGGTACTGTCGGGTCGCGGGCCGGACAACCTCGAAAAGCTGCCCACGCTTACCCGCATTTGCTATCGTAAAGGCCGGTTATTTTAAACGAATTGGCGGGCACAGGCGTAGTGGCCACCGCTTTTTTCTCCGGCAAGAGGGCAACCTTTTGTCGTTGTAAGCCAAGATATCGGAACATCTGCCCATAGGAGCAACTGTATTATGCTGGAAGCTGGACAACAGGCCCCCGACTTCACCGCCCTCGACCAGAATGACGCCACCATCAGCCTGAGTCAGTATCGCGGCCAGAAGGTGGTCCTCTATTTCTATCCCCGGGACAACACCCCCGGCTGTACCGCGCAAGCCTGCGATCTGCGCGATCACTACACGCAACTGCAGGCCGCCGGTTACCAGGTGATCGGCGTCAGCACCGACAGCGCCCAGAAACACCGCAACTTCATCGACAAGTACAGCCTGCCGTTCCCGCTGATCGCCGACACCGACAACAAGGTACACGACCTTTACGGCACCTGGCAGTTGAAGAAGAACTACGGCAAAGAGTATATGGGCACCGTCCGTACAACCTTCCTGATCGACGAAAACGGCATGATCACCGAGGTGATCAACAAGGTAAAAACCAAGGAGCACAGCGCCCAGATCCTGCCGGCCTGAGCGCCGTTGCGCGGCGTGCCCGAGCGGCACGCTGTCACCCGGCGGTCACGTCGTTGTTGACACCGGCACCGGCCTTGGGCCAGGCCGTGACGATCGCCTTCACCAGCGTCGCCAGCGGGATCGCGAAAAACAGCCCCCAGAATCCCCACAGGCTGCCGAACACCAGCACAGCGACGATGATGGAAACCGGGTGCAGGTTCACCGCCTCGGAAAACAGCAACGGCACCAGCACATTCCCGTCCAGCGCCTGGATGATCGCATAGGCGATCATCAACCACATGAAATCGCCGCCCCAGCCCCACTGGAAGAAGCCGATGACCGCCACCGGCAGCGTCACCAGCGTAGCCCCGATGTAGGGGATCAGCACCGACAGTCCGACGGCCAGCCCCAGCAACGCCGCGTAGTTGATCCCCAGCAGCGCGAAGGTGAACCAGGTCACCCCACCGACAATCAGGATCTCGATCGCCTTGCCGCGAATATAGTTGGCGATCTGCACATCCATCTCCTGCCAGACCCGGGTCATCATGTCCCGCTTGGCCGGCAGCACGGCGGTAAAGCTGTGCAGCAGACTGTCGCCATCCTTCAGGAAGAAAAACACCAGGATCGGCACCAGAATCAGGTACACCAGCAGCGTCACGATGCTGGTCAGCGAGTTCAGCGAATAGGTCAGCACCCACTGCCCCACCCGGCTCATCTCGCTGACCGCAACGCCGATCAGATCGCGGATCTGCGCTTCCGAGATCAGGTCCGGGTATTTCTCCGGCAACAGCAGCAACAGCCCCTGCACCTTGGTGATCATGCCCGGCGCCTCGTTGAACAGATTGACCGCCTGACGCCAGGCGATCGGCAGCACAAACAGCATCAACGCGGTCAGAAAGCCGAGCAGCAGCAGGAACACCAGCGTCACCGCGGCCAGATGCGGCACATGGTGCTCCTTGAGCCAGTTGACCAGCCCCTGCATCAGAAACGCGACGATGATGCTGGCAAATACCGGCGCCAGTGGCGCGCCGAGGAACAGGATGATCGCCAATGCACCGAGCAGCAGCACGAACAGGAACAACGCTTCCTCATCCGAGAAGTACTGATCGATCCATTTACTGAAAATTTTACGCATGCTGCGTCCGGCTCCCCTTATCCTCTCGCTTACCGCACTTTATGATATGGATATAGCGCTCGCCATCGATGAACGAATCCAGCAATTCATGGTCGCTATGTTCAACGTAAACACGAAAATCGCGAACCGAACCGCCATCCGTTGCGATCACCTTCAGCACGTCGCCCGCCGCCATGCGGTTGAGCGCCTGCTTGGCCTTGAGGAGCGGCAACGGACAGCTGAGCCCGGAGGCATCGATAATCTGGGTGACATCGGGTTCTACTGATGACGGCATCGAATACCTTTTCCTCGAAACTGATGGACAGCATGCGACGCACTTTATACCACAAACCTCAATCGGATAATGGTCTGGTATGGCAACAATAAGCAGGGTAATGAAGCTGACACTGGCCGCCCCGGCCCTGTGGCTGGCGCTGCACCCCATGACGGGGCTGGCGGAGAGTTCGCTGCCGGTACTCAGTGACGCCAGCTCCAGCATCATCAGCCCGGAGCAGGAGCACCGCCTGGGGCGTAACTGGGCCCGCATGCTGCGCGGCCAGGCCAAGCTGCTGCCCGACCCGCTGGTGAAGCAGTATCTGGCCGACCTGTTGTGGCAGATCGCCCCCCATAGCGATCTCAGCGACCTGCGCCTCGAGCTGATCGTGCTCGACAACCCCACCTTCAACGCCTTCGCCGTTCCGGGCGGCGTCGTCGGCGTACACGGCGGCCTGGTCGTCGCCTCCGAAACCGAAGCCGAGCTGGCAGCGGTCATCGCCCATGAGCTGGCGCACCTGAGCCAGCGCCACTATGCGCAACAG
>QKGH01000321.1 GCA_003250495.1 Marinobacterium sp.
TGGCAGCAGGAGCAGGCCGAGGCGGAGGGCTTCAACTCGGTGATGTCCGCCTTCCTCGACCAGGCCGCGCTCGATGCCGGCGAGGCGCAGGCTGACGTGCATGTGGACAGCGTGCAACTGATGACGCTGCATTCGGCCAAGGGACTGGAGTTCCCGCTGGTGTTCATGGCCGGCATGGAGGAGGGTCTGTTCCCGCACAGCATGTCGGCAGAGGAGCCGGGCCGGCTGGAGGAGGAGCGCCGTCTCTGTTATGTCGGCATCACCCGGGCGATGCAGAAGCTGTATATTACCTATGCCGAGTCGCGCCGCCTGCACGGCCAGGAGAACTACAACCGGCCGTCGCGCTTTATCCAGGAGATCCCGGTCGAGCTGGTCGAAGAGGTGCGTCTGAACGCCAGCGTGCGCCGTCCCTATAGCAGCGGTTATGGCAGTGATTACAACCGCGGCAGCTACGGCCAGCAGGAATCCAGCTCGCTGTTCGGCAGCAGCAGCCTCCGCGCCAGCGCCGTTCCCGACACCAGTCTGAACCTGGGCCAGCGCGTGCTCCATCCGAAGTTTGGCGAAGGCACGGTGATCAATTTCGAAGGCAGCGGGCCGAAGGCGCGGGTCCAGGTCAACTTCGACGATGAGGGCAGCAAGTGGCTGGTGGTCGGCTTCGCCCGCCTGGAACCGCTGTAAGCCACCATGGCCCGACCCAAGCTGCGCATCCACGCCCCGGCCATCGTCTATTTCGACCGCGTGCGTCGTTGCGGCTCCTTCCGTGAGGCGGCGCGCACGCTGAACGTCGCCTCGTCAGCGGTGAACCGACAGATCCTGAAACTGGAGGAGGAGATCGGCGCACCGCTGTTCGAGCGCCTGCCCGGCGGGCTGCAGCTGACCGCCGCCGGCGAGATCTTCGCCCGCCACGTCATCACCGTGCTGCAGGACACCGAGCGCGTGCGCTCCCAGCTCGACGCACTGCACGGCCTGCGCAGCGGCCATGTGGAGATCGCCACCATCGAGGGGGTCACCGTCGACCTGTTGCCGGTGGCGATCGAACGGATGCGTAAACTCTACCCCAAGGTGTCGATCGGCGTTTCAATCCTCGGCTCCACCGCGATCCCGGAGATGATCATCAGCGGCAACGCCGACCTGGGGCTGGCGTTCGCACTACAACGTAACGACAACCTGCACCAGCTGATCCGCTCCCACCTGCATCTCGGTGCCATCATGCGCCCGGATCATCCGCTGGCGAGCCAGCGCAAACTGCGTTTCGCCACCTGCGCCGCCTATCCGCTGATCCTGGCCAAGCCGGAGCTGTCGATCGCCCACCTGCTCGGCCCCGCCATCAACCAGGCCCGCGACTGGAGCCAGGCCGTGGTCGAAACCGGTTCGGTGGAGCTGGCCAAGAAGCTGGCGCTGCGCAATGTCGGTATCGCCTTCCAGACCCGGATCGGTATCGAAGAGGAGCTGCGCCGCCGCACGCTGGTGCATATCCCGCTGGTGCATAACCAGCCGATCATGAGCGACCTGGGACTCTATATCCGTGCCCAGCGCTCCCTGCCGGTGGCTGTCGACGCCTTCGCCCAGATCCTGGCGGAGGAGATCGAGTCCCGTGCCGAGCAGGAGCAAAACCTGCTCGACGATCCGCAGTGATGCCGAAAAGGCATCAAGGCGAGCGAAAATAAGTTCTTTTTAGGACAGCGCCGGTCGCGTAATACTGGTTCCAGCCAACCCGATGGAGCCCAGAACGTGATTCCTGCCCCTGAACAGCAACCCGCAACCCTGCCGGTCATCGATATCGCCGGCCTGCGTTCGACCGACCCTAGGCAGCGCGCGGCGGTCGGTACGGCAATCCGTGCCGCCTGTATCGACAGCGGCTTTTTCCTGATCAGTCATCACGGTATCGATGCTGAACTGCAGGCCCAGGTGTTTGCACAGGCGCGGCACTTCTTCGCTCAGCCCGACAGCGTCAAACGCGCGGTGGACAAGTCTAGGTCGATCGCCAACCGCGGTTACGAGCCCCTGCGCGGGCAAACGCTGGAGCCCGGCACCGCGCCGGAC
>QKGH01000193.1 GCA_003250495.1 Marinobacterium sp.
GGCATCGCTCAGCCCTCGTGCTGGCCGCGGGCGGCGTAATGCTGCACCAGGGCGCGACCGGCCAGCGCCAGCAGCGTGATGCCGATCAGGATCACCGAGATCGCCGCGATGCTGGGGTCCACGTTGTCGCGCAGCCCGCTCCAGATCTGCCGCGGCAGGGTGATCACATCGAAACTGGTGATGAACAGGGTGACCGCGATCTCCTCCCAGCTCAGCGCGAACGCGAGCAGGGCGGTGGAGGCGATCCCCAGTTTCAGGTTCGGCAGCAGCACCATATAGATGGTCTGCCAGGTGCTGGCGCCGAGGTTGCGCGCGGCCATCTCCATGCGCCGGTCGAGCTGACCCAGCGCCACCAGCATGGCGATGATGCCGAACGGTGCCACCATCAGCACATGGGCCAGTACCACGCCGGGGATGGTGTCGTAACCCAGTCCCGGTACCACCTTGGAGATGCTGGTCTCCATGAAGTAGAGCACCATCGACGAGATCACCGGCGGGATCGCCAGCGGCAGCATGCACAGCCCCACCAACAGCAGCGCCAGCTTCGAGCGCAGGTACCAGACGCCGAGCGCGAAGGCCACCACCAGCAAGGTGGCGACCACGGCGGTGATAAACGCGATCAGCAGGCTCTGACCGATGGCGCTGGCCCAGTCCGGGTTATCCAGCAGCGCCTGGTAGTGACGCAGCGACCAGTTACCCTTCGGCATCGACAGGTAGCGCTTGCTGGTGAACGACACCGGGATCACCGCCAGCAGCGGGAACAGCATGAACGCCAGGCCGAGCAATACCAGCAGGCGGGTGGTCCAGGCGGTACGGTAGGTATTCATCGCGTGATACTCCCTGATTACGCCGCCAGATTACGGTCGACACGGGTGATCTTCAGCAGCAGCCAGGTCAGCAGCAGCACCAGCGCCAGCAGGATCACGCTGAGCGCGGCACCGAGGCCCCAGTTGGAGGTCTGGAACATCTGCAGGAAGATATATTCGGCGATCATCACCGTCTGCCCGCCGCCGAGCAGCACCGGCACGATGAAGAAACCGAGACAGAACACGAATACCATGATGAACGCACCGCATACGCCCTGCAGGGTCTGCGGCACGAACACCGAGCAGAAGGTGCGCAGGCGGCCGGCACCGAGACCGCGGGCGGCCAGCAGTGTGCGCTGATCGATCTGCCGCATCGACGACAGGATCGGGAAAAACGCGAACGGGATCATGAAGTGGACCATGCCGATGATCACCCCGGTCTCGTTACGTACCAGGCTCAGCGGCGAGTCGATCAGGCCGCTCGCCATCAGCCAGGAGTTCAGCAGGCCGTTGCCGCGCAGGGCGATCAGCCAGCCAAAGGTGCGCACCAGCACCGACAGCCAGAACGGCAGGAACACCCCGATCTCGATCAGCCGCTGCAGCCAGGCCGGGCTGAACAGCCAGCTGTAGGCGAGCAGATAGGCACCGGCCAGGGCGATCACCGAGACTGCGCTGCAGACGCGCAGCGTGCGCCAGAGCACGTCATGAATCGAGCCGTCGCTCAGCACCCGAGCGTAGTTGTCCAGTCCCAGTTCCGGCAGCGTGACGCTCCAGCCGATGATGCCGGCAAACGGCAGCACGTAGAACAACCCGACGATCAGCGGCAGCGGCAGAAGCAGCAGGTAACGGGTACGGGTGGAGGACAGGGCCTGACTCATGACGCGCTCCGTTTAACCGCCGATGAGACCGAGGAACTTGTCGAGGGTCGGACCGTAGTTATCCACATACCACTCGATGTTCAGCTTGTGCTGCACGGCGACGTTCTCCGGCGCACCGGCGTCGTAACGTTTCAGCTCGGCGGTCAGCAGCGGCTGGGCCGCCGGGTTGGTGGTGCCGTTGCCCATCAGCTTCAGCAGCTCGACCTGACCTGCCGGGTTCAGCGCATGGTTGATGTACTGCATCGCCGCGTCCTTACCGGCCGGGTTGCCGGCCAGTACGCCCCAGGCGCTGGGCTGTACGATGGCGTTATCGAAGCTCCAGGCGATACGCCCTTCGCTGTCCTTCTCCAGCAGCGTGGCGCGGGTGTTCCAGATCGCGCCCATCGCCACTTCGCCGTTCAGCAGCAGCTGCTGGCTCTCGGCACCGGAACCCCAGTAGGCCAGCATGTGCGGCTTCAGCTCTTCCAGCTTGGCGAAGGCACGGGCCACGTCCAGCGGGTAGAGGTCGGCGGGGGCCACGCCATCGGCCAGCAGCGCCATCTCCAGCACGCCGTTCATCCACTTGTACATGGTGCGCTTGCCGGGGAACTTCTTCACATCCCAGAAATCTTTCCAGTCCTTCGGACCGTTGGCGCCGAACACTTCGGTGTCCCACGCCAGCACGTAGCTGTACATGTAGCCGGCGATACCATACTCATTGGCCAGGCCGTCGAACACCTTGCTCTTGTCGACGATGCTGTAATCGATCGGCTGCAGCACCCCTTCACGGCCCAGCGCTTCGGCGGAGAACGGCTCGGCATCGACGCAGTCCCAGCTCGGACGGCCGCTCTTCACCTGGGTGCGGATGGCACCCTCGGTGGGGCCGGAGCCATCGATCTTGACCGGAATGCCGGTCTCGGCGGTGAAGCTCTTGCTGAACGCTTCGTTGAACGACTTGATCGCGTCGCCGCCCCAGTTGACGACGACCAGCGGTTTGTCGGCGGCCCAGCTGATGCCGTTACGCATCGCCAGCGGCATGGCGGAGAGGATGCCCATCGCCTTGATAAAACTGCGACGGCTGACCTGGCCGCGGCGGGCCTTCTCAACGAGGATTTCGATACAGTCCTGCTGGTGGTGGTTCATCGTGCTGCTCCTTTGGATCCTTGGCTGGATCGCTGTGTCAGGCATGGTGTTGGGTTGGGTTCAGGCTTCGAGCAGACGCCCCTGGGCGATCGGCCAGCTCAGGTACAACGGGGTGCCACCTGGGCCTCGCGGCCGTCGCTCAACGTCAGGTTCAACAGGTGCAGGTTGCCCTGGTAGCTGGTGCCGGCCAGCGTTACCGGCACGCTGTTCAGTCCCGGCGCCACGGCCGCCTCGCGACTCAGGCTCATCTGTTCCGGGCGCACCGCGATCAGCAGCGGCTTGTCGCCGAAGAAGCGGGAGCTGCTGGCGTGCAGCCGTTCGCTGCCGAAACGGCCGCTGAACTGCTCGCCGTTGTGGTGTACGTCGTGCAGCGGGAACAGGTTCATCTTGCCGATGAACTCCGCGACGAAGCGGCTCTCCGGACGTTGGTAGATCGCCTCCGGGGTGTCCACCTGCACCAGCCGGCCGCGGTTGAAGATGGCGATGCGGCTCGACAGCGCCAGCGCCTCGCCCTGGTCGTGGGTGACGAAGACAAAGCTGGTGCCGATCTCCTGATGAATACGCTTCAGCTCGGCCTGCAGCTGTTCGCGCAGGTTCTTGTCCAGTGCCGACAGCGGCTCGTCGAGCAGCAGCAGTTCCGGCTCGAACACCAGCGCCCGGGCGATCGCCACCCGCTGC
>QKGH01000181.1 GCA_003250495.1 Marinobacterium sp.
AGACCCGGGAGAAATACCTGAACTTCCACAAGTACTCGATGTACGGCACCGAGCGCGACGGCAAGATCCTCGGCCAGCACGACAACACCGGCGAGAAACCCTTCCTGAAACCGGACCTGCTGCGTCCGCGTAACTTCGACTAGGTCGCCTGCGCTGACCCGCCTGCGGGCGGGTCAGGCTGCCCCTTCCCCGCTATAATCCGCCTTCCCCCGACGGCAGATCGCCTGCCGGCGATATATGCTAAAGAGCAGAGGGGGGATCGATCAGCCCCGTAGCGGAGAGAGCATGAGTTCCACATTGACCTATACCCTGATTGGCATCGGCCTGGCCGCCATCGTCCTGTTGAGCCTGCAGATCCGGCGTCAGCTGCGTCGGCAGCGACAGGCGCGACAGACCCAGCAGGCGCGCGAACAGCAACTGCGGCAGCAGGCACAGGAGCACCGGCGTTACCTGGTCGACAGCGTGCGGCTGATTGCCGCCGCCGTACTCAATGACGAGAAGATGACGCTGACGGAGGGGTGTCTCCGGCTCAAGGTACTGCTCGACAATCTGGCGCCGCACCTGCTGCAGCATCAGGATTTCGTGGTGATCGAGCGGGTCTACGAGGCGACCCGGCACATCCCGTTCCTGGCCGAGTGGAAGGCGCTGAGCAAGGTGGAGCAGGCGCGCTACCAACTGCAGATGGTGCAGGTGGAAGCGGAGCATGTCGAGGCGGCGGAGCATGCCATGCGCGCGCTGCAGGAGTATCCGCTGGAGCAGTTGCAGTAATGGAGTTCCTCTCGGTCTTCGTGCTGACGTTGATCGTGCTGGTGGGGCTGGTCCTGCTGCTGCAGTTCGGCCGGGTACCCTCCTACCGGCCGACCCGGCATGCGGTGCGGGAGCTGCTGGCCGGGGTGCTGGCGCGCAGTACCAGTAGCGAGGCCTGGGAGATGTTTCTGGGGTTACCGATCGTCCACGACGAGGAGCTGGAGCAGATTCGCCGCCGCTGTCTGCAGATCCATGAGGGCGATGGGCGGCAGCCCGCCGCCGGAGAGGGGATCGACGGCTATCTGTACGACCGCGCCGGCCGCGAACGCATGGCCCAGGTCCTGGCCGAGCTGGACCGGCTGATCGCTGCGGAACCCGTGTACCGCGAGTTCTGAGACTACTCCAGCAACTCCTGTTCGGCGATGCGGTAGAGCCGTGACACCGCGTACCAGAGATCGCGCATAGTGCCGCTGGAGGCGGCCTTATGGACCTCGGCGGTGCAGTCCTCCAGCACTGGCTTCTCATACAGCCCGGCAATACCCAGCAGTTGGTGAGCGCAGCTGCGAACCTGCTTGCGGTCGCGCTGGATGGTGGCCTGGCGCGCCAGCTGCGCCAGACGACGCACTTCGTCGTGCACGGCGGCGGGTTCCGCCAGGGTGCGCAGGGCGTTGCGCAGGGTGTTGCTGACCGGCGGCGGCGTGCTGCGCTGGCCGGTTTTCAATTCGCACAGATGCAGCAGGACCCGCATCAGCTCCGGGACGTTGACCGGCTTCAACAGCAGGTCGGTGATGCCGACATTCATCAGGGCCTGGTGCTCATGCGGTACCACGTTGGCGGTCAGGGCGATGATCGGCAGCTCGGGGAGCTGGGCCCGAACCCGGCGCGTGGCCTCGATACCGTCCATGCCGGGCATGTGAACGTCCATCAGGATCAGGTCCGGGGTTGCGCTCTGCAGGTATTCGAGCACGCTGCGGCCATTGGTGACTTCGCTGACCTCGGCGCCGATCCCCTCCAGCAGGCGCCGGATCAACAGGCGGTTGAAATCGTTGTCTTCGGCGACCAGGATCTGCAGCGGATAGGGCAACTGGGTCGTCGGCGGCGTATCGGCCGGGTGGCTGGGGGCGCGGATATCGAGCCCCAGCAGTTGCAGCAGCCGGATCGGACGTACCGGTTTCGGCAGCAGCCGGGTATCGTCGGTGTGCAGGTGCTGATGGCTGCGATCGGGCAGCAGGAACACCATCGGAATGTTGCTCATGGTGCGGATCCTGGCCTGTACCGCCTGAATCGCCCGCGCGCTGCAGTCGTGCGGGCCGAAGGCGACCAGCAGCAGCCGCGGTGCGGCGGCGGGGGGCAGCAGGGCGACCTCCTCCAGCCGTTGCAGCACGCGGATATTCGGGACATAGGGCGACAACTGATGGATCAGCGCCTGGCGGCTGCTGTTGGAGGGTTCGAACAGCAGCAGTTCGGTCGCGCTCTGCTCCGGCGCCTGGGTACTCTGTTGCGGCGCGCTCACCTGGCGCAGCGGCAGTTCGATACTGACCTCGGTACCCTCGCTTTCGCGGCTGCTCAGGGCGATATGGCCGCCCATCAGCTCGGTGAGGTGGTGGGCGATGACCAGCCCCAGGCCGGAGCCGCCGAAACGGCGGCTGATGGAACTGTCGGCCTGGGAGAAGGCGGTGAACAGCTGGCCGATGCGCGACTCGGGGATCCCGATCCCGGTGTCCGAGATGCGGATATAGAGCTGCGCCTCCTCGGCCCCCTGGCGCACCTCAGCGGTGATGACGACCTCGCCCTCCTCGGTGAACTTGATGGCGTTGCCGATCAGGTTGTTCAGTACCTGGCTCAGGCGGGTCGGGTCGCCCTCGATGGCGCTGGGCAGGTCGGGGGCGATATCGGCGATGAGCTCCAGCCCCTTGCGGAACGCCCGCGGCGCCTGGGCGTCGATGACGTCGAACAGGCACTGCTGCGGATCGAACTCGATCGTCTCGAGGACGATGGCATTGGACTCCAGACGGGAAAAGTCGAGGATGTCGTCGATGATCGTCAGCAGCAGCTCGGAGGTGCGGTTGACGATATGGACATACTCCTGCTGCTCCGGATCCAGCCGGCTCTGCGCCAACAGGTGGGCGAAGCCGATCACCGAGGTCAACGGGGTGCGCAGTTCGTGGCTCATGCGGGCCAGGAATTCGTCTTTGGCGCGGTTGGCGTCGTCGGCGCGCTGGCGCTCCAGCTGCAGCTCCTGGTTACGTTTCTCCAGGTGGCGCAGGGTTCGGGTCAGGCGCCGGGTGGCACTTTCGACCCGGTATTCGAACTGCTGGTTGGATTCCTGTACCCGCGCCGCGAGCCGGTTGATACCGCTGGCCAGGGTGCGCAGCTCCCCGGTCTGGATGACGTCGGCGCGGGCGCTGAGCTCGCCGCGCTGCAGGCGCTCGATCAGCCGGGTCAGGCCGATGATCGGCTTGGTGATGCGGCGCCCGAAACGGTTACCCAGGGCCAGGGCGATGACCAGCCCCGCCAGCGTCAGGCCGATACTGCGCAGCAGGATCTGGTTTTCGCGTTTGATCGTCGGCTCGGCCGAGATCAACACCGCCACCCAGCCCACCGTTTCGCTGCGTTGAAACAGCGGGGCGAGCTCCGGATTGTCGACCATCGGGTTGGCGTTGATCTTGATCGGCTCGACGAAGTACCAGATGCCCCGCTCCAGCTGCGGCAGCGCCTGGGAACGGTTGACCCGGACGTCGAAACGGCCGCTGCGGTAGAGCAGCCGGAAGTTCTGGTCGTAAAACAGGATATCGGCGACCTCGTCGTGACGCACCGGGCCGGAGGTCAGGCTCTGCAGCAGCTCGGTGTTGCCGCTGAGCACGCCGAACTCGGCGGCGGAAGCCATCATCCGCGCCAGCGAGCTGCCGCGTTCCAGCAGGTTGGTGCGGTTGTCGGCAACCCGGGTCACGGTGAAATAGCTGCCCAGTACCAGTGCCAGCAGCGTCATCGGCAGCAACGTCAGTGCCAGCACCCGGTAGCGGATACTCAGCGAACGCTGTGACATCAGGGCGCCTCCTGTTTCTGTAACTGCAACCGCAGCCAGGAGCTGTCGGTCGGCGGCAGGCCCAGATTGCGGGCGGAGGTCTGGTTGACCGTGACGCTGAAGTAGCGGGGAAACGCGGGGGGCGGGAGCGGCTCGCCACGTTCGGCACGGGCGATGATTTCGCTGCTCTGGCGGGCGATCTCCTCGTTGGTTGAGTGCAGCGCCGCGACGGCACCGGCATCGGCATATTTTTGCGAGAAACCGATCAGCGGCACCCCGAGGCGCAGCGAGATATAGAGAATCCACTTCGCCGAGGCGCGGTTGAACACCGAGCGGTCGGGTTGCGGCAGGAACAGGTCGCTACGCTCCAGCGCCGGCGTCAGCACCTGGATCGGATTATCGTCGGGCCCCAGGCGGGCGACGATCGGCGTCAGATTGAAGCGGGCGGCGGCGTCCCTGAAGGCATCGGCCTGCGTGCTGTTGTCGGTACCGATGGCGGTTCCCAGGGTGCGCGCGTCGGGCTTGAGCAGCAGGGCCAGGCGGATCTGTCGCGCCAGTGGCTGGTCGAGGAAGACGGCGCCGAGGCGCTGCCGCTGCAGCAGCTGTTGCGCCAGCTCGCCGGTCGTCAGTTCGATGAAGGTCTGCGAGGGCAGAAAGATACACAGCAGGCGGGTGAGCGCCGTCGCGCTCTCCAGCACCCGTCGGCAGGCGCGCGCACCGACGGCGATGACGAGCCGCTCCGCTGTCGGCAGCGTATAATCCTGTACCAGCGCGGTATCGAAATGTCCCGGGTAGAACTGGGTCAGTGCTTCCTGCATGGTGCTGTAACTGCTACTGGAGTCGCTTAACAGGAGCAGCGGCGGGATGCCGCCGGACTCCGCCTTGGCGCCTGGGGAGCAGAGCAGAACCATCCCTAGTAGTGCCCCCAGCAGCGCTCTTTTTACGCCTGTCATCACACCTGCCATCCTAGCCAGTGTCTTTATCACGAAGGTTCCGGCCTCCTTGCACGCGGCTCCGCCGCCGGGGGCGGGGGGGCCAAGGGTGGATGAGGCGCTGCGAGGAGCGCGGTTATCGGCATGTTCATCGTGTGTCGGCGCACCTCAGGGGCATTTCAGTGTCAGTTGCAGGTAGGTTCTGCGATCGAACCAGTTGTATTGGTAGAACTCGGGGTAGCTGGGACCGAAGGCGTTCTGCACGATCAACGCCGTTTCCAGCTCGGTCCGCGGCGCCAGGTTCCAGCGCCGGGCCAGGCGCAGGTCGGTGCGGTTGTAATCTTCGCGAAAGCCGCCTTCGTTCCAGTCCACATCGCTCATATAGTAGTGGGCCAGGCTCAGATCGAGGTCGTCCATCGGCGACCAGCTCAGCAACAGCGAGGCGGTATGAGCCGGGGTCATGCTGGGGTCGGCGTGGAAGGTGCCTTTGTTGACACCGCGCTCCCACTCCTCGTTCACGGTATTGATGTAGGCGTAATTGAGCAGGTACCAGACGTCGCGCAGGGGCTGGTGCTTGAACTGGAATTCGAAGCCGTCGTTGCTCCAGGCGCCGATATTGGCGCGCCGGCCGATGCGCTGTTCGCTGGCGAGCTCGTCGCTTTCGGGATACCAGTAGGTGAAGATGGCGTCCTCCACCCGTTCGTGGAACAGGCGCAGATCGATATAGCTGTTGGGGGTGCCGAGGATGTGATAGAAGCCCAGCTCCCAGCTCGAGATCTGTTCCGGGTCCAGATCCTCGTTGGGACCGATAGCGCGGTCATAGACCAGGGGCTCGCTGCTGTAGCCCGGGATCGGTGGCAGCAGCAGATTGTTTTCGAGGTTGCGGTCCAGTAGCGAAGGTAAGCGTTCACTGCGCGAATAACCCAGGCGAATACTGCTGGTTGGGTCCGGTTTGAAGATCAGGGCATGACGATAGGAGAGCGCGGTGAGATCGGCACTGCTGTGCTCGAACATGGCCCCGGTCGTCAACTGCAGGCGCGGGGTCAGGTCGTAGTTCAGGGTGCCGAAGATCCGCGAACGGTACTCGTCGACGGCGCCGCCCTGGAGCAGGATATCGCTCTCGGCCTGGTCGAAACGGTAGCCCAGGCCGGTGACGAAGGTCAGGCGTCCCAGCCGGTCGCTAATCTGCAGCTCGCTGTCGAAGGTATCCATGGTACCCGCTTCGCTGATCAGCTTGAGCGAGTTCAGATCGATCAGCGACTGCACGAACGCCTGCTGCGTGGCCGGGGACATCGGCGGCAAGATCGACAGCCCATCCGCCAGCAGCGTCGACACCTCGGCGACCGAGGCGTTGGGGATGCTGAGGTCGAGATGATTGTAGTAGGCGCTCAGCTGCAGTGTACCGGTGGCGGAATAGAGATGGCTGAACTTCAGATTCTGGAAGTAGGAGGCGTGTTCGCGGTCGGCGAAGTGGGCATCCTCCTTGTCCAGTGCCCCCACCGTCTCCTGGCCCCGGTCGACGCCGAGCTGCAGCCACAGGCTGTTGTTCAGGTTCGGTGTCCAGGTGGCACTGAGGTTGAGGTAGTTGCGCTCCAGATCGTCCTGCCATTCGCCGCTGTCGGCGGAGAAATAGGGGCCGGTGTAAAAGCTGCTGTAGTGGTCGTTACCGTCGTTCTGCTCATGACTGGCACTGAGCCGGTAACTGAACAGGGAGTTGCTGTCGGCGTAGCTCAGATGGGCGTTGCGGGTGTTCTGGCCGCCGAGCAGGGTTTCCAGCGTCAGGCCGGAGCTGGCGGTCGGTTCGACGGTGATGATGTTGATCGACCCGATAAAGGCGTTGGAGCCCTGGGTGGGGACGTTGGAGCCGCGTACCACCTCGATACGGGCGACGTCGCTGAGGTGGATGCCGAGCGAGGTCCAGTCCACCGTCGACAACAGCGGCAGGTAAACGGAACGGCCGTCCACCATCACCTCCAGACGATTGGGGAAGTCGTCCGACACCCCATGGTAGGCGACGCCGAACTTGTTGCTGCTGATCAGGTAGCTCTGGAACCCCGGCACCAGGCGCAGCAGGTCCGGCAGCGTCTGCAGGCCCGACGCGTCGATCAGCGTGCGGTCGATAATGGTGATGGACGCCGGCGATTCCGACAGCTTCTGCGGCAGGCGGGTAGCGGAGGTCACTTCCGGGATGTCGATCAGGAAGTCGCTTTCGTCGAGTAGATCGCTGGCGGCGGCGAGCGCGAGACCGCTCGATAGCGACGGGATCAGCAGAACTGCGCAAGTTACGAGTTTATTGTTCATCGATGCGGTCGTTCCGGCGCCACTTTATATTTTCAACCCGACATAGATTACCACTGCGCCCAAGATAATCGCTTCAATGATGAAACCGTTATGTTCGAGAATCCACTCCACTTCGAAACTCCCAGCGTGCTCGCAGCCGAATAACCTTAACTGCTCGTCTGTACGCAGACAAGCCGGAAAACGGCGCGGCCCGGGCCGCGTTGCTTGAGGCCGCAAGAGCTTCTCGGCTAGTATCCGGGGACCTGCGGACGCCCTTTTGATCCCTTGACTGCAACGCGAGCCCCGTTGTCGCCGGGCTCGTCGTGGGTGCCACTGGCGACGATTCAGCCACGGACGTTATTGCCCGGCGCCGTGCGGACAGGAGATGCGATGAACGACGACAAGCTGAGACTGACGTTAGTACAGGATGAGTTGATCTGGCAGGACGCCGCGGCGAACCGTCGTCATTTCGAGCAGCTGCTGGCGCCGCTGGCCGGGAGCACGGACCTGGTGGTGCTGCCGGAGATGTTCACCACCGGTTTCACCATGGCACCGGAGCGGGTGGCCGAAGCGGAGCAGGGAGCGTCGCTGGCGTGGATGTGCGAGCAGGCCCGGCGTCTCGATGCCGCCGTATGCGGCAGCATCGCCGTACGCAGCGCCCGGGGGTTTTGCAATCGCCTGTACTGGGTGGATCCGCAGGGTGGCGTGAGTTGCTACGACAAGCGCCACCTGTTCCGCATGGGCGGCGAGCACGAGCACTATCAAAGCGGCAGCGAGCGGCCATCGCTCGAGTACCGGGGCTGGCGCATCCGGCCGATCGTCTGTTACGACCTGCGCT
>QKGH01000217.1 GCA_003250495.1 Marinobacterium sp.
GGTACCCGATTGCGACGGCCCCTCAGGTACTAAGCCGTTCGCGGATCTGCTGCTGGAACGCCTGCCACTGCTGTTCGATCGCCGCGATCACCCGGGCGATATACTCGGGACTGGGGCGGTGCTCGTCGGGAAAGTTGGACAGCGCACAGGAGCTGCGATGGTGCTGCACGGCATGCTGCAGCAGCTCCTCGTCGCTCCCGGCATAGGGCTCGAGCAGGGCGGCCAGCAAACCGTCCCGCTCTTTTTCCCATTCGCCTCCCCGCTCCTCTCCCCGCTCTATGGCCGGCAGTTGCTGCAACGTTAACTGGTAGCCGAGCTGCAGCTGCGCGGTCACATTGCGCAACAGCAGGTCTGGCCAGTTCTGTCGCGACAGGTCGCGGTTGATGCTGCGGTCGTAGTCCCGCTTCAATGCCCTGCGCCAGGCCGTCACCTGCTCGCCGAGCCGCGCCAACGCCTGTTGTGCCATCTCAGTCTCCTCCGTTGCTGCAGCGGGGCAGCGCTCCGCCCCACTCATCCCATACGCCCAACGCCTGTGCCGCGCGCTCGGCGGACTCCAGCGCCCCCTCCAGATAGCCGCCGAACCCCGGCGCCGTCTCGGTGCCGGCGAAATGCAGCTTGTCGTTCCAGTGATCGAGCTCGAACCAGCGGTGACCGTACTGCGGATGGTCCGTCGGGGGGATAGCATCGTCCGCGGTCGCGGTCAGCGGCTCGTCGGCCCACTCCTTGATCATCAGCTCCTCGGGCGCGGCGGCCTCCGGACCGAACAGCCCCACCAGTTGATCGAGAATCAGTGCATAAAGATCGCCACGATACTGCCGCCGCAGCTCGGTGGGCAGCGCGAAAAACCCGCTCAGCGCGGCGGCACTGCCATCCTCGGCCCCGGCATCGAACACCTCGCCCAATATCGCACCGCGGTAGTTCGCCAGCACCGCCCCGGACCAGCCCGCCTCGCGCCAGAACGGGTGCCGGTAGCGGATCAGCGCCTTGGCATGACCGGCCATCCAGGTCGGCGTCTGCTGCATCATCTGCAGCAAGCGGGCATCCAGTGCCGGCTCGAAGCCCAGCTGCTGCGCCAGCAGCCGCGGCGGCAGCGCCAGTACCACCTGGCGCGCCCGCAACCGTTGCACTTCGCCGGCACGGATCAGCTCCAGCTCGATATGGTCGCCGCGGTCGGTCAACTGGCGCAGATGGCTACCGGTCATCAGCCGCTGCGCCGGCAGCTCGCCAACCAGCGCCTCGATCAGCCGTTCGCTGCCGCCGGCGATGCGCCGCGCATCGGCGTAGGTCTGCTGATCGACATAGGCCTGGGGTGCGATCTCCCGCCCCGGCTGGTACAGCGCGCGGCCCGCTATCCACTGTGGATAACTCTCTAGGTTGAACTGGCGTAACAGCGCGGCGATGCGCGGCTGCTGCGCCGGCCAGACCCAGCCCGGACCGAGGTCGTAACGGAAACCGGCGCCGTCCCCGCCCGTCTCCCGGCGAGATCCCGCTACGCTGAGGATGCGTCCGCCGAGACGGTCGCGCGACTCGCACAGCAGGAAGCTGCGCCCGGCCCGCTGCAGGCGGTGTGCAAGGCTGAGTCCGGACAACCCGCCGCCGATAATCGCTATCTCGAACATCCCCGCTCCTCCGCCTTTGACCGTTAGACTGCCGCCGATCGTTACCCCGCGCGTTTTCCTTCGGGTTCTCGCCCGCCCGGCCAAGCCGGTTCCGGTTCTTCCAAGCACCCTGCTGCGCTCACTCTTTCAGGCACCCCTTCAGACGCTCTTTCAAACGCTCTTTCAGGATTCGCACCAATCCCGGGCGAATGGAAAAACAGACATTGAATCAACGGGATGAATTGTCGGCGCCGATGCCTCGTGGGGGTGGAAACGGGGTCGGCTGTCGCCAACCCGACAATCAGCCGACGTCCGCCTGCAGTGTCGCCACCGTCTGCAGATAGCCCTGCATGAAGTCGAGCAGGCAGCGCGCCCGGGCGTTGAGCAGCCTTCCCGACGGCCAGACCGCGAGCATCGGCCGCTTCG
>QKGH01000179.1 GCA_003250495.1 Marinobacterium sp.
TGAACCAGGTACTGGTGTTGGCGTCGTTGAACCAGATCCGCTCGATCACCTGCACCTGCGGGCCCCTCAGCGGGGTACCGGCACGGTCGGCCCGCTTCTGCGCCCAGACCCGCACCGCGGTATTGAAGTAGTTGATGACCGGCGCGGTTCGGGTGGAATCGGTACCGGACACGATCAGCTGCACCTGGGCCTGCCCCGCCGTCAGCTGGCGGGTGAAATCGCTGCCCAGGTGCACTATCCCCTCGGCCTCGCCCGCGCGCATCAGGTTGTAGGCCTGCTGCAGCGACGCCGCCGGCTGCGGGTTGAAGTAGCGCGACAGCGTCATCCCGGCGACGAAATCGGTCGCCACCGGCGAGTGGTCGTCCAGCACCACCGCCAGGCGGATATTGCGCACATCCAGCGACACGCCGTAGCCGAAGATCAGGATCAGCACGATCGGCAACCCGATGCCGATCATCAGGTTGCTCTTGTCGCGCAGCAGTTGCCGCGTCTCCTTGCGGATCAACGAGCGCAGGCGCAGCCAGAAACCGGCACTGGCGGAGCGGCTCATGCGGCCACCCCGGCGCCCTGGCGCCCCTGCTCGACAATGGCGATGAAGGTCTCCTCCATGCTCGCACCGAGGGTGGCGTGGCCACCCTGTTCACGCACCTGCTGCGGCGTGCCGATCGCCAGGCGCTTGCCGGCATCCTGGATCAGGATACGGTCGCAGTACTCCGCCTCCTCCATGAAGTGGGTGGTGATGACGATGGTCGTGCCGCCCTCGGCCAGTGCGGTGATGCGGCGCCAGAACGCGCGCCGCGCCAACGGGTCGGCACCGCTGGTGGGTTCGTCGAGGAACAGGATCTCCGGTTCGTGGATCAGCCCGGCGGCCATCGCCAGGCGCTGGCGGAAGCCGCCCGGCAGCTGTCCGCTGCGGGTACGCTCGGCGTCGACCAGGTCGAACTGCTGCAGTACCGTCGCGATGCGCTGGCGCAGGCGCTTGCCGTGCAGCCCATAGGCGCCGCCGAAGAAGCGCAGGTTCTCGTACACGGTCAGGTTGCCGTACAGCGCGAACTTCTGCGACACGTAGCCGATCCGCTTGCGCGCCGACGCCCGCGCCGTGCGCAGGTTGACGCCGGCCACCTGCAGGAAGCCGCTGGTCAGCGGCAGCAGGCCGCACAACATGCGGAAGGTGGTGGTCTTGCCGGCACCGTTGGGACCGAGCAGGCCGAAGATCTCGCCGCGGCGCACATCGAAACTGGTGCTGGCCACGGCGGTGAAATCGCCGAAGGTGCGCACCAGGTCGCGCACCTCGATCACCACCTCGCCCGCTTCGCCGTCGATACGATGCTGCTCCAGGCCGCCGGTGTCGGTATGGCCGCCGCCCTGCTTCTCGTGCAGCAGCACCATGAAGCCATCCTCCAGCTGCGGCGCCACCGGCCGCACCTCGGCGCCGAGCAGCAGCGGCTGCAGCTGCTCGATCTGCACCTCGGGGCGCAGCACCAGGCGCACCTCGCCGCCCTGCGGCACCGCATCGACCACCCGCGCGTCGACATCAAGCAGACGGGCCTGCAGGCTGCGCGGCGCCTCGCCCGCGGCCGGGGTCAGCAGGAAGCAGCGCCCCTGCGCCTGCGCCTGCAACTGCGCCGGGGTACCTTGGGCCAGCAGACTGCCCTCGTGCAGCACATAGACCTGGTCGCAGTGCTGCGCTTCATCCAGGTAGGCGGTGCTGACGATGACGCTGAGCCGCTCCTCGTCGATCAGTTGCTGGATGATGCGCCACAGCTCTCGGCGCGACAGCGGGTCGACCCCGACCGTGGGCTCGTCGAGCAGCAGCAGGTCGGGCGAGCGCACCAGCGTGCAGGCCAGCCCAAGTTTCTGCTTCATGCCGCCGGAGAGCTGGCCCGCCGGGCGCGCGGTGAACTGGGTCAGGTCGGTCATCTGCAGCAGGCGCCGATAGCGCTCGCCGCGCAGCTCGGCCGGTACGCCATGCAGGTCGGCGTACAGATCCAGGTTCTCCTGCACACTGAGATCTTCGTACAGAC
>QKGH01000472.1 GCA_003250495.1 Marinobacterium sp.
GTGTCACGCAGCGAGGCGACCGGCGCCGCGCTCTACTACCTGGTGCACTCCACCCTGGTGTGCGGGGCGCTGTTCCTGCTCGCCGACCTGATCGTGCGCCAGCGCGGCAAGGCCGAAGACCGTTTCGTCCAGGCCCGACGCATGTGCGGCGCGGTACCGCTGGGGATCACCTTCTTCGTCGCCGCGCTGACCGTGGTCGGCCTGCCCCCCTTCTCCGGCTTCGTCGGCAAGGCACTGGTTCTGCAAGCACTCGATGAGGTCGTCGAGATGAGCTGGATCTGGCCGCTGGTGCTGGTCGGTGGATTGGCGGCACTGATCGCTCTGTCGCGGGCCGGTACCGTGCTGTTCTGGCGCATCTCCGGCGAAGCCGCCTCCTGCGAGCCGATCGCCAAACTGCAGTTGTCGGCGATCCTGCTGCTGTTGAGCGCCGCACCGCTGCTGGTGATCTTCGGCGGCCCGGTCAGCGAGTTCACCGGCGATGCCGCGGCGCAGTTGCATCAGATGGGCCGTGTGCCAACCAGCCTGCTGCCGGGAGACACGCCATGAGTCCAAACGATACGCAAAGGCGGGGGATCCGGCGCTGGCTGCCGATGCCGGTGCAGAGCCTGATCCTGTTCGGCGTCTGGCTGCTGCTCAACAACAGCCTGGCGCCGGGGCAACTGTTACTGGCCGCGCTGCTGGCACTGGCAATCCCGCTGCTGGTGGCGCCGTTGCAGCAGGCGCAACCGCCAGTACGCCGCCACGGTCTGGCACTGAGCTATACGCTGAAGGTGCTCTACGACATCGTCGTCGCCAATTTCCAGGTCGCGATCCGCGTGCTGGGCCCCAGCTCGCGCCTGAAGCCGGCCTGGATCGCGGTGCCGCTCGATATCGAGGGCGCGCTGCCGATCACACTGCTGGCCAGCACCATCTCGCTGACCCCCGGTACCGTCAGCGCCGAGCTGTCGGAGGATGCCAAGTGGCTCTATGTCCACGTCCTCGACCTGGATGACGAACAGGCGTTGATCGCGCAGATCAAGCAGCGCTACGAACAGCCGCTGAAGGAGATTTTCGGATGCTGAACACGACCCTGCAGATCGTCGCCGTCCTGCTCGGCGGCGCGCTGCTGATGAACCTGATCCGCCTGTTCCGCGGCCCGGACCTGCCGGACCGGATCCTGGCGCTGGATACGCTGTACATCAACAGCATCGGCCTGATCCTGCTGTTCGGTCTCTATCGCGGCTCGACCCTCTACTTCGAGGCCGCGCTGTTGGTCGCGATGCTCGGCTTCGTCAGCACCGCAGCGCTGTGCAAATACCTGCTGCGCGGCGACATCATCGAATAACCAAAGGAGAGCCGAATGCATCCCATCGTCGAACTGATCATCTGCGCTTTCCTGCTGCTGGGCGGGCTGTTCGTGCTGCTCGGCTCCTGGGGCCTGCTGCGCCTGCCCGATTTCTATACCCGCCTGCATACGCCGACCAAAGCGACCACGCTGGGGCTCGCCGGGCTGCTGATCGCCTCGATGATCCACTTCAGCCTGCTGGAACAGCGCCTCAGTATCCATGAGCTGCTGATCACGCTGTTTCTGCTGATCACTGCACCGGTCAGCGCCCATATGCTGGCCAAGAGCGCACTGCATCACCGTGTTCGTATGCAAAAGGTTACACAAGGACAGCACCTGGCCGAGAGTGCCCGTGAACGAGAAGGCCCCGGCTGACAGGAGTCTTCGACACGGGCCTGCAAGGCCGGTCTGAGCAGCGTATAGTAAGGAACTTTCAATTTAGAGGACGTAGATTGATATGCTGACCAAAGTGGTAATTCCCGTCGCCGGTCTTGGTACCCGCGTACTGCCCGCCAGCAAAGCGATTCCGAAGGAGATGCTGACTGTCGTCGACAAGCCGGTGATCCAGCATGTGGTCGAGGAGGCGGTCGCCGCCGGCTTCAGCGAGATCATCCTGGTCACCCGTAGCGGCAAACAGGCGATCGAAGACCATTTCGACCACCATTACGAGCTGGAAGCGGAGCTGGCCCGCAAAGGGAAGGACGCATTGCGCGCCGCCGTCAGCAATACCCGCCCACCGAATGTCGAAGTGGTGTCGATCCGTCAGCCACAGGCGCTGGGACTGGGTCACGCCGTGCTCTGTGCCGCCCATGTGGTCGGCGACGACGACTTTGCCGTAATCCTGCCCGATATGCTGATCGACAACGCCGACGGCAAGCGCGACCTGACCGCCATGGTTGAGCGCTACAACGCCAGTGGCAAGGGCCAGATCATGGTCGAGTCGGTACCCGAAGACCAGGTCCAGCGCTACGGTATCGTCGACTGTGGCGGTACGGCCGTCGGCAAGGGCGAAGCCGCCGAGATCCGCGGCATGGTCGAAAAACCCAAGGCCGAGGAGGCGCCCTCCAACCTCGCCATCGTCGGTCGCTACATCCTGCCCGCGGCCATCATGCAGCTGCTGAAAAACACTGCTCCCGGTGCCGGTGGCGAGATCCAGCTCACCGACGCGATGCTTGAGCTCAATGCCAGTGCGCCATTGGAAGCGTACAACATGCGCGGCAAGGTCTACGACTGCGGTAACAAGGCGGGTCTGCTGCAGGCCAACGTCGCGTTCGGCCTGCGTCACCCGGAAACCAGCGCCGAACTGCGCGAATTTCTGGCCACACTTGAGGTCTGAGCGGGACGCTCTTCACCCAGCGCGCCCATATTGAAACCGAGAAGATGATGAGCACGGAACTCTGTTGGAAGCGCCTCCGCAAGGAGGCGGATACACTCAAACCCCGCCATCTCAGCGAACTGCTGGCCGATCCGCAACGGTTCGACCGGCTCAGTGTCCGCCACGATGGCCTACTGCTCGATTTCAGCCGCCAACGGCTGACCACTGAAACCCTCGAGCAGCTGATCGACCTGGCCGAAGCCGCCGAACTGCGCCCCGCCATCGAGGCATTGCTCGATGGCGCGCCGGTCAACCTGACGGAACAGCGCGCGGCCCTGCACACCGCCCTGCGCGCACCGGAAGGCACCAAGCTTAAACTGGATGGCAAGGATGTGATCGCCGGGGTGCAGCAAACCCTGCAGGCGATGGAGCGGCTGGTCGCCCAGCTGCATCGCGGCCAGTGGCGCGGCTATGCCGGCGAAGCGATCGATACCGTGGTCAATATCGGCGTCGGCGGCTCCGACCTCGGCCCGTTGATGGCGTGTCAGGCACTGGAGGAGTTCACGCCGGACAGCGCCCGCGGCATCGACCTGCATTTCGTCTCGTCGATGGACGGCAGCCAACTCTCCGGCCTGCTCAGCTGGCTCAACCCGGCGACGACGCTGTTCGTGATCTCGTCGAAATCCTTTACCACCATCGATACCCTGGCCAACGCCGCGACGGCGCGCCAGTGGCTGGTCGATGCCAGCGGCCTCGATGCCGAGGTGATCAACGCGCATCACTTCATCGGCATCACCGCCAATCCGACCAAGGCGTCGCAGTGGGGGATACCGACCAGTAACCAGTTGCTGTTCTGGGACTGGACCGGCGGACGCTACTCGCTGTGGTCGGGGATCGGCCTGCCCATCGCACTGGCGATCGGCATGTCCGGCTTCCGCCAGCTGCTGGCCGGCGCCCATAGCATGGACCGTCATTTCCGCGAGGCGCCCTTCACCGGCAACCTGCCGGTACTGCTGGCGCTGGTCGGGATCTGGAACATCAACCTGCTCGATATCCATGCTCATGCGATCCTGCCCTATGACGGCCGCCTGGCCCGGCTGCCCGCCTATCTGGAGCAGCTGGAGATGGAGAGTAACGGCAAGAGCGTCCGTATCGACGGCAGCGACTGCAGCGAGCGCACCTGCCCGGTGCTCTGGGGCGAGATCGGCCCCAACGCCCAGCATGCGTTCTATCAGTTGCTGCACCAGGGCACCGAGCAGGTGATGTGCGACTTCATCGTGCCGGCCCGGCGCTATGTGGGCCAAAGCCAGCCGCTGCAGGAACAGCACCGCCTGGCGCTGGCCAACTGCCTGGCGCAGGCGCGGGTGCTGGCCCTCGGCGACAAGGCGCTGAGCGAAGAGCAAACCCGCGATGCACCGCCGTGGAAACGTTATCGCGGCAACCAGCCCAGTACCGCGATCCTGCTCGATGAGCTGACCCCCTACTCGCTGGGCTCGCTGATCGCGCTGTATGAACACAAGGTCTACGTCCAGTCGGTGATCTGGGGCATCAACCCGTTCGACCAGTGGGGCGTGGAACTGGGCAAGAAGATGGCCACCGAGTTGCTCGAAGCGCTGGAAGGCGATGCCGACCCCGCACGCTTCGACTGTGCGACCCGTGGATTGCTCGAACGTATCAATCGTCTGGGCAAGGCAGCTGAGCCCCGCAAAGGATAACGATCATGAAAATCACCATCTGGGGCGACGAGCTGGCAGGCTGGGTCGCCAGCGCACAGCTGGCCGCCTTTGGCAACGATATCATCAAGGCCGGCTCCGGGATGTTGCCGGCACAGAGCAGCATCCGTGTCGAACCGGACCTGCTGCCGCAACTGCAGAGCGCCCGCTCCGCCGGGCGCCTGATCTCGGCCGACGAACGCGATCCGTTCGAGGCCGAGATCCACTGGCTGGCACTGGCCCCCGGCGAGTTCGAGGAGGCCAGTGCCATCCTGGCGCAGCTGCGCGCCCGTCACCAGGGCCCGTTGCTGGTCATCAACCAGAGCAACTTCGGTACCGGCGCCTCCGACCTGCTGCAGGCCCGTCTCGACACTACCCTCCAGCAGCATGTGATCTGCCTGCCCGACATGCTGCAGGAGGGCTCCGCGATACAACAGTTCGCCCACCCCCAGGTGTGGTTACTGGGGTGCGAGGATGAACCGGCCCGGCAGAAGTTGAGCGCGCTGCTCCGTCCCTTCTCCCGCGATATCGTCGAGATCCGGCTGATGACCCGCCGCGAAGCGGAGTTCACCAAGTTCGCGATCACCGGCATGCTGGCGCTGCGACTGGGTTATATCAACGAGCTGGCGATGCTGGCCGATCATATCGGTGTCGACATCGAGGTGGTCCGCGATGGCATGGGCTCCGACCGCCGCGTTGGTTCCCACTACCTGGCCCCCGGCTGCGGTTTCGGCGGGGAGCACTTCACCCAGTACATCGAGGGCCTCGCCGGCCTGCTCAGCGAGGCGCGCGGCTCGACGCTGCTGGAAACGGTACTGACCGAGAACGAACGCCACAAGGAGCTGCCGTTTCGCAAACTGTGGCGGCACTATCGCTGCAACGTGCAAGGACGACGCATCGCCGTATGGGGACTGGCGTTCAAACCCGGCGTCGCCACCATCGATAACGCGCCCAGCCTGCGTACGGTCAATGCACTGCTGGCCCAGGGTGCTATCGTGCAGCTGCACGATCCGGAAGCGATCGAGGAGTTCCGCACCCAGTTCGGCGAGCACCCGCAACTGGTCTACTGCGACGATCAGTACGCCGCGATCGAGGGCGCCGATGCACTGATTCTGTTGACCGCCTGGCCGCAGTATTGGTCGCCGGACTACAACCTGCTGCATCAGCGCATGCACGAACCGGTGATCATCGACGGCCGCAACGTGTTCGAACCGCAGTTACTGCGCGATCTTGGCTTCGTCTATTACGGAGTGGGCCGCTAGCGCGGACCGCTCCCGGCCAAACGGGAAAGGCGAAATTTGACTAAACCGCGTCAAGAGCGCCTGCAGCTGCAGCAGGCACAGATCGACTGGCAGCAGGATACACCGGTCTCCCGCACCTTCGACGATATCTATTTCAACAAGGCCGGAGGGCTCGCCGAAACCGAGTATGTGTTCCTCGGCGGCAACGATCTGCTGATACGCTGGCAGGCACTCGGCAGCGCCAGCCAGTTCGCTATCGGAGAAACCGGATTCGGCACCGGACTGAACTTCCTCTGCACCCGCCAGCACTGGTTGCAGACGGCACCGGCGGATGCCCGCCTGCACTATATCTCCTGCGAACGCTACCCGCTGAGCCGGGAGGACCTGCGGCAAGCGCTGGGCCACTGGCCGGAGTTCAGTGATGGCGCGCAGCAGTTGCTCACTGGCTGGCCGCCCGCCTGTCGCGGCATTTTCACCCTGGCCTTCGATGGCGGCAGGATCCAGCTGACCCTGCTGTTCGGCGACGCCGCCGAGATGCTCGCGCAATGCAACGCCGAGGTCGACTGCTGGTTTCTGGACGGCTTCGCGCCGTCACGCAATCCGGAGATGTGGACCGAACAGCTGTTCCAGCAGCTGGCCCGGCACAGCCGTACCGGCACCAGCCTGGCCACCTTCACGGCGGCAGGCGTGGTACGCCGCGGCCTCGAGGCCGCAGGTTTTGCGATCGCCAAACGCCCCGGTTTTGGGCGCAAGCGGGAGATGCTGACCGGACAACTGATCGCGTCCGCGGCAACCGTTACACCGCAGCCCTGGTTCGCCCGTCCGGCACCCGCGATCAGCCAGCGGCGCGAAGCGATAGTGGTCGGAGCCGGCCTCGCCGGTGCCTGTACCGCTGCGGCCCTGGCCCATGCCGGGATCCGGGTCCGCGTGATCGAGCGCCATGCGACGCCAGCCACCGAGGGTTCCGGCAACCCGCAGGGCGCGCTCTATATCAAGCTACCGGCACGGCCGACACGGCAGAGCGAACTGCACCTGGCGGGGTTTCATTACACCACCCGCCTGCTGCAACCGTTGATCGCCGAAGATCCCGAGCTGGGGCAGCTGTGCGGCCTGCTCTCGCTGGCGCTGGACCAGAAAGAGGCCACGCGCCAGCAGCAACTGGTCGATGAGGCGACCTATCCTTCCGGGCTGCTTACTCAGGTCGATGTCGAGCAGGCGAGCAGCCTGGCCGGCACCCGGCTCGCCGCCGGTGGCCTGTGGTTCCCCGAGGCCGGCTGGGCCGCCCCGGCGCGCCTGTGTGAACGGCTGCTATCCCATCCCAATATCGAGTGTCATTTCAACACCCCGCTGGAGAGCCTCGACTACGACGACGCGCAGCAGCTCTGGCGCATCAACGGCGGCCGCTTCGAAGCCCCCGCGGTCATCCTGTGCACCGCCGCGGAATCGATTCCGGCATTGGCGCAGCGCTGCCCGCTGACGCTGACACTGAAGCCGATCCGCGGCCAGGTCAGCAGCGCCGAGGCGCCCGCCGGGGAGCCGCCGCTACAGTGCGTGGTCTGCGGAGAGGGATATATCTCGCCACCCGCCCATGGCCGTTACTGCTTTGGCGCCAGTTTCAAACTGCATGACCGGACGCTGGAGGTGCGCGCACAGGAGCATCAGGACAACCTGACCCTGTTGCAGGGGGCCGCGCCGGCACTGGCCCATGCACTGGACAGCCAGGCGCTGACGGGGCGCGCGGCCTTCCGCGCCACCACCCCGGATTACCTGCCACTGGTTGGCGCGCTGCCCGACGAGGCCTGGGTTGTGGAGCGCTTTGCCAAGTTGCGCGACGACTCCAACTGGAGTTTTCCTGCCGGCATGCAGCATCTGCCGGGCCTCTACATCAACACCGGGCACGGAGCAAAAGGGCTGATCAGCTGTCCAATTAGTGCACAGTTGATAACCGACCTGCTGCTTGGCACCCCATTGCCGGTCAGCCAACGGGTCTATGAGTCGGTCAATCCGGTACGCTTCGCGATCAAGAAACTGATCCGTCGGTCGATATAGTCCTAAGGGGTTGTCCCAGACGACCCCGCGACGTAACAGGAGGGCGCAGTATGGCGCTAGTTGTCTACGACCAGGGCTACCGTATCCAAACGCCGGTACACGCGCTGTTTAAACCCCGGGGAACAGAGGAGTTGACGGCCTCCAGGGCCATGCCCCCCCT
>QKGH01000099.1 GCA_003250495.1 Marinobacterium sp.
GCGTAGAGCATGTCGAAGCCGTAGCCGGTGACCATCGCGCTGTTCGGCGGGAAGTAGAGCTCGACCATCTTGCGGATGGCGGCGTCGCGCACCGGCGCGGGGATGTCGCCCGGCTTCAGCTTGCCCAGCAGCATGTGGATCACCAGGCCGTCGCAGTCGAGGCGATCCATGGCCATGTGGCAGAGCTCCTCGTGGGCCAGGTGCATGGGGTTGCGGGTCTGGAAGGCGACCACGCGTTTCCAGCCGCGCTCCTGGATCTCGTTGCGGATCTCCACCGCGGTGCGGAAGGTGTCGGGGAAGTCGGCCTGGAAGTAGGAGAAATTCAGCACCTGGATGGGGCCGGAAATGGCCACGCGGCCCTGACCGTTGAAAGCGGCCACGCCGGGGTGTTCGATGTCGTCGGTACGGTAGACCTTGTCGGTCATGGTGGCCATCTGCTCGTCGGAGACGGTCTCGATCGCCTCGATGTCCATCACCGCCAGCACCGGATTGCCTTCCATGTTGGGATCGCGCAGGGCGATGCGCTTGGCGTCGCCGATGGCGTCGGTGTTCTCCAGCAGGCAGAGCACGGGGACCGGGAAAAAGCTGCCGTCGGTCAGGGTCATCTTCTCGGCGGCGCCGAGGGCGTCGGCCAGACTCATGAAACCCTTCAGGGGGCTGAAGTAACCGGCGCCCATCATCACCGCGTTGCCGGCGGCCTGGGAGCTGATCACCACCGAGGGCAGGGTCTCCGCCTCGTGGGACAGCGCGTGATGCTGGTCAGGGTCGTAGACAAAGAGAGGTTTCAGTTCGGATGAACCTACGGGGTTGATCATGACGTTTCGTCTCCTTCGCTTTTTTTGATCGCTGAATCCGGCAGGCAACGGTCCGTCTTTGTCATCGCCAGCTCCGCCGGGACGACCGAGCCGCGTGTTGAGGTGAGTGAAAATCGCTGCCCAACAGTTAATTTGTATTCTAAATTATCTATTTATCTGTTTGATAATTATAAATTTTGATGAATTATTTTTTATCGTGATGGATTTCAAACAGGGCATACCCTAACACAACGGCTGGTTATCCAACCCCAGTTTATTTTTATGCAGTCAGCAAAATATCTACTCAGGTGAAATCACCGTACCGGACCGGACTTACGCATCGCACTGCAGCAAATCCTGCAGGCCGCTGTGGCGCATCAGGGAACGGCCCACCGCCTGTTCGAACACCCCCCCGGGAGCCGCAAGGACGAACCGGAAGCGCGCCCGCGTGACGGCGGTATAGACCAGCTCGCGGCAGAGCACCGGAGAGAACTGTTCCGGCAGTTGCAGCAGCACCTCGTCGAACTCCGAACCCTGGCTCTTGTGCACGGTCATGGCATAGACGGTTTCGCAGGCCGGCAGCCTGGCCGGAGCGATCCAGCGCACCCCGCCGTCCGCCGCGGCGAAGGCGACGGTCAGCCGATCCGGCTCCTCGGGATGGGGCACCACGATCCCCAGATCCCCGTTGTAGAGTCCCAGGGTGTAGTCGTTGCGCGTCACCATGACCGGACGGCCCGGATACCACTCGCTGTCGAGACGCACACGCCCCAGCTGGATGAGCCGCCGGGTGATCGCCCGATTCATCCGCTCCATCCCCTGGGGACCGCCACGCAGCGCGCAGAGCAGGCGGAAGCCCCGCAGCCGCTCGAAAAGCTCCGTGACCGGCGCCCCCTCGGACAGGCGGTCGAACAGCGGCAGATAGCGCTGCGCGGCCTGCATCGCCATCTCGCCCTCCTCCCAGGCGATCCCGCTCCCCTGCGGCGCCGACCGCAGCAGAAGCCCGGCCGCCTCGGCGTCACCCCGGTTCACCGCCGAGGCCAGACGACCGATGGGGCTGTCGGCGCCGAAGCGGTAGCTGTGGCGCAACACCACCACCTGATCGCGCAGGCGGCCGGTCGACGGCTCGGATTCGTTCAGCGGCGCTCCGGTCACCTCGGCCAGACGCCGGCGGAAAGGCTCGCCCGCCCCTTCGCAGCCCTGGCAGATGTCGCCCAGCACCGCG
>QKGH01000051.1 GCA_003250495.1 Marinobacterium sp.
TGCAGGAGGCGCGGATGCAGGTGCGGCAAGCGCTGGAGGGCGGGCGTTGAAACTCTCCTATCGTTCGTTACGGCGCCTGGCCGGGCTCAGATCCTGGCTGCGGGCCTGGTCGATGCAGTCGATCAACGGCCTGCTGCTGCTGTTGGTGCTGCTGTTCGCCGCGGCGATGTGGGTGTTGTCGTCGCTGAACCTGGGCTATTCGCAGCGTGCCCTGGCCGATCTGCGCGGTACCCAGATCGAAGGAATCTTCCGCTCCGGCCTGAATCAGATCATCGCCCGCCAGCAAAAACTCGAACTCTATACCGAGGGGCTGAGCCGCATCGGCGAGATCTACAGCCAGGCCCGGGGGGCGGATCTGGCGGCGCGGATCGAAACCGAGCTGGCGACCGTCCTGCAAGATTTTCACGGCGCCACCGGGGTCGGGATCTGGTACCTGGACGGGGTGTTGCCCTCCACCGGCGCGGGCTATAACCCTTACCGTTACCGCGGCCCCGACGGTACCCTCGGGCGCCTGGAGGCCGCTGCGGACGGGCGGGCGGACTACCGCCAGCAGCTGTGGTTCGAGCTGGCGCTGAGCGACGAGTGGCAGGCGCGGGCGGCGGCGGGACAGCGCTTTTTCTGGACCCCGACCTACTACAACCCGCTCAGCGACAGCGCCGTGGTGACGGTGGTCCGGCCGATCTACACGGCCGATCATCAGCTGATCGGGCTGGCGACCACGGATTGGGAAGCGGAGCAGATCATCGACCTGGTGAGCCGGGTGGAGGTCACGCCGGGCAGCTTCTCCTACCTGATCGACAGCAACAATCGCAAGCTCTCCAGCCTCAGCCGCAGCGACGATCCGATCCATGCCCAGCACCTGCTGGATGCGCTGCTGTCGGTGCAGCGGCCCGATTACTCGGCGCCGCTGGCCGGGGAGACGCAGCGTTTCGAGCCGGATCGGCTGCAGGTGGACGGGCGCGAATATGTGCTCTACTTCTCCGGTACGCCGGCGGGGATGCTGTTTGGCGTCGGTGTGCCGCGCAACGAGATCGATGCCGTCCTGCGACCGATGCGCAACAGCAACAACCGTATCCTGGCGATCACCGCGCTGGTGATGCTGCTGCTGTCCGGCTACCTGATCTACCGCATCAGCGGCCTGGTGCGCGAGTTGCGCGCGTCCTACACCGATGAACTGACCGGGCTGCCCAACCGCACGCGGTTGCTACAGGATCTGCAGCGCAGCGGCGAAGGTACGCTGATGCTGATCAACCTGGACCGCTTCCGCGAGATCAACAGCCTATTCGGTCACGCCTGCGGCGACCAGGTGCTGCGTAACCTGAGCGAGCTGATCAATGATTTCATGGCCGCAGAGGAGGTGTACCGCACGGCACGCCTGTATCGCCAGCCCGGTGCCGAGTTCGCGCTGCTCGGGCCGTTCGTGCCCACCGGACAGATCGTGCCGGTACTGCGCCGGCTCGGCAGTTTCCTGCAGAACCAGAAGATGGTGTGGCAGGAACAGGAGATCGGCGTGGGCGCCACGCTGGGGGTCGCGAGCCGGCAGGAGCAGCCGCAGGAGCAACCGGGCGATCTGTTGAGCCAGGCGACGCTGGCGCTGCGCCAGGCGCGCAAGCACTCCCATAACTACCAGATCTACGATGCCGGCCAGGGGGTGGAGAAGCGTTACGAGCAGAACCTGCTGTGGGCGCAGCGGATCAAGGAGGCGCTGCAGGAGGACCGTTTCGAGCCCTGGTTCCAGCCGATCCGCGATAACGCCACCGGACGGGTGGCAAAGTACGAATGCCTGATCCGGATGCGCGACGCCGACGGCAATGTGGCCAGCCCCGGCATGTTCCTCGATGTGGTGCGCCAGTTGCGCCTGGGACGCCAGATTACGCGGATCGTGGTGGAGAAGTGCTTCGCCGTGTTCAAGGACCAACCCTGGGAGTTCTCGATCAACCTTTCCTACGCCGACATCCTCGATCCGGAGCTGACGGCGTTTATCTGCGAGCGGCTGCGCGAGAGCGGTATCGG
>QKGH01000097.1 GCA_003250495.1 Marinobacterium sp.
CCATCCAGCGCCAGTACGCAGATGGCGCTGGAACACTGGGCGTAAGTGCTCAGGTAGTGGGCCTCGTACTCCAGCGTGCCGTCATACAGGTAGGGAAAATCGCGGAACACGCGAATGCGCAGCGCCGCCACGTGTTCCAGCCAGGGCACCAGCTCGGCGCCCTGCAGGGTACGGATCTCGACTGTACTCATCGCGGAATCTGCCTCAGGTCGAGCGCGCTCATGCGCTGACCTGGGCAATCCAGTCGTTCAGGTTGTAGTAGTTGCTGATCCGCGCCACCTGGCCCGCTTTCACCTCGAAGAAGGCGCCGGCCGGCAGACGGTACCGCTGGCCCTTGGCTTCCGGCAGCCCTTCGTCGCTGACCAGATACTCACCCAGCACAACGAATTCGGCGGCGGCACGGCTGCCATCCTCGCTCGCCATGATCACCATATCGACCAACTGCTCGCGGTAGTTACGGTTCATCCGCTGCATGAACGCGGCGAACGCTTCGCGTCCCACTTCGCGCCCGCCCTGGTTGATGTCATGGACCACATCTTCGCTTAGCAGCGCCAAGAAGGTATCCATATCGCCCTGGTTGAAGGCATCGTAATAGCGCTGGATCAGCGCGGCGGTTTCGGTACGGCTCATCAAGTCCTCGCAGAAAACTGCACAGTGTGAAGTCAGTTGTGAACAGGAAGCGGCCCCTGGCCGTTCAGCGCTGCCGCTTGGTGCGGCCCGGCTGAAGCCTGGGCTAGCTAATAGGGTAAAAAGATCCGCTCAATCGAGAGTCTGCGCCAGATAATCCACCAACTCGGCCATCACCGCGTTGGCCTGGGCGGCATGTTGTGTAATACCGGCGTCAATATCGGCGGCGCTCTGGATGCCGGGGAGCGGTTGCAGCTCCTCGGGGAAGTTGCTGATCAGGTAACGGATCCCCTCCGCCGTCATCTCCGGATGACACTGCAAACCGATGACGCGGTCGCCGATCTGGTAGGCCTGATTGCGGCAACTGGCGCTGGAGGCCAGCAGCTGCGCGCCCTCGGGCAGGGCGAAGGTCTGGTAGTGCCACTGCATCACGGTCATCGCCGGCAGGCAGAAACACCCTTCCGGGGCATGTGCGTCCAGCGTAAACCAGCCGATCTCCGGCTGCGGGTTGGTGCTGATCTGCGCCCCTAGCGCCGACGCGATCAGCTGCCCGCCGAGGCAGATACCGAGCACCGCCTTGCCAGCCTCGATCGCCGCGCGGATAAACGCCTTCTCGTCGGCGATCCAGGGGTACAGCGCTTCGTCGGTGGCGCCCATCGGACCGCCGCAGATCAGCAGCAGATCCAGCTCATCCAACGCCGGCAGCCGATAGTCCGGCTCGTGCATCATCACCCGTTGCAGGGTCGCTCCATGCCGCTGTTGCAGATGGATCTCGGCGAAGCCGGCATCTTCGTAGGCGGCATGACGCAGGATGGTGACGCGCATAGGGCTGTGCTCTCCCGGGTTGGATAAACGACCTGGAGCGGCGGTTAGCCCACCGCCTCCAGCGATTCGGGCAGGATCTGCCCGCCATCGATCACCAGGGTCTGACCGGTCACGTAACCGGCACCGGCGGAGGCGAAGTAGACCGCCGCGTGGGCGATATCCTCGACACTGCCCAGGCGCTTGAGCGGGATCGACGCGGCCATCTGGCCCAGGTAGTCGTCACCCATCCCCTGCAGACCCTCGGTCAGGATATTACCCGGCATCACCGCGTTGATGGTAATGCCGTACTTGGCCAGCTCGATCGCCGCGGTGCGGATGAAGCCGAGTTGCCCCGCCTTGCTCGCCCCGTAGTGGCACCAGCCCGGAAAACCGGTGACCGGTCCGGTGATCGAGGAGGTGACGACGATGCGCCCGGCCGGGCTCTGTTTCAGCGCCGGAATCGCCGCCTGCACGCTGATGAAGCTGCCCTTCAGGTTGGTGTTCAGCACCAGGTCCCAATCCTCTTCGCTCATCTCCTCCAGCGACGCGGAGGGGAAGATGCCAGCATTGGCACAG
>QKGH01000482.1 GCA_003250495.1 Marinobacterium sp.
GGCGACCAGCGCCAGCTCTACCTGTTCCAGGGCGCGCGCAACCTGGCCGAGCTGTATAACCGCGAACTGTTCGAGGGGCTGGAGCGCAACTATCCGAACTTCCACTACATCCCGGCGCTGAACGATCCGTTGCCGGAGGACCAGTGGCAGGGCTTTACCGGTTTCGTCCACGAGGCGGCGATGAGCCACTTCGACAACCGTTTCAGCGGTCACAAGGCGTACCTGTGCGGGCCGCCGCCGATGATCGATGCGGCGATCACCGCGCTGATGCAGGGACGCCTGTTCGAACGCGATATCCATATGGAGCGCTTTGTCACAGCGGCCGATGGAGCCGGAGAGCAGACCCGTTCCGCGCTGTTCAAACGTATCTGATCCGCCTCCGTCGCCAACGTTGATCCGGGGTGGTCGTCCTGCAATAGCCGGATCAACTCTTTGCGGAACCCCCGTGCGGGTGGTTCCGCTTTTTTATTTCCGCCTGTGGATAACAGATTTTTGATACCTACAAGGTATTAAGATTCCTGACAAATAGTATTAGATGGTATCTAGTTGGTTGATTAAGCTCTGTTGAACGATCGGTTGGTCAGCCGGGTACACCTGCCCGCGACCCGTAGCGCCGGTCATTCAATCAATAATCAGAGTACAGGTGAAACCGAGATGCGCCTGATCAATAACTTTATAAATGGGCAATTCGAGGCGGCTGCAGCTGACAAGCGCTTCGACAAACGTTCGCCGGTGAGCAACGAGGTGATCGCGAGCATCGCCGAAGCCGGCCGCAGCGACGTGGATCGTGCCGTGATGGCCGCCCGTAACGCCCTGCATGGCGAATGGGGTGCGCTGTCGCCCGAACAGCGGGTCGACCTGCTGTACGGTGTGGCCGACGAGATCACCCGTCGCTTCGACGAGTTCGTCGAGGCGGAGATGGCCGATACCGGCCAGCCGCACCATGTCATGACCCACGCCTTCATCCCCCGCGGTGCCGCCAACTTCAAGATCTTTGCCGACGTGGTGAAGAACGTCGCCACCGAGTCGTTCCAGACCAGCACCCCCGACGGTCGCGGCGCGCTGAACTACGCGCTGCGTGTGCCCAAGGGCGTCATCGGCGTGATCTCGCCGTGGAACGCCCCCTTCCTGCTGATGACCTGGAAGGTCGGTCCGGCGCTGGCCTGCGGTAACACCGTGGTGGTCAAGCCGTCGGAGGAGACGCCGCTGACCGCCGCGCTGCTCGGCGAGGTGATGAACAGCGTCGGTATCCCGGCCGGGGTCTACAACGTCATCAACGGCTTCGGCCCCAACTCCGCCGGTGAATTCCTGACCCAGCATCCGCAGGTCGACGCGATCACCTTCACCGGCGAGACCCGCACCGGCACCGCGATCATGAAGGCCGCCGCCGAAGGTACCCGCGACGTCTCCTTCGAGATGGGCGGCAAGAACGCCGGTATCGTGTTTGCCGACTGCGATTTCGACGCCGCCGTGGACGGCATCTTCCGCTCCGCCTTCCTCAACAGCGGCCAGGTGTGCCTGGGGACCGAGCGGGTCTACGTGGAGCGGCCGCTGTTCGAGCGTTTCGTCAGTGCGCTGAAACAGAAAGCGGAAGCCGTGAAGTTCGGTCATCCGCTGGACAAAAACTCCAACTACGGTCCGTTGATCAGCCGCGAACACCGCGAGAAGGTGCTCTCTTACTACCGCAAGGCGGTCGAGGAGGGGGCCACTGTGGTGACCGGCGGCGGTATTCCCGAGATGCCGGCCGAGCTGGCCGAGGGCAACTGGATCCAGCCCACCATCTGGACCGGCTTGGCCGACGATGCCGCCGTGGTCACCGAGGAGATCTTCGGGCCCTGCTGCCATATCCGTCCGTTCGACACCGAGGACGAGGTGGTTGGCCTGGCCAACAACACCCAGTACGGCCTCTCCACCACCCTCTGGACCAACAACCTGCCGCGTGCCCACCGTATGGCGGCGCGTATCGATGTCGGTATCACCTGGATCAACAGCTGGTTCCTGCGC
>QKGH01000395.1 GCA_003250495.1 Marinobacterium sp.
CTCGCTGGCCCGGGTGCTGGCCTGCCGGGTCGACCGCCAGCAGGGCAGGGTGCGCCTGTTGCTGGCCAAATCCCAGAGCGGGCAATTGCTGCGCGATTGCCTGGCATCGGACCGGATTGCCCTGGTCTTGAGCGATCCGCCGACCCATCGCACCTGGCAGCTCAAGGGCGACGGGGTGCAGATCCTGGAGGTGACGCCGGGCGATCGGCAGTGCATTGTGCGCCATGGCGCCGAGTTTGCGCTCACCATTGGCCCCCTGGGCTTTTCGCCCGCCTTCGCCAGCGCCCTGTTCGCGCACCCGTCCGACGAGGTGGTGGCCATCGGCTTCACCCCGCAGGAACTGTTCGATCAGACCCCCGGCCCGCGCGCCGGCGAAAAGATCGCGGGGCAGGCATGATTGCGCTCGCCGATATCCGCCCCTGCCTGGAAGGCGCCGTGCCGTCCATCATCGCCACCTGCGATCTGGAGGGCATGCCCAATGTCAGTTACGTCTCCCAGGTGCACTACCTCGACTCCCAGCATGTGGCGCTGACCTTCCAGTTCTTCAACAAGACCCACCGCAACATCGGCGAGAATCCCCAGGCCACCGTTTATGTGACCCACCCCGATACTGCCGCCCAGTATCGCCTGGCGTTGCTGTTTCGCCATTCCGAGGCCGAAGGCGCGCTGTTCAACGCCATCAAGGCCAAGCTGGCCGGCATTGCCTCCCACTCCGGCATGAGCGGCGTGTTCCACCTGAAGGGGGTGGATGTGTACCGGGTGCTGGATATTGAATGTGTCTCGCCCGGCGATCCGGCGCTGGCGCCTGCCAGCCGGCCGTTGCTGCCGGCACTGCGCGCCCTTGGCGACGACATCGGTCGCTGCGGCGATCTCAGCTGCCTGTTCGATGCGACGGTCAAGGGCATCAGCGGGCATTTCGGTATCGGGCAAGTCTCGTTGCTGCTGGCCGATGAAAGCGGCTCTGTGCTCTACATGGTGGCCAGTACCGGCTTCGAGGTGTCGGGCATCGGCGCGGAAGTGCTGTTCGGCGTCGGCGTGGTCGGGGTCTGCGCGCGGGAGCAGACGCCCATCCGTATCGCCTTCGGCGCCAGCGAATACAGCTACCGCAATGCCATCATCCATTATTCCCAGACCGCCACGGCCCCGAGCTGGCTGGAAACCACCATAGCGTTTCCCGAACTGGCGGAACCCGCCAGCCAGCTGGCGGTACCGCTGGTGCTCGGTGACCGGCTGCTGGGGGTCCTTTATGTGGAAAGCGGCGAGCAGCGCCGCTTCGCCTACGAGGATGAAGATGCGCTGAGCGTGCTGGCCAGTCTGTTTGCCGCGCGCTATCAGCTGCTCACCGCGCCTGGCTCGCCTGAGACAACCGGGCCGGAAACGAGCGGGCCGGAGCTGGCAGAGCCGGTGCTGCTGCCGTCGGGCAGCCCCATGCTCATCCAGTTCTACGCCGCCAGCCACACCGTGTTCATCGATCACGATTATCTCATCAAGGGCGTGGCCGGCGCCATTCTCTGGCGCATCCTGCAGCAATACCAGCAGCAGGGCCGGCAGACGTTCAGCAACCGGGAGTTGCGGCTCGATGCCAGCCTGGGCTTGCCGGAGATCGGCGACAACCTGGAGTCCCGGCTGGTGCTGCTGCAAAAGCGTCTCGCCGAGCGCGCGCCGGATATCGCCATCGAGAAATCCGGCCGCGGTCGCTTCCGGCTGAACCTGAAACGGCCGCTGAGCCTGATCCAGGAGGCGCAGGCCCGCTAGAGCGCGCGGGGTCGTCATTGGCTGGCCGCGCCGGAGCGTCGACCCCCGCCGCGCCAGAGTGCCTGGCTTCCTGCCGGTTCGGCGGTCGCCAGGGGTGGCGTAACAGCCCTAGCCCTGTTGGCGTCCATTCCTGAGCCGGGTTAGCAGGCCGGGGCCGGTCAGTCCCCCCAGCACAATCGCCATGCCGATGAGCTGGATGCCAGTTAACGGCTGGCCGAGCAGCAGGGATACCAGCGCGGCGAACA
>QKGH01000165.1 GCA_003250495.1 Marinobacterium sp.
ACACCCTGTTCCCGGTGCTGAAGGAGATGAAACACCGCCGCGGCGGCAACCTGTCCGGCGGTCAGCAGCAGCAGCTGGCGATCGCCCGCGCCCTGGCCAGCAACCCGAAACTGTTGCTGCTCGACGAGCCCACCGAAGGGATCCAGCCCTCCATCATCCGCGAGATGGCGCGCACCCTGCGCAAGATCCGCGACGAGCATGGCCTCGCGATCCTGGTGTCCGAGCAGGTGCTCAGCTTCGCCCTCGATGTGGCCGACCGCATCCTGGTGATCGAGAAGGGCAACATCGTCCACGACGTGCCGGCCGCCGAGGCTGACGAAGCCACCATTACCCGTTATCTGTCCGTTTAACCGTCGTCCAAAGGAGTACGCAGCATGAGACACGGCGATATTTCCAGCAGTGCCGATACCGTCGGCGTAGCAGTGGTCAACTACAAGATGCCGCGCCTGCACACCAAGGAGCAGGTGCTCGACAACGCGCGCAAGATAGCCGAGATGATCGTCGGCATCAAGCAGGGCCTGCCCGGCATGGACCTGATCGTGTTCCCCGAGTACAGCACCATGGGGATCATGTACGACAAGGATGAGATGATGGCCACGGCCACCACCATCCCCGGCGACGAGACCGCGATCTTCGCCGAAGCCTGCCGCACCGCCAACACCTGGGGCGTGTTCTCGCTGACCGGCGAACAGCACGAGGAACACCCGGCCAAGGCGCCCTACAACACCCTGGTGCTGATCAACAACCAGGGCGAGATCGTGCAGAAATACCGCAAGTGCCTGCCCTGGTGCCCGATCGAGGGCTGGTATCCGGGCGACCGCACCTACGTCAGCGAAGGCCCGAAGGGGATGAAGCTGAGCCTGATCATCTGCGACGACGGCAACTACCCGGAGATCTGGCGTGACTGCGCCATGCGCGGTGCCGAGCTGATCGTGCGCTGCCAGGGTTACATGTACCCGGCCAAGGAGCAGCAGGTGATGATGGCCAAGACCATGGCCTGGGCCAACAACTGCTACGTGGCGGTGGCCAACGCCGCCGGCTTCGACGGCGTCTACTCCTACTTCGGTCACTCCGCCATCGTCGGCTTCGACGGCCGTACCCTCGGCGAGTGCGGCGAGGAGGAGATGGGGATCCAGTACGCCCAGCTGTCGCTGTCGCAGATCCGCGATGCGCGCAAGAACGACCAGTCGCAGAACCACCTGTTCAAGCTGCTGCACCGCGGCTACACCGGCGTCTACAACTCCGGCGACGGCGACAAGGGCGTGGCCGACTGCCCGTTCGAGTTCTACCGCTCCTGGGTCATGGATGCCGAGAAAACCCAGGCCGAGGTCGAGGCGATGACCCGCGACACCATCGGTGTGGTCGAGTGTCCGGTCGGCGGTCTGCCGATGGCCGAGCAGGAGAAGGAGGCGGGCTGAGGCCCGACTCCGGCGGGAGCACGTTATGCCGTTCATCAACGACCTGATCGAACAGAACCGCGCCCACAACGAGCGTGAAGCGGAGCAGGCGCAAGCGGAGGCCAAGACCACCGCCTACGCCTCACGCTTCACCTTCGACCCGGACGCCGTGGTCGAGCTGCTCAAGCGCCGTATCGCCGGGCAGCGCCCGGTGATCGAAGCGCTCGGCGCGCAGCTGCGGGTGGTCAAGGCGGACCTGTGCGAAGCGGGCCGGCCTCTGTACGTCACCCTGTTCGTCGGCGACACCGGGGTCGGCAAGACCGAGATCGTGCGTCTGCTGGCCGGGGCGATCCACGGCTCCCCCGACAGCTTCTGCCGCATCGACATGAACACCCTGTCGCAGAGCCACTACAGCGCCGCGATCACCGGGGCGCCGCCGGGCTACGTCGGCAGCAAGGAGGGGATCACCCTGTTCAACGAGGAGCTGATCGCCGGCAACTACGGCCGCCCCGGTATCGTGCTGTTCGACGAGATCGAGAAGGCCAGCAACGACGTATCGCGCTCGCTGATGAACATCCTCGACGCCGGCAAGCTGAAACTGGCCTGGATTTCAGCAACTGCCTGATCTTCATGACCAGCAACCTGGGCTCCAAGGCGTGGATGGAACTGCAGCGGCGCAGCAAACGCAATTGGCGCAGCCGCCTGCGCCAGATCTTCAAGCCGATCCAGCACAGCCGCGAGGCGCTGGTCGACGACGCGCTGCACAGCCATTTCGACCCGGAGTTCCTGAACCGCATCGACCGTATCGAGCTGTTCGAACCGCTCTCCAGCGAGCATATGCACACCATCATCGCGCTGGAGCTGGAGCGCACCAAC
>QKGH01000108.1 GCA_003250495.1 Marinobacterium sp.
CCACATAGATCAGGATCAACCGCTGGGCGCGATGCACCTGCTCCGCCAGGGAATCGAGACTGAAGCGCAGTTGCAAAATGTCCCCGCCCGGAGCCCCGGTCCGCACCGCCAGGTCGAGCAGGTTGCGGCGGGGGGCACCGAACAGGCTCCAGGAGGACGAATAGTCGATGGTCTCGGCAAGGTCCCCCGGCTCCGGGCCGACGGCGGGAAGTTCTTCCGGCAGTGATTCTCCCCCCTGCGCGAAGCTCAGCCTCGGAACCAGATCGTTGTCGAGCAGACGCCAGGCCCGCAGTTCGCCGTCGCGGGTCAGAATCAGCAAACGCTCGGACAGGGCTTCCGTGCTTGCATTGGTGCTTGCCAGCAGTCGGGCGATGCGCAGGAGCGACAGGCGCCGCTCGGCCAGCAACTCTCCTTCAGTCAGCTTGACCAGCAGGAAGCCAGCAAAAAGCAGTGCGGCGCCAAGCAACAGCACAGTGCTGACAACGATTTCGGTTCGCAATCCAGTCCGGGGCGGCATGCCGCCAGTATAAGACCGTGCGACCGCTTTGCAAACCCCAAGAATCGCTGGAGTTCCGCCGCCAGTCTTGGTATGATTGAGTACTTTGTTCGGGAGGTTGTCATGGCAAATAT
Source organism: Marinobacterium sp. (assembly GCA_003250495.1). Lineage (GTDB taxonomy): Bacteria > Pseudomonadota > Gammaproteobacteria > Pseudomonadales > Balneatricaceae > Marinobacterium_D. The sequence continues at coordinate 631 of QKGH01000108.1, forward strand.
TCCGGCAGTTGACCAGGAATGCTGCATCGGCTGTGAAGTCTGCGTCCAGCTCTGTCCAGAAGTTTTCCGCATGTGCGGCGATGAGCACCACAGCCATGCACACGGCCACGACCACAAGTCCGAGGTTTACAACCCGACCGGAGCCCCGGTGGAGAAGATCGAAAAGGCCATGGACAGCTGCCCATCGGCCTGCATCTACTGGGTATAGGCTGATGAAAAACCTCCACCTGCGGCGTTGCCCTTGATCTCGTTGCTGCGCCGTACCATTAAGGTACGCCTCACTCCTCAATCTGCAGGCGCCTTGCACCTGGGCATTTTTGATCAGCCTTGACCCGTACTGCCCTTTCGAAAAACCTCCCCCTCCTCAACGCTTTCGCTTTCCTGAAGATGGCCCTGCTGCCGATGGCCATCATCACCCTGTTCTGGAAAGATCAGATCGGCCTGAGCCTGACCGACATCCTTGTGCTGCAGGCCGGCTTTTCCGTAGCCACAGTGCTGATGGAGTATCCGTCCGGCTATATCAGCGACCGCCTCGGCTACCGCTGCGCGCTGCACCTGGCTTCGCTCCTTGGCATCAGCGGCTGGCTCACCTACACCCTGGCCGACAGTTTCCTGACCGTGCTGCTGGCCGAAGTCCAGCTTGGCATCTCCTATGCCTTCATCAGCGGTGCCGACAGCGCCCTGCTCTTCGAGACACTGCGCACTGAGGGGCGCGAGGAGGAATACCTGCGCCACGACGGCAGGATGACTGCCTGGGCCCAGGGTGGCGAAGCCGCCGGGGCAGTCGGCGCCGGGATACTCTACGCCTGGTTCCCGCTGCTGCCGTTTCTGCTGCAGGTGCTGGTCTGGGTCGCCGCCTGGCTGCTGTGCCGACGACTGCGCGAGCCGAGCATGCACACGCTGGCACCTGTGACCTCTCACCTCGGCGAAATCCGGCGTATCGCCCGCAAGACACTGCTCGACTCGCCGCCGCTGCGCTGGACCGTACTCTTCGGCGCCTTGATCGGCCTGGCTTCGTTCTTCCCGGTCTGGCTAGTGCAGCCGTACATGCAACAGTGCGGAGTTCCGCTGACCTGGTTCGGGCCGGTGTGGGCGGTCGCCAACCTGAGCGTCTCCCTCGGTTCGCTGCTGAGCGAGCGGACCCTGTTCATCTTTGGCGGGCCCGGGACGATCGGCATCTGCCTGTTGCTGGTCGCCGCCGGCTACCTCGGGCTGGCATTCACCGACGCGGTCTGGGGGTTCGCCTGGTACTTTCTCCTCACCCTGATGCGTGGCCTGCAAGGGCCGCTGATCCGGCAGCAGCTGCAAAAACACAGCGACCGCAGAGAACGGGCGAGTATCTTCTCCCTTAAATCACTGATCTTCCGCC
>QKGH01000385.1 GCA_003250495.1 Marinobacterium sp.
GGGAATCGCCACGTGTCCGTAGAGATCGTAGAGATCGATCAGCAGCAACAGCTCGGTCAGCACCGACTGGGGTCCGCTCTCCAGCTCGCGGATATCGTCGCGGTTGCCGGCGATGATCACCAGGTTGGCCGCCTTCTGCAGTTGACTCGATTCGCCGTAGGCCTCCAGCAGGGTCTGGATGTTCTTGCGCTCGTCGGCGCGCGACAGCGCCAGGATCATCGGCTTGGAGGGATTGCTGAGAAAACGCTCCAGCGAGCGGCTGAAGTGGTAGTCCCGCTCCGCATCCGCCGGCGGCCGGAAACGGGTCAGATCGGTGCCCGGCGGAATCACCGCCATGCGTTCGGGTTGATAGTAGTTATAGAGACCGTACTGTTGCTCGATCTCGTTGTGTGTGCTGGTGATCACCAGATCGGCGTTGGCCAGGGTCTCCTCCTCGGCCTCGATGCGACGATCGATGTTGTAGCGCTGGTTGATCGCCTCGCGGGAGAGCCCCTTGGCCAGCAGGCGCTGCAGCTTGTCGCGACCCAGGGAGTGGCCGGTATGCACCAGCGGCAGTCCCAGCAGATGGGTCAGGCGCACCCCCACATAGCCGGCGTCGGCGTAGTGGCTGTGCACGATATCGGGCATGTGCGACTGCTCGTTGAGCCACGCGAGCAGGTTGTCCATGAAACTGTCGAGGTGGTCCCACAGCGTCTCTTTCGCCAGATAGCCGTCGGGGCCGGCGTCGATGCGCACGATCTGGGCCTTCTCCGAGAGGGCCTCGACCGGCTGGGCATAATCGTCGCTGACGTGGGAATCGACCACCCGTCGGGTCACCAGGTCGACCCGCGTTACCTCGTCCCGCTCGGCCAGCGCGCGCGCGAGATCGACGACATACTTGGTCTGTCCGCCGGTGTCGGCGTCCCGTCCCAGTTCCAGGTCATGGCCGCGTATGAGGCCATGGATACTAATCAGGCAGATGTACATGGCAATATCCATGATCGGTCCGTGAAACCGTTGTTCAACGGTGTAACCTGAAGGCCGGGTCGTTCGGCTGTTTCAGGCCTGCGTCCAGTGCGTGAGCGGATTGTGGCGGTTCAGGGTCTATCGCCGTGAATCCGTGTTTTTCCTGTGTATTGATCGAGTGAATTGGCGCAACCGGAGCGGTTCGCGCCCCGGTTATCCTGGAGACATGTTATCAAACTGAGCGAAGTGTCGCAGCCCGAGTCCCGCAGCGGCGCGTTGACTACAGACTCCTGAGCCACTCGTAGAACGCTTCGCGCCCCTGCTTGTGCGCGGTCGCCAGCTCCTTGCCGCGGATGATCCGGACGATCTCATCCTGCCGATCCACCAGCGCCATCGCGGGAATACCGCGACCGGTCGGCAGGCCGTAATATTCCGACAGCGTCATGTTCTTGTCGAAGTTGCCCACATCGACCTTGACGACGGCGAAACGGTCACGCAGATAGCCGGCGATCTCCGGCTGCGTCATGGAGGCATCGATCCGCCGGCAGTCCGGACACCAGTTGGCGCCGAAGACGATCAACAACCGCTGTTGCCCGTCGAGTCGGGACAGGGCCGCCGCGATATCCGCTTTGGCATCGGCCTTGTCGTCATAGGGCGCGAGCGACTGCTCTTTGGACTCGCGATCGAAGCAGGCGGTGAGACTGAAGGCGATCAGGGCCAGCATCAGCACAAACCAGGATTTCCGGGTGGTTATTCGCAGCATGTCGAAGGCATCGTGATTGTGTGTGTTTGCAACGACCTTGCGACGGCGCTCGATACGATGGCGCCATCCCGTCAAGGTTGTCCAGGGATAGACAGCGTTTTGGGTCGTTGGTTTATCGCCAAGACTAACCGGAGGCGGGGGTCAGCAGCATGGCGCCCAATCCCAGAAAAATCAGAAAGCCGAGGGTATCGGTCAGTCCGGTGAGCAGGATGCTGCTGCCCAGCGCCGGGTCCTGCCCCGCCCGTTTCAACCCCACCGGAATCAGCACGCCCGCCAG
>QKGH01000132.1 GCA_003250495.1 Marinobacterium sp.
GATCATCTCCATGTACCTCTCCTTCTTCCCGGTCACCATCGGCATGGTCAAGGGGCTGAGGGCACCGGACCGGATGCATATGGAGCTGCTGGCCACCTACAGCGCGTCGACCGCGCAGACCTTCTGGAAACTGCGCTGGCCCAGTGCACTGCCTTATCTGTTTGCCAGCCTGAAGATCGCCATCGCCGCGGCGCTGGTAGGCGCCATCGTCGGCGAGCTGCCGACCGGGGCCCAGGGCGGCCTCGGCGCACGCCTGCTGAGCGGTTCCTACTACGGCCAGACGGTGCAGATCTGGGCCGCGCTGGTGGTGGCGGCGGTACTGGGTGCAACACTGGTGGCCCTGGTCGGCATCATCGAGCAACGGATCAAGCGGAGGATGGGGCTCTGATGACTAAGGCGGATATGAGCAAGGGTATGAGCACTGACATAAACCGGAACCTGCTGATTCTCGTGGGCGCCGTTGCGCTGTTGCTGAGCCTGTGGATTACCGCCCGCGAGCCGGGCGTCTACGCCGCGAATCCGGCCTGGATGGCACTGATACCGCTGCTGCTGGTGGGCGGCTGGTTCGCCATGTCGCGGCTGACCGCGCTCGGCGAGCTGGCCGAAGGGCTTGGCAAGCGGCTGCTGAATCTGGCGGTGCCGGCGCTGTTCGCGGCCATCCTGATCGCGCTGTGGCAGATGATCGTCACCGGCTTCGCCGTGCCCAGCGTGCTGCTGCCGGCGCCGAGCACCATCGGCCATACCTTTATCACCCAACTGGGCACGCTGCTGACCGACTTCCGCCAGACCTGGCTCAAGGCGGTGCTGGCGGGCTGGCTGATCGGCTGCCTGAGCGGCTTCGGCGTGGCGCTGCTGATCGATCGCAGCCCGTTCCTGCAGAAGGGGTTGCTGCCGATCGGCAACATCATGTCGTCGATCCCGATCGTCGGCATCGCGCCGGTGATGGTGATGTGGTTCGGCTTCGACTGGCAGTCCAAGGCCGCCGTGGTGGTGGTGATGACCTTCTTCCCGATGCTGGTCAACACCCTGGCCGGGCTGCAGGCCAGCGACAACCTGCACCTGAACCTGCTGCACACCTATGCCGGCAACCGCCGTCAGACGCTGTGGTATGCGCAGCTGCCGGCGGCGCTGCCGTTCATCTTCAACGCGCTGAAGATCAACTCCACGCTGGCGCTGATCGGCGCCATCGTCGCCGAGTTCTTCGGTACGCCGATCGTCGGTATGGGTTTTCGCATCTCCACCGAGGTGGGGCGGATGAACATGGACATGGTCTGGGCCACGATCCTGGTCGCGGCGCTGGCCGGCTCGATCAGCTACGGACTGCTGGTGCTGCTGGAGCGACGGCTGACCTTCTGGCACCCGTCGACGCGCAGCGCCGGCTAACGATTAGTACCCCCGAGAGACCCCGTATTACGTTCAATCGATTGATTTAAAAACGTTTGTCAAAGCAGGAGCTCAACAGGATGAAGAAAGACCTCAGTTCTCTGATCGCCGGCTGCACCCTGGCCTTCTCGGCCCTGTCCGCGCTGTCGGCCCAGGCCGCCGACCCGCTGACGCTGCAGCTGAAATGGGTGACCCAGGCACAGTTCGGCGGCTACTACGTGGCGCTGAACAAAGGTTTCTACGAGGAGGAGGGGCTGGACCTGACGATCAAGCCGGGCGGACCCGATATCGCACCGCCGCAGGTGATCGCCGGTGGCGGCGCCGACGTGATCGTGGAGTGGATGCCGGCCGCGCTGGCATCACGCGAGAAGGGGCTGCCGCTGGTCAACATCGGCCAGATCTTCAACAAGTCCGGCATGATGCTGACCTGCCTGAAATCCTCCGGCATCGAACAGCCGATGGATGTGAAGGGCAAGACCCTGGGGGTCTGGTTCTTCGGTAACGAGTATCCGTTCCTGGGCTGGATGGCGAAGCTCGGCATCCCCACCGACGGATCGCCGGAGGGAGTCAAGGTGCTGAAGCAGGGCTTCAACGTGGACCCGATCTTCCAGGGCCAGGCCGACTGCGTCTCCACCATGAACTACAACGAGTATGGCCAGGTGCTCGACGGCGGCCTGACCCCGGCGGAGCTGACCGTGTTCAGCTATGAAGACCAGGGTGTGGCGATGCTGGAGGACGGCCTCTACACCACCGAAGATCGGCTGGCCGACCCGGCCATGGCCGACAAGCTGGCGCGCTTCCTGAAAGCCTCCGCCAAGGGTTGGCAGTGGGCCGCCGAACATCCGCAGGAGACCGCCGAGATCGTGCTGGAGTATGACGATACCGGCGCCCAGACCGAGGAGCACCAGGTCCGCATGGCGCAAGAGGTCGCCAAGCTGGTACAGGGCAACCCGAAAGGGATAGGTTACCTGGATCCGGCCGCCTACGAGCGCACCGTCAACATTCTGCTGAGCGGCGATTCCGCTCCGGTCATCACCAAGCAGCCGGAGGGGGCCTGGACCCACGCGATCTACGAGAAAGCCGGCCTGTAACGCGACAGCGGCGGTATCCGAGCCCGGCCTGGTGCCGGGCTTTTTCGTGTCCGGCGCGGTTGGCGGTAGCGCTTGCCAAATGGCGGGGAATTGCCGCGAACGGTAAAAATTAGGTGCTTTTTGAGTGTTTTCGTGCACTTTTTATGACGCTTGCCAAGCCGATTCTCCTGCCCCATAGTTGCGGCTACCCATTCAGAAAGGGCGCTGGACGGCTCCCAAGACAAGGCGAAAATACCATGCAAGGACGGCGTCAGGGTATGCCATTGCAGCTCCTGGTCAGCGGCTCGATTGTGGCCAGTATGCTGCTGTTGGCGCTGTTTCTGATCGGTAACTCCTACTACAGCTATCGTGCCACTCTGATCGCCGCCTCCTCCGGCACCGCCCGGCAACTGGCGGAAAACCTCGATACCCACCTGCAGCGGCTGCTGCAACCGATCGAAAGCACCCTGCGCCTGCTGACCCTCGATCCGCTGAGCCAGGCGCACAGCCTGCAGGCGCGGCGCGAACGGCTGCCGATGCTGGTGCAGGCACTGGAGGCGAACCCGGTACTGAGCGCGGTCTACGCCGGTTATCCCGATGGCAGCTTCCTGCTGCTGCGCACGCTGAAGAACAGCGCGGCGCGGGACGCCGTGCATGCCCCGACGGGGGCGTACTACATGCTGCAGAGCGTGGAGCGCAACAGCACCGGGGAGCGGCTGAAGGGCACCTGGCAGTTCTTCGATGTGCAGCTGCAAACGATCGCCACGCTGGACAAGCCCGACTACGACTACGATCCGCGCACCCGCCCCTGGTACCGCAGCGCCCAGGAGCAGGGGCCGATCCACCTGACCCGTCCCTATGTGTTCTACACCACCGGCGAGATCGGCGTGACCCTGGCCCGGCGCGACGCCAACAGCGGCACGGTGATCGGTGTCGATGCCTCGGTGGGCGACCTGTCGGAGGTGGTGGCCAGGCTGAAGCCGCTGGCCGGCGACGAACTGGCGGTGATCAACGAGCAGGGGCGCGTGGTGGCCTATCCCGACCTGCGCAAGATCGTGCGGATGGACGCGCAGCAGGGGCTGCGGCTGGTGACGCTGGATGAGCTGGCGGTGCCGGTATTGAGCCAGGTGGCCAGTGCGACCACCGGGGTGCGCGAGATGAGCCGGTTCGAAACCGCCGACGGCGTCTGGTATGGCATGAAGGTGCCGATGGAGACCTCGCAGCGTGTCGAACTGACGGTGCTGTTCGCGGTGCCGGAGAGCTCGCTGCTGGCGAGCGCCCGCGACCAGGGGGTGAGGCAGCTGCTCTGGTCCGGGGCGATCATGCTGCTGCTGTTGCTGGGCGGCTGGCGTCTCGGACTGTTCGTGGCGCGGCCGTTGCGCGAGCTGTCGGAGCAGATCGGCGCGCTGCTCAGCTTCGATTTCAGTCGCAAGGTGGAGGTTGCGTCGCCGGTGGCGGAGGTGAACCGGCTCGGCGACCTGATCGGCCAGATGGGCACGGCGATCAACAGCTTCCAGGCGATCTCGCGCACGCTGGCGCGGGAGCCCGATCTGGACCTGATGCTGAACCGGGTCACCGAGCATCTGGTGGCGATCACCTCGGCCGAAACCGGCGTCGTCTACCTGCTGGAGCACGATAGCCGGCAACTGGTGCGCGCCACCCGGGCGGCGCCGGGCGAAGCGCCGGAGCAGCTCAGTGCCGAGGGCGGGGTGGAGACGATGCGCGAGACCGTGAGCCAGGCTCTGAGCCAGAACGGCGACCGGGTGTTGACCACGCTGCTGCGCGGCCGCGAGGGTGAACTGCTGGGGGTGCTGGCGCTGCGTGTGCTGGAGGGCGCGTCGCACCAGGAGACCTTCCGCCATTTTGTCGACGAGGTCTCGGGTTCGGCGGCGACGGCGATCGAGACCCGGCGCCAGGTGGAGGCGCAGAAGGCGTTGATCGATGCGATCATCCGCCTGCTGGCCGACGCCATCGATGCCAAGTCCCCCTATACCAGCGGCCACTGCGAGCGGGTGCCGAAGCTGGCCGAACTGCTGCTGGCGGCGGCGGAGCAGTCCGAGCGTCCGGCGTTCAAGGGGTTCGCGCTGACCTCGCCGCAGCGCGATGAGTTCCGCATTGCAGCCTGGCTGCACGACTGCGGCAAGATCACCAGTCCCGAGTACGTGGTCGACAAGGCCACCAAGCTGGAGACCATCTACAACCGCATCCACGAGATCCGCACCCGCTTCGAGGTGCTGTGGCGCGATGCCGAGATCCATTATCTGCAGGGGATGCTGCACGGCGGTGTGGAGAGCGACCTGCGCAACGAGCGCACGCGGCGCCAGCGCCAGCTGCAGAGCGATTTCGCCTTCATCGCCGAGAGCAACCTCGGTGGGGAGTCGATGTCGGAGCAGAGTGTCGAGCGGCTGCGGCAGATCGGCGCCCAGACCTGGCAGCGCCACTTCGACAAACGCCAGGGCCTGTCGCGTGAGGAGTATGAGCGTCTGCCCGCCGCCGCCCATGCCGAGGAGCTGCCGGTGACCGAACGCCTGCTGGCCGACCGCACCGAACATCTGGTCCCCTGGGGCGAACGCCGCCCGCCGGTGGAGCGCGACAATCCGGATAACCGCTGGGGCTTCGATATGCAGCTGCCGCAGTACCAGGCCAACCTGGGTGAGCTGTACAACCTGTCGGTGTCGCGCGGTACGCTGACCGAGGAGGAGCGCTTCCGCGTCAACGACCATATCGTGCAGACCATCTGCATGCTGGGGCGGCTGCCGCTGCCGCGGGAGTTGAAGCGGATCCCCGAGATCGCCGGCAACCATCATGAACGGATCGACGGCGGCGGTTACCCGCGCGGGCTGCCGGCCAGGGCGCTGAGCATACCGGAGCGGGTGATGGCGATCGCCGATATCTTCGAGGCGCTGACCGCCTCCGACCGCCCCTACAAACCGGCCAAGACGCTGTCCGAGTCGCTGCGGATCATGGCGTTCATGGTCAAGGACGGGCATATCGACCCGGACCTGTTCGCGCTGCTGCTCGACCAGGAGATCTACCTGGAGTACGCGCGGCGCTTCCTGGCGCCGGAACAGATCGACCTGAAGGCGATCGACAAGCGGCAACTGCTGCGGCTGGCGGCGGGCTGAGCGCAGCGGGGCGTCGCAATGTCGTGTTTTTTCTCCATTAATCGCCGATAATCGGCCGCTGCAACATCTATAGTACTGTTCACGACCCCGTGCACCCCGTGGCGCGGGGTCCTGAATCCGAGGCGATTCCATGTTCAGACTGTTTCGGCCCATCTTTTTCGTCTGCGGCGTGCTGGCGATCATCATGGCAGGCCTGTTGCTGGCGCCCACGCTGTACGGATACCTGACCCAGGATCGGGAGTACCGCGCCTTCGCCCTGGCCGCCTGCATCACCCTGGCCGGCGGCGTGGTGTTGATCCTCAGCGGCCGCCAGGAGCGCTTCAACCTGACCTCGCGGCAGCTCTACCTGCTGACCAGCATGAGCTGGATGCTGCTGTCACTGACCGGGGCCCTGCCGCTGATCCTGATCGACCATCCGCTGACCTTCTCCGACGCGGTGTTCGAGGCGGTATCCGGCATCACCACCACCGGTTCGACGGTGCTGTCGGGGCTGCACAGCCTGCCCGAGACGATCCTGCTGTGGCGCTCGATCCTGCAGTGGGTCGGCGGCCTCGGCGTGATCGGCATGGCGGTGTCGGTACTGCCGTTCCTGCGCGTCGGCGGTATGCGCCTGTTCCAGACCGAATCCTCCGACTGGTCGGAGAAGTCGCTGCCGCGCTTCCATGAGATGGCGCGCAGCCTGCTGGCGGTCTACCTGGTGATCTCGCTGCTCTGCGTCGGCAGTTACTGGCTGGCCGGCATGACCCCGTTCGACGCCTTCAACCACGCCATGACCACCGTCTCCACCGGCGGTTACGCCACCGACGACAGCTCCATGGGGCGGTTCGGCAACGCTATCCTGTGGATCTCGGTGCTGTTCATGATGCTCGGCAGCATGCCGTTCATGCTCTACGTACGGCTGGCCACGCAGCGCCGCCTGCGGGTGCTGGCGGACCAGCAGGCGATGGGCTTCGTGGGGATAGTGGTGTTCCTGGTGGCGTTGCTGACGCTGCAGCAGATGGTCGCCAGCGAACGCCCCTTCTTCGACGTGCTGACCCACGCCGCGTTCAACATCGTGTCGATCATCACCACCACCGGTTTCGCCTCCACCGACTACACCATGTGGGGCGAATTCAGTATCGGCCTGTTCTTTATCGTCACCTTCATCGGCGGCTGCTCCGGCTCCACCAGCGGCGGCATGAAGGTGTTCCGCTTCCAGCTTTCCTACATGTTCCTGGCCGACCAGATGCGCAAGCTGGTGCATCCGCGCGGCGTGTTCGCGATCCGCTACAACGGCAAATCGATCCCCGAGGATATCATCGCCTCGGCGGTGGCGTTCTCCTTCCTGTTCTTCATCGTCCTGGCCGCCACGACGCTGGCGCTGACCGCGATCGGGGTGGATTTCGTGACCGCGTTCACCGGCGCGATCACGGCGCTGACCAACGTGGGGCCCGGACTCGGGGATGTGATCGGTCCGGCGGGCAACTTCGAGCCGCTGCCGGACAGCGCCAAGTGGATCCTCTGCTTCGCGATGATCCTCGGTCGACTGGAGCTGCTGACGGTGATGGTGCTGCTGTCGCCGGTGTTCTGGCGCGGCTGACGGGCGGCGCCGCTAAACGGAAACCGCTAACAAGGGAGGCGGGGATGACGCAGGATCTACTGATCGGTGGTGGCGAGGGGGTACAGGTCGCCCTGCAGCCGGGCTATGCGAACCGGCACGGGCTGATCGCCGGCGCCACCGGCACCGGCAAGACGGTGACGCTGCAGGTGCTGGCGGAGGGGTTTTCGCGCCTCGGCGTGCCGGTGTTCCTGGCCGACGTCAAAGGCGACCTGTCCGGCCTGTGCTGTGCCGGCAAGCCGCACCCGAAGATCGACGAGCGGGTCGGCCGCATCGGCATCGAGCACTATACCCAGCAGGCCGCGCCCGTGACGTTCTGGGATCTGTTCGGCGAGCGCGGCATACCGGTGCGCACCAGCATCTCCGAGATGGGGCCGCAACTGCTGGCGGCGCTGCTGGAGCTGAACGAGGCCCAGGAGAGCATCCTGACCCTGGCGTTCGACTACGCCGACGACGAGGGGCTGTTGCTGGTC
>QKGH01000463.1 GCA_003250495.1 Marinobacterium sp.
TCTGAAGAAAAACAGCTCATTCCTGGTTCGTGGGCAGGCTCTGCGGCAGGACTATACCGAGTTGGATTACCGGGACGGCTGGCGCTCGAACCTGGATATGCGGTTTAAGTGGCGCTTGGGCGACAGCCTGTCGCTGTCCCTGTTGCCCGGCGTGGAGCTGGATCGGACTCAGCGGCGTTATCTGGATTATCGTGCCATAACACTGGGTGGACGGATCGGCAGGCGCTTTGACGCGCTGCAGGGTGTGTATATTGAGTTGGGGGCGAGCCAGCGTTGGCAGCGTTACGCGGACGAGCATCCTGTATTTGGTAAGGTTCGGCAGGACAATCGAACGGTTGCCAGCCTCACCTTTTCACATAAGCGATTTAAGCTTTTTGGCGTGCATCCCAGCATTATATTCGAGCATGTACGCAATCACTCCAATGTGGATATCTACTCCTACGATGCAAATAACTTACGCTTCGGGATCAGCCACGCCTTTTAACCCGATAGCGGTGTGATCGCAGAGATCGCTGACGATCGGTTAGGTCGGGCCTGGATAATGGGGTAGCCGGATAGGTCCGACGTGGCGGGATAAATCTACTGGGGAGAGGGTTGTGGAAGGGGGATTATTCACCCGCTATCCGGCGTTACGGCCGGAAGCGCGGGTGAATAAGCATGAGCCGTAGGCTCAGCCGCGATACTTCTGGAACACCAATGTCGAGTTGGTGCCACCGAAGCCGAAGCTGTTGGACATCACACGTTCGAGCTTCACGTTATCGATGCGGCTGGTAACGACCGGCAGCCCTTCGGCTTCCGGGTCCAGCTCCTCGATGTTGGCGGAGGCGCAGATGAAGTCGTTCTGTTGCATCAGCAGGCAGTAGATCGCCTCCTGTGCACCGGTGGCACCCAGGGAGTGGCCGGTCAGGGATTTGGTGGAGCTGACCGGGGGCATCTTGTCGCCGAAGGTGGTCTTCATCGCCTTCAGCTCCTGGATGTCGCCCGCCGGTGTCGACGTGCCGTGGGAGTTGATGTAGTCGATGCTGCCATCGACCGTAGCCATCGCCTGCTGCATGCAGCGTACGGCACCTTCACCCGACGGGGCGACCATGTCGTAGCCGTCGGAGGTGGCGCCGTAACCGACCAGCTCGGCATAGATCTTGGCGCCGCGTGCCTTGGCGTGTTCCAGCTCCTCCAGTACCAGCATACCGGCGCCGCCGGCGATGACGAAGCCGTCACGATTGGCATCGTAGGCCCGTGAAGCTTTCTCCGGGGTATCGTTGTACTTGCTGGACAGGGCGCCCATGGCGTCGAACATCACGGTCAGCGACCAGTGCACCTCTTCGCCGCCACCGGCAAACATAACGTCCTGTTTGCCCATCTGGATCTGTTCCATCGCGTTGCCGATACAGTGCGCGCTGGTGGCGCAGGCCGAGGTGATGGAGTAGTTCAGGCCCTTGATCTTGAACGGGGTGGCCAGACAGGCGGAGACCGTGGATCCCATGGTGCGGGTTACCCGGTAGGGGCCGACACGACGCACGCCTTTTTCACGCAGGATGTCGGCGGACTCGACGATATCGGCGGAGGAGGCGCCGCCGGAACCGGCGATCAGGCCGGTGCGGACGTTGGAGACCTGCTCTTCGCTGAGGCCGGAGTCTTCGATCGCCTGTTTCATCGCCACGTAGGCGTAAGCCGATGCGTTGCCCATGAAACGGCGCAGTTTGCGATCGATCAACTCATCAAGGTCCAGGTCTATACTGCCGGCCACTTGGCTGCGAAAACCCAGTTCGGCATATTCCGGCTGATATTTGATACCGGAGCGCCCCTCTCTCAGTGATTCCAGGACCGTTGCCTGATCATTGCCCAGGCAGGATACGATCCCCATACCGGTCACTACGACGCGTCGCATGTGTAGCCTCTCTATCTCTTACTCAAACTCATTGTTTGGATACGCAGACCTTGCCCGGGCTCCAGCTGGTGCTGGCGGCGACGGGCCGGTGTTGGTCAGGTGTCCCGAATCAGAAGGTGTCGGTCTGGCTGAACAGGCCGACACGAAGATCCTTAGCAGTGTAGATCTCACGGCCGTCAACCGACAGTGATCCATCGGCAATGCCCATGATCAACCGTCGTTCGATGACGCGTTTCAGCTCGATATGGTAGGTCACCTTGTGCGCGCTCGGCAGCACCTGGCCGGTGAATTTGACCTCGCCCGAGCCCAGTGCGCGGCCGCGGCCCTTGTTGCCGCGCCAGCCGAGGAAGAAGCCTACCAGCTGCCACATGGCGTCCAGTCCCAGGCAGCCGGGCATCACCGGATCGCCGGGGAAGTGGCACTGGAAAAACCACAGGTCGGGGCGGATATCCAGCTCGGCGATGATTTCGCCTTTGCCATACTTGCCGCCTTCGGCGTTAATGTTGACGATGCGGTCCAACATCAACATGTTGTCTACCGGCAGCTGGGCGTTGCCCGGGCCGAACATCTCGCCATGACCGCATTTAAGCAGGTCTTCACGTTCGAAAGATGAGGGTCTTGTCATGGGTTAAACTGGTTATCCACAGCCAATTTTTTCAGAATAGCGCAGGATTATACCGATTCAGTAGCGATCAGGCACGGACTGTGTCAGCTTATTTGTATGAAATGGGGTCGCGACGATAATAAAAGGTAGGACAAGAATGGAACAAAGCTTTTGGCACGAGCGGTGGGAAAAGGATGAGATCGGTTTCCACCAGGTACAGACCAACCGTTGGCTGGAGGAATATTGGCCGCAGTTGCGTCTGGCGGCCGATACGCAGGTGCTGGTGCCGTTGTGCGGTAAATCCAAGGATATGTTGTGGTTGCGCGAGCGGGGGCATCCGGTACTGGGGATCGAGTTGAGCGATATCGCCTGTCGCGATTTCTTCGTCGAACAGGGGGTCGAGGTTGCGGCGGTGACGGTGGATAACTACCACCGGCGCGAACGTGACGGCATCGTCCTGTTGTGCGGCGATCTGTTCGAGCTGCCCTGGCAGGTATTCGAGGGGGTCGGCGCGGTTTACGACCGGGCGGCTCTGGTGGCGTTGCCGGCGCCGATGCGCAAGCGCTACGCCGAACGTCTGAAGCAGCGTTTGGCTCCGGGATGCGAAATGCTGCTGGTGACGCTGGAGTTCCAGGCCGAGGATGGCCCTCCCTTCGCGGTGAACGAATGCGAGGTGCGGCGGCTGTTCGAACCGGCGTTCGTGGTGGAGCGGATGGCGACCGGGGAGCCCTACAGCTCGAAGCGCGGCGAGCGCCGTGAGATCGTTTACCGTCTGCGCCGTCAGTGATCGCCGCGGCGGTGGCGGTCAGGCGTTACGCTTGACCGCGATATTGGCCAGGTCGGTCAGGGTGTCGCGGAAGCTGCTGGGCGGTAACGCCTGCAGTGCGGCGATCGCCTGGTCGGCCTGGGCTTGTGCCTGGTTGCGGGCGTAGTCGATAGCCCCGCTGCTGCGCACGATCTCCAGAATGGGCTGCAGGTCGTCCAGGCCACCCTTGCGGATCGCCTCGCGGATCAGTTTGCGCTGGGCCTCGTCGCCCTCGCGCAGAGCGTAGATCAGCGGCAGGGTCGCTTTACCCTCGGCCAGATCGTCGCCGACATTTTTGCCCATCTCTTCGCTGCTGGAGAGATAGTCCATCACATCGTCGATCAATTGGAAGGCGATGCCCAGGTGGCGGCCATACAGGCGTAACGCTTCGCGCTGTTCGGTTTCGGCCCGGGCCAGAATGGCACCACATTCGGTGGCGGCCTCGAACAGCATCGCCGTTTTACCGAGAATCACATTCATGTAGGACTCTTCGGTGGTATCGGGGTTGCGCTGGTTCAGCAGCTGCAGCACCTCGCCCTCGGCGATGACGGTGGTGGCGTTGGAGATGACCTGCATGATCTCTATCTCGCCGATCTCGACCAGGAGCTGGAACGAGCGCGAATAAAGGAAATCGCCGACCAGTACGCTGGGGGCGTTACCCCATTTGGCGTTGGCGGTGGCATTGCCACGGCGCAGTTCGGAGTTGTCGACGACATCGTCATGCAACAGCGTGGCGGTGTGGATGAACTCGATCACCGCCGCCAGCTGGATATGCGATTGCCCCTGGTAGCCGCAGGCGTTGGCGGCCAGCAGGACCATCAGCGGACGCAGCCGCTTGCCGCCGCTCTCGACGATATAGTGACCGATGCTTTCCACTAGCGGGACATTCGACCCGAGGTGGTTGATGATGAAGTCGGTCACCGCATCGAATTGCGGTTCAATCAAGGGGTTGAGCTGATGTGGCTGCATGGCGAGCGCGCTATGATCGGCTGATGTAGGATTCGACGCATGCTAGGGAGAAGCCCGGGGGGTGTCAAGGAAGGCACCGGCGGGTTGATTTTTAGCCAACGCGATACTTGAGCTAAACGGCATAGTTGTGTAAAATCCCGCGCCCTGAGCCTGTCCACATTCGCTCCCTGTCATAGGGTGCCGCCGGTAGAGACCGTCGTGCCTAAACCCTTAGAAGCAGGTTTCGTTTCCAGTAGCCGGACAGGCCGAAATTGGAGAACTTAAATGTTTGCAGTGATTGTAAGCGGTGGTAAGCAGTACCGCGTTCAGGAAGGTCAGACTCTGAAGCTGGAAAAACTGGCTGCAGAAGCTGGCTCCAGCGTTGAATTCGATCGTGTGCTGCTGGTCGGCAACGGCGACGACATCAAAGTTGGCGCGCCGGTCGTTGACGGTGCCAAAGTGGCTGCCGAGGTCGTATCCCACGGCCGTGGCGACAAGGTTACCATCGTCAAATTCCGCCGTCGTAAGCACCACATGAAGCGTCAGGGCCACCGTCAGTGGTTCACTGAAGTGAAAATCACTGGTATCAGTGGCTAATCAGACAGGAGATTGAACAATGGCTCATAAGAAGGCTGGTGGTTCTACGCGCAACGGGCGCGACTCGCAGGCGAAACGTCTGGGTGTGAAGCGTTTTGGTGGTCAGGCTGTCATCGCTGGCAATATCCTGATCCGTCAGCGCGGTACCAAGTTCCACGCTGGTGAGAACGTTGGTCTGGGTAAAGACTTCACCCTGTTTGCCAAGGCGGACGGTGTGGTCAAGTTCGAGGTCAAAGGCCCGAACAACCGTAAATACGTCAGCGTGGTTCCTGCCTGAGCGGCACGCTGAATGTGAAAAAAGCTCCGCCAAGGCGGGGCTTTTTTTATTCGTGCACCCTGTTCGTTATGCTTGAAGGTGGGTGCACAGTCCTTTCGGGAGGTAACAATGAAATTTGTCGATGAAGCGGTGATCACGGTTGAGGCCGGTAAGGGCGGAAACGGCTGCATGAGCTTCCGGCGCGAAAAGTTTATCCCGAAAGGGGGGCCGGATGGTGGCGATGGTGGTGATGGCGGTTCGATCTACGTGGAAGCGGACGAGAGTCTCAACACGCTGATCGACTACCGTTTCACCCGGCGTTACAACGCCCGCAACGGCGAATCCGGGCGCGGTGGCAACTGTACCGGTGCCAAGGGCGACGATATGGTGCTGAAGGTGCCGGTCGGCACCACGGTGGTGGATATCGACACCGATGAGGTGCTGGCGGATCTGACCCAGATCGGGCAGCGCGAGAAGATCGCGCAGGGCGGTTTCCACGGGCTCGGCAACACGCGCTACAAGAGCAGTGTGAACCGGGCGCCGCGGCAGACCACGAAAGGGTCGGCTGGTGAACTGCGTAACGTGCGTCTGGAGCTTAAAGTGTTGGCAGACGTAGGGTTGCTGGGGTTGCCCAATGCCGGTAAATCCACGCTGATCCGCTCGATCTCGGCGGCCAAGCCCAAGGTGGCGGACTACCCGTTCACCACGCTGGTGCCGAACCTGGGGGTAGTACGGACCGAGGCGCATCGTAGCTTCGTCGTGGCCGATATCCCCGGCATCATCGAGGGCGCGGCGGAAGGTGCTGGCCTGGGGATCCGCTTCCTCAAGCATCTGGCCCGCAACCGTGTGCTGCTGCACCTGGTCGACATGGCGCCCTGGGATGAAACGACGCCGGCCGAAGCGGCGGCGACGGCGGTGAAAGAGCTGCAGAAATTCAGCAAAACTCTGTCCGAGCAACCGCGCTGGCTGGTGCTGAACAAGCTCGATATGCTGGTTGACGAGGTGCGCGACGAGGCCTGTCAGGCGGTTATCGATGCGCTGCGGTGGGAAGGTCCGGTGTATCGGATTTCGGCCCTGAACAAAGAGGGGTTGATGCCGCTGGTGCATGATCTGCAGGACTTCCTCGATGCCCGTGCGGCGGCGATAGTCGAAGATCCTGCCCTGCTGGAGCAGGAGGCGGAAACCCGCGCCATCATCGACCGAGAAGCGCGGGAGAACCTGGAGCGTCTGCGTGCCGAAGCGCGCGCGCGGCGTGAAGAGGGCGATGATTGGGATGACGACTTCGATGACGACGATTACGACGTCGAGGTCGAGTGGGTCCGCTGACCGGGTGGAGTGAATGCGCAGAAGTGTGTGGTTGGTGTGTCGGTCTGGAGTAGCGTGAAGTGACAGCGGGTCGTGAGAGTCTGGCCAAGCCTGGGCGCTGGGTCATCAAGATTGGAAGTGCGTTGTTGACCAATGATGGGCGAGGGCTGGATCTCGATGCCATCGCCCACTGGGTCGATCAGGTGGCGCAGTTGCGTAAGTCCGGTGTCGAGATCGTCCTGGTATCCTCCGGTTCCATTGCCGAGGGGATGCAGCGCCTGGGCTGGCACGAGCGCCCCAGGGAAGTCTATCGTCAACAGGCTGCGGCGGCGGTGGGTCAGATGGGGTTGGTGCAGGCCTACGAGTCCAGCTTCAAGCGCCATGGCCTGCAAACCGCGCAGATTCTGCTGACTCATGACGACCTCTCCAGTCGCAAACGCTACCTGAACTCCCGTGCCACCCTGTCCACGCTGATCGAGCTGGGTGTGATTGCCGTGGTCAACGAGAACGATACCGTGGTGACCAGCGAGATCCGCTTTGGCGATAACGACACCCTGGGGGCGCTGGTTGCCAATGCCATCGAAGCGGATGTGCTGGTGTTGCTGACCGATCAGCAGGGGTTGTATGAAGCGGATCCGCGCTCCAATCCCGATGTGCCGTTCGTACACGAGGCGCGTGCCGACGATGAGCGGCTGGTGGCAATGGCGGGCGGTGGCGGCCGGCTCGGGCGTGGTGGTATGGCGACCAAGGTGCGCGCGGCGCGGCTGGCGGCCCGTTCCGGAGCGTTGACGGTGATCGCCAGCGGGCGCGAGCGCAATGTGCTGTTGCGGCTGTTTGCCGGCGAGCGGCTGGGGACGCTGCTGGTGCCGGAGCGCGAGCCGATGGCAGCGCGCAAGCAGTGGATTGCGGCACATCTGCAGGCCAAGGGAGTGCTGGTGCTCGATAGCGGTGCAGTGCGGGCGCTGGTGGCGGGTGGAAAGAGTCTGTTGCCGGCCGGAGTGCGGCGGGTGTCGGGCGATTTTTCCCGTGGCGAGATGGTGTTGATGCAGAACGAAGAGGGGCGGGTGATCGCCCGCGGTCTGGTCAATTACGGTATCGAGGATGCCGAGCGCATCATCGGTCATCCGAGCAGGGATATAGTCGACTTGCTGGGTTTTGTCAGCGAGCCGGAGCTGGTGCACCGGGATAATCTGGTATTGGCGTAAGCGGGATTTCGTCCGGAGAGGCTCCG
>QKGH01000041.1 GCA_003250495.1 Marinobacterium sp.
AGTAATTATAGGCCGGTTGTATTTGGTTTTAATGGAGCGGAACCAATAGCTGCATATGTGAAAGTATTTGCGCCAGATGCACCGGAGTATGATAAGGAGCTATTTTTAACCTTTGATTAGCTATTTTTTAAATAAGGTAATCAAACGATTTGTTAATAAGTCCTGCTACTTTTTTAATTGGTTGTGATACGATTTTTTCGGAAGCTTAAGTATGGCACTGAACTATAAAATTTTATCATTAATCACAATTTTACCTTATCAAATATCGATGCTGGTGTTAATTATTGGTTTTAATGTAGAAGATAATGCCAAGCCAATCATCGGTAAAACTATAAAAAATATGATTGGCTTTCTGGTAGTAGTGTTTTTCCTATTTGGAGTCGTGGTGTCGCTGTTATCTTTGCTGGGCTTCGAGGAGATCGAGTCTAGTCATTGGCGTCGTTCTATTTATAGGCAATATTTTTGGCGATCATGGGGTACAAGTTCGGATCAAAACAGATAGCGACTAAGTGATTTAATAAGTCATGACGGATCATTGGAGAATCTATAGGGGTAACGGCTTGCTAAAATTTTATTCGGAACCATGACTCGCCGCGTACCTCGGCCGCCTGACAGCTGAGGTCCTTTAGGAGGCTGAATATCACAAGGTTTAATGTCTCAAGGCTTAGTTTCTCAAGGCTTAGTGTCCTAAGGTTTAATGTTGTATGATCCCGCAGGTTTTTCCGCTTACCTTCTCCCTTAAAGGTCGTGAACCTATAGGTTTACGCGCCATGACATTCAGCTACGCTGTAGCCCCACCTTGGCAGCTGCTCCTCTTCCTCCTCTGGCGACCGGTATAGTGTTGTCCACGTATGCTCGTTCCTCCTATGCTGCACTGATGGGCGAGGCGAGCTCACTGGAACGGGGCTGCTTTACCTCCTCTCGACCCTGCAATTTAGGCGTGTTCGATGCGGCCCCCCGGCGAACGAAATCTTCAGGGGGGTATCTGAGTTGTGAATCTGTAAGCGCTAAGCGGGTCGAGGTGTTGTCCGAGGCGTGTCGATCTACCTATTCGAGCGGGGATTTGCGTGAGTTCAGATGAGGTTAACCAGGCGATAGCGGCCGGCACTGCCAACAGGACAGTGGTTGAGTGGCTACGCCAGCGTGGCTCCACGCTGATCGTTTTTGGCCTGTTTATCGCTGGGGTGGTCGTGCTTTACCGCACGCTGCATGCGGTCGATGTGCATCAGGTGCGTTTACAGCTGCAGGCGATGCCTTGGCGGCAGATCGGCCTCGCCGCACTGTGTACCGTCGGGGGCTATCTAGCCCTGATAGGGTACGACTGGTCGGCCCTGCGCTATATCAAACGGCGTTTACCGATGCCGCTGGTGGCGTTCACGTCATTCATCGGTTATGCGCTGTCGAACACCATCGGCGTCAGCTGGTTATCCGGCGGCGCGGTGCGCTACCGCATCTATTCCAAAGTGGGGCTGAGCGGGGCAGAGGTCGCATTGATCACCGCATTCTGCACCCTGGGATTTGGGATCGGTGAGGTGCTGGTGGGCGGGGGGGCACTGGTCTTGCAGCCGGATCTGTTTGCGCGCTATGTCGGCTGGCCTGCCGACTGGGTACGCTGGGGAGGCGCGTTGCTGTTGAGCGTGTTCCTTTTTACCTTGTTGCTGCGCAGTCGGTACTCGGGCTTGCTGCAATGGCGTGGCCAGGCGTTCAGGTTGCCGGAGAGTTCCACACTGGTCGGCCAGATCGGCTTTTCGGTTCTCGACATCGGTTTTGCCGGCGCTACGCTGTTTCTGTTGCTGCCCGACAGCGCGCTGGGTTTTCCCGCCTTCCTTGCCATTTTCGCCATTGCCCTGGTCATCGGCGTGTTGAGCCACGTACCGGGTGGTGTTGGCGTGTTCGAGGCGGTCATGCTGAATGCGCTGGCGCCGTTCATGCCGCTGGAGCAGGTGACGGCCGGGTTATTCGCTTATCGTCTGATCTACTATCTCGCGCCTTTCCTGCTGGGTATTTTACTGCTGATTGTCGGCGAGGCTTTTCTGCTCGTCCGCCGGCAGGCCGGCGAGTTGTCGGGCGCGTTGAACGAAACCCTCAGGATCACGACGGGCGTGCTGGGTATCGCCGCCCCCTTTGCCCTGAGCGGGATCACCTTCATCGCCGGGGTCCTGCTGCTATTGGGCAGTTCGGTGCCGGTCAGCCCGGCGACCCTGGCGTTGCTGGAGGATCTGTTCCCGGTCGAGATCGTCGAAATATCGCACTGGTTCGGCGGCCTCTTCGGCGCGATGTTGATCGTCGTTTCCTATGCGCTGTGGCAGCGCATACGCGCGGCGTTGTGGCTGGCAGCGGGCTTGCTCTCGGTCGGCGCATTGATCTCGCTGATCCAGACGCTGGATTACGATCGGGCGGTCATCATGATCCTGGGGCTGGCGCTGATTTTTGTTTCGCGCGATCGTTTTTTCCGGCGCTCGCGTTTGCTATCCGGGTTGACCGATATCCGCTGGCTGCTGGTCACCGTCGCGGCGATGGTGTGCTTTACCGGCCTGCTGTTTTTCTCTTTCAAGCAAACGCCCTATCAGCATGAGCTGTGGTGGCAATTTGCCATCAACGAACAGGCGCCGAGGGGGATGCGCACGGCGGTCATTGCCGGCACGACCTTTATGCTGATCTACCTCCTGGTTGCCATCCGCGCGCCGCGGTATCGGCCTGTGCCCCCCTCGCAAGCGGATCTGGAGCGTGCCGTCAGTGTCATCGACTCGCAAAACAGTCCGGATGCCAATTTTGCCCTGACCGGCGATAAGGCGTTGATGTTCTCGGACAGCAAGCAGGCGTTCGTGATGTTCGATGTCCGCGGAACGAGCTGGGTCGCGATGGGCGATCCTGTCGGAAAGGATGAGCAGGAGATTGTCGACCTGATCTGGGAGTTCAAGGCGCAGGCGTCGCGCGAGCAGGGGCACGCGGCGTTCTACCAGATCCATCGAGCCACCATGCACCACTATATCGACGCCAATTTTGCGCTGCTGAAGTTGGGAGAGGAGGCGCTGGTCGACCTCTCCGATTTCGCCCTCGAGGGAGCGAAGCGGGCCAAGCTGCGCCACGCCCACAATCGCGCCAAACGGGAGGGGCTGACGTTCGAGCTGCTCTCTCCGCCCCATAACGCTAGCTTATTGGATCAGTTGCAGGCGATCTCGGATGAGTGGCTTAGCGATAAGGGGGTGCGTGAAAAAGGCTTTTCGCTGGGCTTTTTCGATCGTGACTATCTTGGCCGTTGTCCCATCGCCGTGGTACGTCAAAATGGCCAACTCAGCGCCTTTGCCAATGTGCTGATAACGGCAACCCGCCATACCGCCACCATCGACCTGATGCGCCACCGCAACAGCGCGGATAACAGCACGATGGACTACCTGTTTATCGAGCTGATGCTGGCGTTGAAAGCACAGCGCTACGCCTGGTTCAGCCTGGGAATGGCGCCGCTTTCCGGGCTGACCGAGCGGGCGTCCGCGCCGCTATGGGACCGCTTCGGAATGCTCGTCTACAAACGGGGCAAGCGTTTCTATAACTTCGAAGGCCTCAGGAAGTTCAAGGAGAAGTTCGATCCGGTCTGGGAGCCGCGCTACCTGGCGACCGACAGGCGGGGTGTCAGTCCCTACTTGGCCCTGGCTGACATTGGTGCCCTGACCAGCGGTGGATTTTCCGGCATGTTTCGGAAGTAGGGCGTGGTTGCCGCCCGATAATGTTGAGATCGACTGGAGATGGACCTTGAGCCGCGTTGATCGTTAGAGGGATAGATAGTGGAATTCATCGATAAAGATACAATCTCCGTGTTGTCGAACCCCGGCGTGCAATCTTTCCAGTTGCTGTCACCCCATAACGCCTCCTCCACGCAGGTAACCATTACCCGGGTGAGGGTGGCGGTCGGCGTAGCCCAGCCGCGGCACCGGCACGAGGTATCCGAGCAGATCTGGTGCGCCCAGTCAGGCGCTGGCCTCCTGCTGCTGGAGCATGAGCGGACGAGACGGTTTGTCGCCGGCGATGTCGTCAGGTTTGCGGCTGGCGATGTGCACGGCCTGCTCAATGATGGCGACGAGGTCTTTGAATATATTGCCGTTACGTCGCCGCCGATCGACTTCGGCTATGCGTATGAAAAAGCCGAATCCTAGCGTGAATTAGCTTGGGGAGCTGCGTGGCTGATGGCGTTTGGGGGCGTTTCGCTGTCGATGCGAAGCCGCCAGAGTCGGATGGCCGTATTGTCGGTGGGGAGTTGAGCTGGTGCGGACGGCATGAGAGGATCTAGGGCGGACGGTTGGGCCGTCGCGTGTCATCGGGGCGGGAAGATCCGAATGGCTCAGTCAACGCAGCGCCAACGGTTGACCGTAGTCTGTGAGTAGTGGCAACGGGGTCAGTGTCGGTTTGAACGCCCGCCCTGTACGCATGGGTTAGTAGTATAGGTCGAGTCGATCTTAACCTGGGACTAAGGAACGAGCCCCCTATGAACGAAACTACTGTGGCGATCAGTCCGGAGGAGTTCGGGCATATTCTGGAGCTGCAGCAGTCGGTGTTTCGTCTGATTGTCGAGGGCGCCAGCCGTGAGCGTGTGGTGGACCGGGCCTGCCTGCTGGCAGAGGCGCTGGTCCCGCGTGCCGTTGCCAGCTACATGCATCTGGATAACGCCACCGGCCTGCTGAATGTGCGCTCCGCACCGACCATTCCCGCCGAGGGGGTCGGGCGTCTGAACGGCCTGCGACCGGGGCCCGGCAGTGGTTCCTGCGGCAATGCGATCTACAGCAATCGCCCGGTGTATGTCTGCAACGCCGTCGACGATGCGCGCTGGGCCAACCTGCGTCAGTTCGCATTCGATTTCAACGTCCGCGCCTGTTGGTCGCATCCGGTTTACGATGCGCAACGCCAAGCCGTCGGCACCTTTGCCTTGACCTCCTTCGAGCAGCGTCAGCCTTCCGAATTCCATAAACAGCTGCTGGAGGTGGTTGCGGCGCTGATCAGCATCGCGCTGCTGCACGAAGAGCATCAGCTGAGCCTGGAGCGCGAGCGCCAGCATGCGTTACGGCTACTGGAACAGGATCGGCTGACCGGATTGTCGAACAGCGTCAGCCTGGAACAGGCGCTGACCAAGTCGGCGTGCCAGGTGCTGGTACTGGCGAACCTGAATAATCTCAGTTACCTCAATACCTTGTACGGGCTCGGTTTCGGCGACAAGCTGCTGTGCGGTGTGGCCGAACGGCTCAGGCTGTTTGCTCCGGAGGGCGCCACGGTTTTCCGCACCAGTGCCGATGAGTTCGCGATTCTCTACCCGCAATGGCGCCAGGATCAGCTGCACAGCGAGGTGGCGCGGTTGCAGCAGTGTTTCCGGGCCGAACCGCTGTGGATCGACCAACTCTCCCTGTATATGACGTTCAATATCGGTGTCGGGTGCGGCGCGGATTGCCAGCGGCAGGCGATGAAGGCGCTCAAACGCTCGCGGCAGATGGGCAAGAACCGCTTCTTCATCTACGACAACCGGGTTGAAACGGTCGATGGCCGGCAGCGAAACGACTATATCCAGTGGAACACCCGCCTGCACGCCGCGCTGGCCAGTGGCGGTATCAAGCCCTGGTACCAGGGGATCCGCAACAACCGCAGTGGCGCGATAGAGAAGTGGGAGGTGCTGGTGCGTCTCGAGGACGAGCAGGGCATCGCCACGCCGGACCAGTTTCTCGATATCGCCAAGTTATGCGGCCTGATGCCGGCGATCACGCGGGCGGTGATCGCCGGGGCCCTGCAGGCGATCGCCGGTACGGCGCGGCAGATCTCGATCAATATCACCGAAGAGGACCTGGCGCTCGGTTACCTGGCCGATTTTCTCGATCACTATGTGGAGCGGTATGCGATTGAGCCGCGTCAGGTGATGCTGGAACTGCTGGAAGGGGTCAGCAGCAACGGCAAGCATGACCAGATCCGGCAGTTGCAGCAGTTGAAGCAGCGCGGCTACCGGCTCGCCATCGACGATTTCGGCACCGAATACTCCAACTTCGAGCGTGTGCTGGAGCTGGATATCGATGTGCTGAAAATCGACTCCAAGTATATCCGCGACATCCACCATGACCGGATCAGCTACGAGATCGTGCGTGGTATCGCGTTCTTCGCCCGCAACACCGGTATCAAGACCATTGCGGAGTTCGTGCATTGCGCCGAGGTGCAGGCGGTGGTCGAAGCGCTCGGTATCGACGAGTCCCAGGGCTATCTGTTCAGCCGCCCCCGGCCCGATTTTTCCCTCAGCGACGACTGACGCTTGATCCTGCCCGGTGGCGGCGTAAACTTGCCGCCTTGATTGGTGAGCGGGATAGCGGAGGAGAGAAGCGTGAGCGATATCCAGATGAACGACAAGCGAATCGATGGCAAGGCGGTGGCCGCCGAGCTGCGTAAAGAGATTGCCGCCAAGGTGGAGGCGCGTCGCGCTGCCGGTTTGCCGGCTCCCGGTCTTGCCGTTGTGCTGGTGGGCGAAGACCCGGCCTCCAAAGTGTACGTGGGCAGCAAGGTCAAGGCCTGCGAAGAGGTCGGCTTCCTGTCGCAGAACTTCCGTCTCGAGGCCTCCACCTCCCAGGAGGAGCTGCTGGCGCTGATCGACAAGCTCAACGCCGACCCGCAGATCCACGGCATCCTGGTGCAGCTGCCGCTGCCGAAACAGATCGACGTGCAGGCGGTGATCGAGCGGATCGACCCGAAAAAGGATGTGGACGGCTTCCACCCCTACAACCTGGGCCGTCTGGCCGGCAAGGCGCCGACGCTGCGTCCCTGCACCCCCTACGGCTGCATGCGCCTGCTGAAAGCCTACGGCATCGACCCGATGGGTAAGAAGGCGGTGGTGGTCGGGGCCTCAAACATCGTCGGTCGGCCGGTGGCGCTGGAGCTGCTGATGGAGCGGGCCACCGTGACCATCTGCCACTCCAAGACCCGGGATCTGCCCGGCGAGCTGGCGCAGGCCGATATCGTCATCGCCGCGGTCGGTATTCCGCAGTTCATCAAGGGTGAATGGCTGAAGCCGGGCGCCGTGGTGATCGATGTGGGTATCAACCGTCTCGAAAACGGCAAACTGGTGGGGGATGTGGACTTCGATTCCGCCTACGAGAAAGCCTCGGCGATCACGCCGGTACCGGGCGGTGTCGGGCCGATGACCATCGCCTGCCTGCTGCAGAACACGCTGGAAGCCTGCGAAGCGATCGAAGGCTGAGATAACGGATTTGGTGTGGGGCGGCCGCCTGGCCGCTCCCGCGCCGTCTGTTGAAGAGGTTTTTCTTGCTACATCCCGCTACATCCCGCTGTCCCAGAGCGGAACCATCAGTTTGCACTCCCCCGGCAATCGGCCGCTCGGTGTCACCTCAACCTTTGATCGGCTTGGGTACCAGTTGTGCCAACGCCTGTCCCACTGCCAGCAGATGGGTACGGTTGGTTTCGGTGCACATCCGGTACGCCTCCAGCAACACCGCCTCTTCGATATTGGGGCGCGGCAGCGAGGTATCTGAGCGCTCTCCTGTCAAAATATACTGGATGTCTGCACCGGCGTCGGCGACGGCTGCCAGGTAACGGGCGTCGGGCAGACGGCTTCCTTTCTCATAATTG
>QKGH01000384.1 GCA_003250495.1 Marinobacterium sp.
GAGCAGATGGCCGCTGTCGAGCAGGCAGTAGCGCAACGCCCGTTCGCCATATTTCCACGCTTCGCGTTGCAGCACGCTGGTCAGTAGCAGCACCGGTCCCGGCAGCGCAAACCCTGACAGCATAAGTTCGGGCAGTGCCAGGCGCTGTTCCAGCGCATGTTCGAAGACATCGTAGTGATAAACCCCGGCCGACCACTGCTCGGTCGCGGGCAACAGCAGGTAGATCTCGCCCGGATGCAGGTTGCCACTGGAGGGATTGGCCCGTAGCGGCCAGCGCTCCGGACCGTAGGCTTTCCACGCCGTCAGGCCCGCCGCGTAACGCAGGAACAGCGCCAGGCTGTCGAGCGTCAGCGACTGCAGCGGTGCGCCGCCGCGCTGCAGCACGCTGAACGGCAGCTCACGGCGTGCCTCCCTGGGCGGCAACGGCAGCTCCAGCCGGCTGGCACCGGCAAAGGTTCGGAAGACGTTGGGCTGATCGTCCCAATCGAGGGTCTCAGGTCCCGGCGCATAGCCATCGAAACGGTGTTTGGTCAGCCGGTGATAGTCGCGCAGTTGCAGTAGCGGGGTGTTCGGCGTCGTCACGGCTCACACCTCCGGACCGAAACAGTCGCTCCAACTGCTGCACTGTTCGCAGCTCGGTGCCCGACAGACATAACTGCCGCCGTTCTCGCACAGCTGCTTGTAGAAGAAGCGCTTCCACTTCATGTCTTTGTCGTTAAGCGCCTTGAGCCCGGGGTAGGCCAGCTGCATCAACTCCGACAGCACGCCGCGATCGGGAAAACCCAGGTCGCGCCAGAGATGATCGCCACCCAGGCAACCGGCGGCGATGATCTGCGACAGCGCCGACTCGATACCGGGACGCCGGTGGCGCTCCAGCAGGTCGACCAGCTCCTGCCACTCCTCCGTGCGCAGCTGCAGCAGCTCCTCGCGCATCGCGCTGCGTGTCAGCAGCAGATAATCCGGCTCGCGATCGAGCCACTGCACCGCACCGGTGAAGTGGCGATTCAGCAGAGCGCGGAAGGCTTCCAGGCCAAGCCCCAGGCGCAGGGGCAGACAGCCCACCCCGTCGCGGGGGGCCAGGATAAGGTGAGCGAGATGACGGTCGGTTTCTCCACCCGCCGCGACCGCCATCAATCGCTCAAACCGGTTCTGTACCTGCATCGCCGCCATTCCCATCAGGCACCCCCGCTGCTGCAGCTGGTGGCACTATGAGTGCGCGGGCAGGTTTCGATATCCTCCTCGGGACGCTGACTCAAGCCGATCAGTTGATCGACCCGGTCGGCATCGAAACCCTGCAGGTACTGTCCGCCGATCTCCATCAGCGGACGTCGAATAAGGAGCGGATCGGCACACAACTGTGCCAGCACCGCTTGTGGATCGTCATAGTCGAGCGCCAGTGCGCCCGACTTGATCTGCGGATGGCTGGAGTTGATCCAGCGGGCGACCGGCTGCTCGCCCAGGTAAGCGCGCAGGCGCTCCGGTGTCCAGGCCTCGGTCAGCAGGTTGCGGGCATCGATCTGATGACCCGCCCCCGCCAACAGGGCTTTCTGCTTGCGGTTGTTGATACAACCGGGCTTTTCATAGAACACCACCAGCGCCATATCGCCTCCTCAGCGGGCCTGAATTTCGGCCATCGCCTTTTCCATCAACTCCGGCGGGATCCCGGTCAGGGAACCCGGCGGGTTGATCGACTCACCTGCGGCGTTGAGGATGGTGTCCTCGATCGGGCAGATGCTGGCACACTGGGGATCGGCGTAGTCACCTTCGCACTCAGTACACTTGTTCGCATTGATCATGAAATGCGGGGTGGCTTCGTAGATCGCCTCGCTGGGACAGACATCTACGCAGGCCCAGCAGTTGACGCAGCTATCGACAATACTCAGTGCCATGACTGACCTCCTTACGCGCTCATTTTGCTGCTGTCGGCGACTTCATCGAGCTGACCGGTCGCGATCATCTCTTCGTACACCGCCATCACCGCCTCTTCGATCGGCTCCATGGCGTGCTCGCCGTTGGGCTGGATACCCGCCTCTTCCAGCAGCCCCCAGGGCTCGAAACCGATCTTCGAGCAGAGCACCGCTTCGCAGCCGGACAGGGCCCGGATGCTACCGGCCAGCGCACTCTCCTTCTCGCCGCAGCTGTCATCGCCGATGCAGTACTGGTCGACCTTGCGGTGGCTGATGAAACGCACGCCGTTGGAGGAGGCTTCGTAGATCAGGAACTCGGTGGCATGACCGAAATGCTGGTTGATCACGCCGCCGCCACTGGTCGCCACGGCCATCAGTACCGGACGGAAGTGCTTGTTGTCGGATGCCGGACCGCTCGGTACCTTGACGGCCGCCAGGGCTGCACGTTTACGCTCCTTCTCTTCCAGCTCTTCGGCAATCCCCTGGTGCACGATGGCACGGGTCTTCATCGCCGCCTCGTAGTCGATCTCCATCGCGTCGATCTTGTCGAGGGTGAACTCGGAACCGCGGTCTTCGCCGAGCAGACCCACGGCGTCGGCACGGCACTGACGGCAGTGGCGCATCATGTTCATGTCACCGGAGCAGGCGTCCTGCAGATCCATCAGCTCTTCGTTGGAGGGGCCGCGCTGACCCATGACTCCGTAGAAGGTGCCGTGCTCGGCTTCGGCGATCAGCGGCATCACGTTGTGCAGGAAGGCACCCTTCTGCTTGACGATGCGGCTCACCTCTTTCAGGTGGTCGTCGTTGACCCCCGGGATCATCACCGAATTGACCTTGACCAGGATCCCCTTCGCGACCAGCATCTCCAGACCTTTCTGCTGCTGCTCGATCAGGATCTGGGCGCCCTTCTCGCCGCGGATACGACGGTTCTTCCAGTAGATCCACGGGTAGATCTGGGCACCGATCTTCGGATCGACGGTGTTGATGGTGATCGTCACGTGGTCGATGTTGTGCTTGGCCAGCTCCTCGACCGAATCCGGCAGTGCCAGACCGTTGGTGGAGACGCACAGCTTGATGTCCGGCGCTTCGGCGCTGAGGCGACGGAAGGTCTCGAAGGTGCGCTCCGGGTTGGCCAGTGGATCGCCGGGACCGGCAATACCGAGTACCGTCATCTGCGGGATGTTGGCCGCCACCGCTTTGGTCTTCTTGACCGCCTGATCGGGAGTCAGCAGCTCGGACACGACGCCCGGGCGCGATTCGTTGGCGCAGTCGTACTTGCGGTTGCAGTAGTGGCACTGGATGTTACAGGCCGGCGCCACGGCGACATGCATACGAGCGAAGTAGTGGTGAGCTTCTTCCGAGTAGCAGGGGTGGTTGTGTACCTTCTGCTTGATCTCGTCGGACAGATGACTGAGTTGATCGTTGCTGCTTCCGCATGAACCGGATGAGCATCCACCGCCACTGCTTTCGCTCTGTGTTTCGTTAATAACTGTCAACTCCATCGGATTCACTCCTCTGCTGACCCTAGGGCCGGTTGTCAGATGCAGATCACCTGCTTGCAGAGTTATTGCAATCCACGGGCCACAGATTAACTATCTGTTTATTAAGCGGTTTATTCGCAAATTGGACGAATATTCTTGTATCTTGTGGTACAGACCGCCGCGCTTTGTCGCGTCTCCGACACAGCTTTCCGGACGTCGACAGCAGGTTGTGGCACCCCGCCCCGGCCAACCGCACGCGGCCGGGTCGGGCACCTGCGCCGCGCCGGACTGCGCGCATGCCGACATTATCGACCCGACACACCGCCATCGCCTGCCCGATACACGCCGTGCCGCTGCGACCTAACGTGGCTCCTATCCACTTTCGCTGCCGCACCTCCCCGCACCCGCAGCCCTTCTTCTCCGCTGCTGCGTCTCCCTGCGCTGGCGGAGTACCCTACCGCCTGACCTCTCCGCTGCTGCGCCTCCTTGCGCTCGCGGAGTACCGTACCGCCTGACCTCTCCGCTCCTGCGCTTCCCTGCGCTCGCGGAGTACCGTACCTCCTGTACATAACGCAGAGGGGGAGGATGCTGTCGGCATCCTCCCCCTCCGTTTGCTCCGTTCGCTTCACGCGCTACGCGTGAACCGCTCAGATCTTCTTCACGTCGATATTCATGGTCTGGATACGGTAC
This sequence comes from Marinobacterium sp., assembly GCA_003250495.1. GTDB lineage: Bacteria > Pseudomonadota > Gammaproteobacteria > Pseudomonadales > Balneatricaceae > Marinobacterium_D. The sequence continues at coordinate 4,079 of QKGH01000384.1, forward strand.
GCGATCTGCCGCGGTGTCATGTTCAACAACCGCGCCGCCTTGGCCTGCACCCAGCCCGCCTGTTCCAGCGCCGCGATCACCCGTTCGCGCTCGTCCAGATCGGCAACCTCCAGGGCCGGATTGCTATCGACCACCGGCGGCGTGTAGCTGCTGTGGCTGGGCGCGGCGCTCATGCGCGGCGCATCCAGCCCCTGCAGCGACAGGATCGACGGCTCGATGTTGCCATCCTCGGTCATGATCGCCGCGCGCTCGAGGACATTCTCCAGCTCGCGCACGTTGCCCGGCCAGCTGTGCCCCATCAGCACGCGTATCGCGCCGTCGGTAATGCTCAGCTTGCGCCCCTGGTTCTGCGACAGCTTGTCGAGCAGGAAGTTACACAGCTCGGGGATATCCGCGTTACGCTCACGCAGCGGCGGCAGGTTGATCGGCATGATATTGAGGCGGTAATAGAGGTCCTCGCGGAACTTACCCTCGCGCACCTCCCGCTCCAGGTCGCGGTTGGTGGCGGCAACGATGCGCACGTTGACGCGGATGGTACGGTTACCCCCCACCCGCTCGAACTCGCCCTCCTGCAACACGCGCAGCAGCTTGGCCTGGAACAGCGGCGAGATCTCGCCGATCTCGTCGAGGAACAGGGTACCGCCGTCGGCCTGCTCGAACCGCCCCTGGCGCATCTTCACCGCCCCGGTGAACGCCCCCTTTTCGTGACCGAACAGCTCCGACTCCAGCAGGTTTTCCGGCAGCGCCGCGCAGTTCAGCTTGACGAAGGCGTTATGCGCCTTCGGCGAGTTGTAGTGGATCGCGCTGGCCACCAGCTCCTTACCGGTGCCCGACTCCCCCCGAATCAACACCGTGGTATCCCACTTCGCGACGCGACGGATCTGGTCGAACACCTGCTTCATCGCCGAGGTGTGGCCGACCATCAGGTTTTCGAAGCCGAACTTGCCGCGCACGGTACGGCGCAGCTCATCGCGCTCGTCCGCCAGGTTACGCTGCTGGGTCTGCACCTGGGCCAGCAGACGGACCGACTGCACGATCAGGTTCGCCACCATCTCCATGAAGCGCGACTCGTCGGGCAGAAACTCCTCCAGCTCCGATGCCGGCTGCGCCGACAGCACCCCGATCACCTCGCCGCTCTGGTCCTTCAGCGGCACGCCGATGAACGGCGCCTCCCAGTCATACAGTGCCAGGCGGTCGAGAAAGCGCGGCTCGGAAGCCAGTTTCATCAGCACCACCGGATGTCCGCTCTGCAGAATCGAGCCGACGATCCCCTCACCCTTGCGGTAGCGCACGGCGCTTTTGGCCTGCTGCACCATCTCCGAACTGCTGTGAACGGCACTGACACAGAGTTCGCCCAGCTCCGGGTCCACCAGCGCCACCAGACCGTGTTTCATCCCCCCCTCGACATGCAGCACCTTCAGCAGCTCTTCCAGACTGGCATTGAGGTCGAGGGAACGGATCAGCGTACGACAGACGATACTGAGCACACTGAGTTGACGGTCGAGCAGTTCCGAACGGTTACGCGGTGTAAAAATCCCTGGCGTGGTTGACATCATCATCCTCTCAACTCCGTCCAGTACTCAGGGGGAGGTGGACGCAGACTCGACACCCCTCCTGATACAGCGGATCCACATGGACGGTCCCCAGATGCTCGGCGACGATCTCCTGCACGATCGTCAACCCCATGCCGTAACCGGCACCCTGATTGGTATGCGGCTTGGTGCTGAAGAAGGGCTCGAACACCCGGGTGCGATTCTCCTCGGGAATACCGGGACCGGTATCGGAGATGGTAACCACCATGTCGCCCCCCTCGACCCGCGCCACGATATTGAGTTCGCGCCGCGCCGAACCGCTGCCCGCCATCGCTTCGACGGCGTTGTCCACCAGCTGCTTGAACAGGCTGTGCAGCCGGCTGGAGTAGCCGGTCATCGCCGGGATGTGCAGCGGCGGCCGCCAGTCCACCAGGATGCCGTAGCGCAGCAGATCGGAGGTACACAGCTCCAGCACGTTGCGCAGCAGCTCGTTCATGTTGATGCTGCTCTTGACCCCCGGGTGCTCCCGCGGAACCGCTTTTTCCAGCGTCGAATGGGCGTCGTTACCGGCGTCGATCGCCTCCTTCAACGCCAGCAACACCTGGTCGGTCAGCGCATGCTCGTCACCCTTGCGCTGCTCCAGCATGCGCACGGCGGCGTTCATCAGGTTCAGCGGGCGCTGGAACTTGAACAGCGCGCCGTTCAGCGCTTCGCGCATGCTCTGCAACGCCTCCTCTTCGGCGATCAGCAGCTTCAGGGCGTTCATCTTCTCGGCATGCTGGCGCTTGCGCAGTTCGGTGACATCGTTGATGACCAGCAGCAGGTAGCGCCGTTCGGGCTGGGCAAAGAAGGAGTCGGCGGACTCGTCGCCGATCTCGATCATGCTGCCGTCGATCGAGAACCAGCGCGCGTTGCGCTTGCGGCCGATATCGAGTTGCATCTCGTGGCCCTGGAAGCTCAGGCCGCGCTCGCGGATCACCTGCAGCCGCTCGCCCATCTCATCCTGCAACGCGGCGAGGATCACGTGACTCGGCTCCTGCGGGCGCAGGTCGGCCGCCAGGGTTTTGTAGGCCAGGTTGTCGAGTACGATCTGGTTGTCGTCGTCGAGCAGCACCATCGCCACGTTGGCGGCATTGACGGCGTTTTCGATCATCGCCTTCTGGTTCTGCACCCGCTGTTCGAGGGCGTAGAGCTCGGTCACGTCGCGATGCATGCCAAGGTAGTGGATCGGCTCGTTATCGTCATCGAGAACCGGTGCCACCATCAGCTCCGCCAGGTAGCGTTTGCCATCCTTGCGCCGGTTGACCAGCACCCCGGACCAGGGCTTGTGCTGTCTCAGGCGTCCCCACAGGGCGTCGTACACCAGGCGCGGCGTGTTGCGGTTGGACAGTACCGACTCGTTACGCCCGATCACTTCGGTCGATGCGTATCCCGTCTCCTTGGTGAAGGCCCGGTTGCTATAGAGGATATTGGCGTTGAGGTCGGTAATGGAGATCGCCACCGGCGAATGCTCCACAGCCTGGAAGAACACACTGGCGGGCAGACCCTGCAACAGCTCATTGTTATCCGCTTCGGCATTACCGCCCGGTGCGGCTGGCTGTTCATCTTTAGCCATCTTTCAGCTCCTCGAATGACAGGACTACAGGCTTTTAGCAATTAATGCGCCACCCCTTCTGAGCACTTTATATAAGTAATCACACACAAGTAAAAGGGTCAATGTAAGAAAGATGACACTTAACAGTGCAGCGCTGCACCGGGATGTGACAAAAACAACAATGTCGCCATTCAAACAGGTAGTTGTCGGCCCATATCTTTATATTTCAACCACTTACCCATGGCATATTTGGTGCAATCCGCTTTCTCAGACAGCCATCGTCCGCCCGACGGGCCGACAGCAGTTGAGGAAGTACGCTATGGAATTGATCGCTCTACTGATTGGAACCGTCCTCGTGAATAACGTGGTTCT
>QKGH01000073.1 GCA_003250495.1 Marinobacterium sp.
GGCAGTGCCGGCGTTGCCTTCCCGCTCACCGAGGGGTTGGACGCGGTCTGGGGCTATCAGCCCTCGTTCGAGGCGATGCGCCAACTGCTCGATATCTTCGCCTACGACCGCAACCTGGTCAGCGACGAGCTGGCCGAGCTGCGTTACCAGGCCAGTATCCGTCCCGGGTTCCAGGAGTCGTTCGCGGCGATGTTCCCGGCTCCGCGCCAGCGCTGGGTCGATGCGCTGGCCTGCAGCGAGGCGGCGATCCGTGCGTTGCCCCACGAGGCGCTGGTGATCCATGGCCGTGAAGACCGGGTGATTCCGCTCAGCAACAGCCTGACGCTGGCGCAGTGGATCCCCAACGCCCAGCTGCACGTTTTCGGTCACTGCGGCCATTGGACCCAGATCGAACACTCCGCCCGTTTTGCCCGACTGGTGTCCGACTTCCTCGCGGAAGCGGACCAATCCTGATTGAACATGAAGAAGAGCACTATGGATATCCAACAGATTCAAGCCTGTGGTGACGAGCTCTACGCCGCGTTGACCAACCGCACCACGCTGAAACCGCTGACCGAGCGCTTCAGCGATATCAGCATCGAGGATGCCTATCACATCTCCCTGCGCATGGTGGAGCGCCGTATCGAAGCCGGCGAGCGGATCATCGGCAAGAAGATCGGCCTGACCTCGAAGGCGGTGCAGAACATGCTGAAGGTCGGCCAGCCCGACTTCGGCTACCTGACCGACAAGATGGCGTACAGCCAGGGCCAGGAGATGCCGATCAGCGAGCAGCTGATCCAGCCCAAGGCCGAGGGCGAGATCGCCTTCATCCTGAAACGCGACCTGATCGGCCCCGGCCTGACCGCGGCCGATGTGCTGGCGGCGACCGAGTGCGTCATGCCCTGTTTCGAAGTGGTCGATTCGCGCATCGAGAACTGGCAGATCAAGATCCAGGACACGGTGGCGGACAACGCCTCCTGCGGTCTGTTCATCCTCGGCGACAACGCCGTCAGCCCGCGCAAGGTGGATCTCGCCACCTGCGGCATGGTGGTGGAGAAGAACGGCACGCTGATCTCCACCGGTGCCGGTGCCGCGGCACTCGGCAGTCCGGTGAACTGCGTGGCCTGGCTGGCGAACCAGCTGGGTCAGTTCGGTATCCCGCTGAAGGCGGGTGAGGTGATCCTGTCCGGTTCGCTGGTACCGCTGGAACCGGTCCAGGCCGGCGACTACATGAGCGTCAGCATCGGCGGCATCGGCAGCGCATCGGTGCGCTTTATCTGAGTCCAATTTTCTGCAGGGTGAAATTATGTCCAAAAAACTGAAAGCCGTGATCATCGGCCCCGGTAACATCGGCACCGACCTGCTGATGAAGATGCAGCGCTCCGAGTGGGTGGAGCCGGTGTGGATGGTCGGCATCGACCCCGAGTCCGAGGGGCTCAAGCGTGCCCGCGAGATGGGGATCAAGACCTGCGCCGAGGGTGTCGACGGTATCCTCGACAAGGTGCTCGAGGACGATATCCGCGTCGCCTTCGACGCCACCTCCGCCTATGTTCACGCCGAGAACAGCCGCAAGCTGAACGAGCTGGGGGTGATCATGATCGACCTGACGCCGGCCGCCATCGGGCCCTACTGCGTACCGCCGGTGAATTTGGCCGACCACGCCAAGAACCTGGAGATGAACGTCAACATGGTCACCTGCGGTGGCCAGGCGACCATCCCGATGGTCGCCGCCGTGTCCCGCGTGCAGCCGGTGGCCTACGGTGAGATCGTCGCCACCGTCTCCTCCCGCTCCGTTGGACCGGGTACCCGTGTCAACATCGACGAGTTCACCCGCACCACCGCCGGTGCCGTGGAGAAGGTCGGCGGCGCCCAGCAGGGCAAGGCGATCATCATCATCAACCCGGCCGAGCCGCCGCTGATGATGCGCGATACCGTACACTGCCTGACCGAAGGCGAGCCGGACCGCGACGCGATCACC
>QKGH01000102.1 GCA_003250495.1 Marinobacterium sp.
GCCCCACTGCACGATCACTTCGGCGATCTGGTGCGGAATCCGCTCGGTGGTCAACACATGGGCGAACAGCATCGCGTTGGCGATGATGAACAGCAGCATCATCGACACCTTGGCGGCGTCGACCAGCACCTTGCGTACCTCCGGATGCCAGATCGAGCGCGGCAGCGCCAGCAGCATCTGCACACTGTTACGTACCACGGCGAACCCCAGTCCCTCGTTCTGCTTGCGCCAGGCGACGCCGCGCAACGGCCCGATATCGCGGTAACCCAGCACCGCGATCAGGTAGGCGTAGATCGCCGCTACGGAGGCCGCCTCGGTGGGCGAGGCGATACCGCCATAGATGGAACCGAGCACGATGACGATCAGCATCAACCCGCCCAGGGCGATGATCCCCGACCGCGCCAGCTGGACGAACCCCGGAAACGGCTGCGCCGGCAGCTTCATCACCCGGGCGGCGATATAGATCGCCACCATCAGCAGCACGCCCATCAGGATGCCCGGGATAAAGCCCGCCATGAACATGCGCGACGCCGACACTTCGGTGGCCGCCGCGTAGACCAGCATGACGATCGACGGCGGGATCAGGATCCCCAGCGTCCCGGCATTGGCGATAACGCCGGCGCCGAACGACTCCGGGTAGCCGGAGCGCACCATGCCGGCAATGACGATGGAGCCGATCGCCGCCACCGTGGCCGGCGAGGAACCTGAAACGGCCGCGAACAGCATGCACGCCATCACCGAGGCCATCGCCAGACCGCCGCGCACATGACCGATCGCATCGACGGCGAAGTTGATCAGGCGCTTGGCGACACCGCCGGTGGAGAGAAAGGCCGACGACAGGATGAAGAACGGGATCGCCAGCAGCGTGTAGTGCGAGGTGGTCGCCTCGAACAGCTTCAGTGCGATCGACGCCCAGCAGGATCGTCGTCACACTGGAGAGACCCAGCGCCACCGCGATCGGCATCCCCATCAACATGCAGGCAAACAGCATGATAAACAGCATCGCCGTGGTCATCAGTGTGCCTCCTTCCGCTCACTGTCCTGCTGCAGCTCGCGCGCCAGCTCCATGCTCTCCTCCGCTTCGTCGGAGAAGTGGAACCCTTCCGCCTCGCCCTTGATCACCTTCCAGCCCAACTGTGCAAAACGCAGCGCCAGCAGGACGAAACCGATCAGCAGGATGGTGCTGGAGATCCACTTCGGCAGCGGAATATCCTCCATCTCGATACCGATCATCCTCATCTTCATCACATAGCCCCAGGAGCCATAGAGGAAGAGACCGCAGTAACCGAGACAGAGCAGGATCGCGAACAGCGTAACGGCGCGATGCACCGGTCGCGGTAGCATTTTGACGAACACGTCGACACCGATATGGGCGCCGACCTTGACCCCGTAGGAAGCACCGAACAGCACGAACCAACCCGCCATCAGCAGGGTGGCCTCCTGCGCCCAGTGAATACCCGCGTTGAAGCCGAAGCGGGCCACCACCTCGGCGAACACCAGAAACGTCATTCCCACCAGGAGCAGCGACAGGATCGCCTCCTCGATCTGGGTGACCAGATTACGTAATGCCATGACAAACCTCTTTCCGCTGCCGGCGTCCCAGCGGGACGCGGGGGGAGTGCGGCCAGTTCTCGATACCGCCACGCCTGCTCGGTGCGCGACGAAAACGGGGGCCGCAGCCCCCGCCTGCGTGGTGGCTCCGGATCAGCCTTCGTTGGCCTTCAGCGCCGCCTGGATCAGATCTTCACCGATCTGGTCGGAGAACTTGCTCCACACCGGTTTCATCGCATCGACCCACTTCTGGCGCTCTTCGTCGGTGATCTCGATCACCTCGGTACGGCCGGAGTCGATCACCGCCTGACGGTCGGCCGCGGCCTGTTCGGCAGCGATCTGGTTACCGTAGGCAACGGCTTCGTCCAGGGATTTCTTCACCTCGGCGCGCACATCGTCATCCAGTCCGTTCCAGAACTCGGCGGAGGTAACGATCATGTAATCCAGCACACCGTGGTTGGTTTCGGTGATGTAGGACTGCACCTCGTGGAACTTCTTCGAGTAGATGTTGGACCAGGGGTTTTCGGAACCGTCGATCGCCTTGGTCTGCATCAGCGTGAACACTTCGGAGAACGGCTTCTTCAGCGGCACCGCATCGATCGCCTCGAACTGGGCCTGCAGCACGTCGGAGGTCTGGATACGGAACTTCTTGCCGGCGGCATCGGCCGGTACCCGCAGCGGGCTGTTGGCGGACATCTGCTTCATACCATTGTGCAGGTAGCCGAGGCCGACGTAGCCCTTCTTACGCAGCGAGTCGAGCAGCCCCTGCCCCTCCGGACTCTGCTGGAAGCGGTCCACAGACGCCATATCCTTGAACAGGAACGGCAGGTCGAAGATCTGCAGCGCCGGGGTGTATTTCTGGAACTTGGACAGTGACGGTGCGGCCATCTGCACGTCGCCGAGCAGCATCGCCTCCAGCACCTTGTCATCGCCGAACAGCTGGGAGTTCGGGAACACGGAGACACTGACCTTACCCGGCAGGCGCTGCTCGACCAGCTCCTTGAAGCGGGTAGCCATCTTGCCTTTCGGGGTGTTCTCGGCGACGACGTGGGAAAACTTGATTTCGATCGGGGCGGCATTGGCGAACTGGGCGCCGAGAGCCAGGGTGAGCGTTGCAACGGCAGCGGTCAACAGACGCATGGGACTTCTCCTGCTATTTTCCTGCTAGTTCTATTTATCGGCTTTCTCTAGTTGGCGACCGGGCTTCCTGGGGAAACGGTGCTGCTCCGACTAAGCAACTCAGATGCCAGACTGTAGAAAATCTCATCTATTATTTAAAAAATATTTAACAATCAGCCGATTAGCTAGACAGACTCAAGTGCACATCCGAGCGCGAGCGCAATGACATCAGCGCCGGATCGGCGGATTTCCATCCATCAACCGATGCAGAAACAGCGGATTTCCACCCATATCCGCTCCCCACGCCAAAAGCTCGCCGGCCGGGCTGCTACTATTATCCACGACCGCTGGCGCTTGCCGGGCAGTGGCACGCTAGCCGGTATGCCGCGGCGTCGGCAGGAACTAGGATGCGGGTAGATTTCGATGGCACGGTCGAAACCGTACTTTCCGATTCGGTCTATCGTTTCGACGGCCGGGAGCGGCTAATGGCCGTGCCGCTGCGGTTGCTTGCCGGCGGCCTGAGCCAGACGATCTGGAAAACGCTTCAGGACCAGCCTCGCTGCCGACGCGGCACCGCCACGGGGAGCTCAACTCTGTAGTAAATTTGTGTCAGATCAGCGTATTAGCGGTTGAATCCAACTACTCTTTTACGCACCATGCGAGTAAGGCGTTCACCACCGGAAGCAGAAACCGTGAATAAAGGCCGTTCGATCCAGACCAAGATCAACCTGTCGCTCGTCGTCGTATTCGTTATCGTCTTTGCCAGCTCGCTGACGGCCATCAACCGCAGTGAAACCTCGCTGGTGCGCGAGGTAGCCGAGAGCACGACCCTGGCCACGGCCGACTCCTATTTCGACAGCATCAACATCCTGATGCTCAGCGGCGCGATGCAGAACCGCGGCGTGCTGCAAAAGAAGATCCTCAGCAACGAGTCGCTGACCGAGGCACGTATCATCCGCGGCGACGGCGTGCGTAACGTCTACGGCCCGGGCAGCGACGACGCGGTGATCCGCGACGACCTGGATCGGCGCGCGATGCAGGGGGAACATATCATCGAGGAGCGGAACGACGAGCAGGGCCACCGGCTGATCGTCATCACCCCGATGAAGGCCCTGAGCGAGTACAAGGGCACCAACTGCCTGCTGTGCCACCAGGTTCCGGAGGGCAGCATCCTCGGCGCCGTGCGCATCACCTACGATTTCGCCAAACTGGACAAGGGGATCGGCATCAACCTGCGCAATATCGCGCTGGTGGAGATGGCGCTGTTCATCGGCGGCATCCTGTTGATCGGCCTGCTGCTGCGGCGCATCGTGATCCGTCCGATCAATGCGCTGTCCGCCACCATGCACCAGATCGAGAGCAACTCCGACCTGGGCCAGCGTATCGAGATCAGCTCCAACGACGAGATCGGCCACCTGTCGCGGGCGTTCAACTCGATGCTCGGCAACTTCCAGAGCAGCCTGCAGCATGTCAGCGAAACGGTGCTGAAGCTGACCCACTCCAGCCAGCAGATCGGCAACATCGCCCAGCGCAGCATCGACGGTGCCCGCGGCCAGCAGCTGCAGACCAGCTCCGTCGCCTCGGCTATGGAGCAGATGGAAGCCGCCACCAAGAGCGTGGCCGCCAGCGCCGAAAACACCGTCTCCGCCTCCGACCTGGCGCTGCAGGAAAGCAACGACGGCGCCCAGGTGACCCAGTCCGCCATCGCCGCGATCGAGGAGCTCAAGCGCAATATCGACCAGGCCACCGGCGTGATCCAGCAGCTCGATATGCAGAGCCAGAACGTCGGTACCGTGCTCGAGGTGATCCAGAAGATTGCCGAGCAGACCAACCTGCTGGCGCTGAACGCCGCGATCGAGGCCGCCCGGGCCGGCGAGCAGGGGCGCGGCTTCGCTGTCGTCGCCGACGAGGTCCGCACGCTGGCCAGCCGCACCCACAACTCGACCGAAGAGATCAACAGCATCATCAGCGCGTTGCAGAACGATGCCCGGGCCGCGGTGCAGGTGATGCAGGGTGCGCTCGGCGCCGCCAGCGCCGGCGTGGAGCAGGTGCAGCGCAGCGCCAATGCGCTGACCAACATCGCCGAAGAGGTGCGGGTGATCAACGACCTGAACCACCAGGTGGCCAGCGCCGTGCGCGAACAGACGCAGATGGCCTCCAGCGTGGAGCAGAGCATCACCGAGATCCACGACAGCGCCCAGCACAGCTCCGATCAGGCGCAGAACCTGTCCGAAGTGGCCGAGCATCTGCAGCAGCTGTCACAGCAACTGGAGCAGATGGTCAACCGCTTCAAACTCTAAGCGGGGCGTTCAGGCGCCCCTACTGGCAAGCCGGGGGACGGTGGCGGATTTCCGCCACTGCCGCCGGTCGCGCTCAGCTCTTGTAGTCGTTCTTGTCCAGGCCGTACTTCTTCATCTTGTCGTACAGCGTCTTGCGCGGCACGCCGAGCGCCTCCAGCGTATCCTTGATCGAACCGCCGTGGCGCGACAGCTCGGTACGGATCAACATCCGTTCGAACTGCTCCACCTGCTCCGGCAGGCTGCTCCCGCCGCTGCCGTTCTCGGTGATCGGCCGGTTATCGAAATCGAAGGTGCAGGACTCGCCAAGCAGCACGTAGCGCTCGGCCAGGTTGCGCAGCTCGCGCACGTTGCCGGGCCAGTCATACATCATCAGTCGGTGCATGCGCTGTGCCGACAGCTCCAGCACCTCGCGCCCGTACAGCGCCGACGCCACCAGCGTGAAGTGCTGGAACAGCAGCGGGATATCCTCACGCCGCTCGCGCAGCGGCGGGATGTCGATCCGTACCACGTTGAGGCGATAATACAGGTCCTCGCGAAACCGCCCCTGCGCCGCGAGCTGCTTCAGATCCGCCTTGGCCGCGGCGATGACGCGGATATCCAGCGGAATCAGCGTGTTGGAGCCCAGTCGCTCGATCGCGCGCTCCTCCAGCACCCGCAGCAGGCGGGTCTGCAGCGCCATCGGCATGCTCTCGATCTCGTCCAGGAACAGGGTGCCGCCATTGGCGTGCTCGAACTTGCCGATGCGGCGGCTGCGGGCATCGGTAAAGGCGCCCGGCTCGTGGCCGAACAGTTCGCTCTCGATCAGGTTCTCCGGCACCGCACCACAGTTGATCGCGACGAAGTTCTTCGCCCGGCGCGGGCTGCGCTCGTGGATATAGCGCGCCAGCAGATCCTTGCCCGACCCGGTTTCGGCCAGGATCAGCACATCCGCCGGCGCCTCGGCCACGGTTTTGCACAGCGCCCGCAACGCCTGCACCTGCGGCGTCTCCCCCAGCACCCGGGGGCCCGGCACGTTCTGGTTCTCCAGCTCTTCGCGCAGGCGCCGGTTCTCCAGCGTCAGGCGACGCTTGTCCAGCGCCCGACGCACGGTATCGAGCAGGAAGTCGGAGGCGAAGGGTTTCTCGATGAAATCGTAGGCGCCGTCACGGATCGCACTGACCGCCATCGAGATATCGCCATGCCCGGTGATCAGGATCACCGGCAGTTCCGGGTCCACCGCCTGCACCTGCTTCATCAGCTCCAGGCCACTGATGCCGGGCAGGCTGATATCGGTGACGATGACACCGGGCCAATCCGGGGCGATCAGCGGCAGCACCTGCTCCGCCCGCTCCAGCGCCAGCACCTGGTAATCGGCCAGCTCCAGGGTCTGACCCGCGGCGAGCCGGATATGCCGATCATCGTCGACCAGGATGATCGGGGCCGCCCCGGCCTGCGGCGCCTTACTGCTCATGATCCTTCCCTCTTCTATCGCTAACCAGGTCTGCCCGCACCGCCTGCGCCCGCGGCAGCTCGATCGTGAATATCGCGCCCCCCTCGGGGTGATTGGCGACACTGAGTCGACCGCCCAGGGTATCCACTATGCGGTGCGAGATCGACAGCCCCAGCCCCAGCCCCTGTCCCGACTGCTTGGTGGTGAAGAACGGCTCGAACACCCGCTTCAGGTCGGCGTCGGCAATCCCCGGGCCGTGATCGCGCACGCTCAGGCAGAGCTGCGCGCCCCGCTCCGCGAGGCTGACCTCGATCCGCTTCTCGGCGCTCGATTCCAGCGCCTGCACCGCGTTGCCGAGCAGGTTCACCAACACCTGCTCGATGCGCAGGATGTCGCCCAGCACATAATAGCGCCCCAGCCCCGGCGGCCAGTCGATGTGGATCCCGGCCTTTTCGAAACGGCCATACATCAGCGACATGGCGCCATCGCGCACCGCCTGCAGGCTGACCGGCTCCGGCTGGCCGCTGCTCTTGCGCGCAAACTCCTTCAGCGGGTGGATGATCTTGCGCATCCACTCGGTCAGACCGCCGATCTCATGCAGGTTGTGGTCGACCTGCTCCAGGTTGCCGCGTTTCAGGAAGGCGCGGCCGTTGTCGGCGTAGTTGCGGATCGCCGTCAGCGGCTGGTTCAGTTCATGGTTGATCCCCGCCGACATCTGCCCGATCACGGCGAGCTTGGCGGTCTGGATCAGCTCGTTCTGGGTGTTGCGGTGCTGCTCCATCTCTTGCACCAGGCGGGCGTTGGTACGGCTCAGGTCCGCCGTGCGCTCCTGCACCCGCGTTTCCAGCGCCTCCTGGGCGGCGGTCAACTGCCGCTCGTGCTCCTTCTGCTGGGTCAGATCGTGGATCGTGGCGATGAAGTAGCGCCCGCCGGCCAGGCTCATGCGGTTGATATTCAGCTCGATCGGCAACGCCTGCCCACCCTTGCAACGCGCACTCGCCTCGATGGTCAGCAACCCCGGCGCGTCCGGATCGTGGGACAGGATGTGGCGCCAGCACACGGCGCGGTCCTCCTCCGCCAGCAGCTGGCTGAAATAGTGGCCGTCGATCTCGTCGATACGGTAGCCGAACAGCTTCTCGGCGGTGGGGTTGAACGATTTGATCACGCCCCGGGCATCGAGCAAGACCAGCCCGGCGTGGGTGTTGTCGATGATCGCCCGCACCCGCGCCTCGCTCTCCTCCAGCGCCAGGATCTCGCGCTGGCGGAAGCGGATCCGCTCGTTACGTATGCGCCGCCGCGCCAGCAGGAACAGCACCAGCAGGCCGGCGGCGGCCGTACCGCAGCCGACCAGCAGCAGGGTCAGGATCATCTGCCGCTCCACCGGCTCCAGGCTGGCCAGCACCGACACGTAGAGCCCGAAGCCCGGCACCTGGCGCCGCTGCAGCAGGTACTGGCGCGGCATCAGCGCATCGATCCCCTCGCTGTCCACCTGGCGCCCGTCGAGCAGCGTGATCAGCTCCGCCCCGGAATCGAGCGCCTCGCGGCGCACCACCTCCAGTGCACTGAGGGTCGAGTCGCCGTAGCGCAGGCTGGAGACGATACGCTGCAGCTCCTGCGGATCGAGCGGCTGCAGCGAGCGGAACTTCCACTCCGGGCGGGTCGATATGAAGATGATGCCATCCTCGTCGGTGACCAACAGCTCCACATCGGGGATGCTCCAGTGACGCTCCACGTCGTGCAGGTCGATCTTGACGATCACTGCCCCGATCACCCGCTCGCCCTGGTACATCGGGTAGGAGAAGTAGTAGCCGCGCTTGTTCGAGGTGGTGCCGAGGGCGAAGTAGCGCCCCTCGCGGCCATGCATCGCATCTTGG
>QKGH01000245.1 GCA_003250495.1 Marinobacterium sp.
GGTGCCGTAGCGCGCCAGAATCGCTTCGGCCTGGTGGCGGTCGATCAGGCCGGCACCGACCCAGTCGCCCACCTCGCGGGCCAGATCCTTCTTGAACAAGCGTAATATCCGCATGGCGTTATGCCTCTTGGTTGAATCCGTTGCAGGGTGCCGCGACGGGCCGATCCCGTAGCTGCACCGCTGTTTATCTCTGTATTATCTCTGTACTCGCGCGTTACTCGGCCGCGACCGCTGCCGTAGCCAGGTGCGCTGGAGTAAGCGAGTCCGCCGCCAGCCGCTTCAGCGCCGCGAAATCGAGCTTGCCGCTGCCCAGCTTCGGCAGCGCCTCCACCGCGCAGATCCGCGCCGGGATCAGCAGCGGATTGACGCCGCCATCGAGCAGGCGCTGGCGCAGTTGGTCGGGATCGCCGCCGGCGGTGACCAGCAGCACGATCTGCTCGCCCTTCTTGCCGTCCTCCAGGTTGGTGGCCGCACACTCCACCGCTTCGTCGGCGATAACGCCGCGGGCCGCCGCTTCCACCGCGCCCAGGCTGACCATCTCACCGCCGATCTTGGCGAAGCGCGAGTAGCGGTCGACGATGGTCAGGAAACCGTCCTCATCGAGCCGCCCCTTGTCGCCGCTCCTGTACCAGCGCCGGCCATCCAGCTCGACGATCGCCGCAGCGGTTTTCGCCTCGTCATCCAGGTAACCCAGCATCAGCTGGCCGCCGGAGATCAGGATCAACCCCTCCGCGCCGGCGGGCAACGGCGCCAGTGTGTCTGGATCGACGATGCGAAAGCAGCTCCCCGGCAGCGGCATCCCCACGCTACCGATCTTCTGTCCGCTCTGCACCCGCCAGTTGGACGGGTCGAGCCGGTCCGGCACGTTGACACTGGCCACCGGCGCCGTCTCGGTGGCGCCGTAGCCCTCGTAGATCGGCTTGCGGAACTTCAGCTCGAACCCCTGGCGTACCTCCTGGCTCAGCTTCTCGGCGCCGGCCACGACCACCCGCAACGACTCGAACATTTGCGGTACCAGCTTGCGGTTACGGGTATACAGGCGCAGGAAGGTGGCCGTGCCGCACAGCACCGTGGCGCGGTAGCGCGCCACCGCCTTGCCCACGCCGAGCGCATCGGTGGGATCCGGGTGACACACCGCCGGAATCCCCTCCACCAGCGGCAGCAGGCTGTTGACGGTCAGACCGAAGGAGTGGAACAGCGGCAGCGACGCCAGCATTACGTCGTCGCTGCGGGTGTTAAGCACATCGCTGATCTGCTTGATGTTGCCCATCAGGTTACGATGGCTCAACACCACTCCCTTGGGGCTACCCTCGCTCCCGCTGGAGAACAGGATCTGCGCCGGCTGCTCCAGCGTCACCGGGTGTCCGAACAGGCGGTAGCTCAGACGCGCCGGCAGCAACCAGGCGGCGGCGAAATGCAGCAGCAGGCGCCGCTTCGGGAGCTGTTGCATCAGCTCCTCCAGGTAGACCAGCTGCGTCCCCTGCAGCATCGCCTCCAGCTCGATACCGCGCGCGGCCAGTTTCTTGGCGAAGCGCGAGGAGCTGTACACGGTGCAGATCCCGGCCTTGGCGATGGCCGCCTGTACCGCCGCCGGGCCGGCGGTGAAGTTCAGGTTCACCGCGGTCTGGCCGTTCAGCATCACCGCCAGGTTGGCCATCACACCGCCGGCACTGGCCGGCAGCAACAGGCCGATATTCTGCTGCACGGGCGCTTGTTCAGCTCCAAAGCGGTGTAGATGACGCGGGCTCAGCCGGCGCATCGCCTGGGCCAGCGCCGTGCTGCCGGCGATCACCCGCGCATTGGAGTATTCGCTGCCGCTGGAATCGATCAGGCTGACCGAACCCAGCGCACTCTTGGCCTGCTTCAGCCAGGCCAGCGGCAGCGGATCGAGCTGCGCGGTATAGCCCTCCCAGGCGCTGATCGAGAGTTCGAACACCTTCTGTCGAGCGGCAGCGGCTCACCGAAAGCGACAACTACCTCGCGCTTGAGTCCGGCGGCGCTGTTCTCGCGCAGTTTCGGGTTGTAGGCGCGGGACAGCTGGCTGCCCCACAGGCCGCGCAGGTAGAACGGCACTATCGCCCCCTCGACACCCTCCACCGCCCGCTCGTAGCCGGAGCGGAAGGTGCCGAGCTGGCCGGTGCGGCTGATCGCCCCCTCCGGGAACAGGCACACCACCTCGCCGTTGCGCAGGCAGGCGTTGATCTCGGCCAGCGCCTCGCGGCTGGCCCCGGCACTGATCGGGATCGCCCCGAACAGCTTCAGGAACGGCTTCAGGTACCAGGTCTGGTAGTAATTACGGGCCATGACGAAACGCACCGGACGCGGGCAGGCGATCTGCACCATCGCCCAGTCGATCCAGCTGATATGGTTACCCAGCAGCAGCACCCCGCCCTGCTTCGGCAGCTGCTCGAAACCGATCACCCGCACCCGGTAAAAACGCTTCAGCAGCGCGCTGGCCAGTACCCGCACCAGCGACTGCGGCAGCTGGCGGATGGTATACAGCGCGCCGCCGATCGCGGTCAGCGCCAGCAGCAGGAACAGCCCCAGGCTGTCGAGGCCGAGCAGCGCGAACAGCACGGTCAGCGCCAGGAAACCGAGCATCGCCAGGTTCTGCACCCAGTTGTTGCCGGCCAGCACCGTCCCCAGCCGGGTCTGCGGTGCGCTGTACTGGATCAGCGCGTTGAGCGGCACGATGAACAGCCCGCCGCAGAACCCCAGCCCCAGGAACAGCAGGCCGATCGCCGTGGCGCTGTGCAGCATCGGCAACAGCAGCAGGCAGGCGGCGATACCGATCGCCCCCACCGGCACCAGGCCCAGCTCGATATAGTTGCGCGACACCCGTCCGGCCAGCAGCGAGCCGAACACGATGCCGACGCCGCTGGCCGCCAGCAGCCCCTGGATCAGCACCGTGTTGGTCACCGCCAGCGTCGCCTTGGCATAGGCGGGGAACGCCGCCAGCAGCACCTGCGAGATCGCCCAGAACAGCGCCAAGCCGACGATGGAGAGCCAGATCGCCCGGCTGGAGCGGATCGCACGCAGGTT
>QKGH01000477.1 GCA_003250495.1 Marinobacterium sp.
GTGCGGGCTCTAACCTCGAGTAATCACCATCGATTGCAACGGGTTTTCGTCATGTTCCAGGCACCGCACGCAACGGCCAGCGCGCCACGCACCCCCATCCCCCCCAGCGATGTCGAGCGCGAGATCGAGCGTAGCGGTATCCGCAGCATCGGTCGCGCCTCGATTCGCGAACTGGTCACGCTGGTAAACCGGATCGAGGCCGCCAGCGGCGAGCAGTTCATCCGCATGGAGATGGGCGTTCCCGGCATCGAGGCCCCCGCCATCGGTATCGAAGCGGAGATCGCTGCACTGCGCGCCGGCGTCGCCTCGCGCTACCCGATGCTGGAGGGGATAGCACCGCTGAAGCAGCAGATCGCCCGCTTCTGCGATGCCTTCCTGAACCTCAGCATCGAGCCGCAATACTGCCTGCCCAGCGTCGGCTCGGCGCAGGGCGCGCTGGCCGCCTTCATGGTCGGCAACGAAACCCGCAGCGGCGGCGCCACGCTGTTTCTCGACCCCGGCTTTCCCAACCAGAAACGCCAGTTGCAGGCGTTGGGGCAACCCTGGGACAGCTTCGATGTCTACGCTCACCGCGGTGCGGCGCTGGAGCAGGTACTGGAGCAGAAACTGTCCAGCGGCCGCTTCACCACCCTGCTCTACTCCAACCCGAACAACCCCACCTGGATCTGCTTCGACGAGCAGGAGCTGCGCATCATCGCCGAGGTGGCGCGGCGCTACGACGTCATCGTCATCGAGGACCTGGCCTACTTCGGCATGGACTACCGGGCCGACTACTCGATCCCGGGGCAGCCGCCCTATCCGCCCAGCATCGCGCGCTACAGCGACAACTACCTGCTGCTGATCTCCAGCTCCAAGGTGTTCAGTTATGCCGGCCAGCGGATCGGCTGCGTGGTGGTGTCCGACGCGCTGTTCAACCGCCGTTATCCGACCCTGAACACCCGCTTCAACCAGCCGACCTTCGGCCGCGCGCTGATCTATGGCGCCCTGCATGCGCTCTCCTCCGGTGTCACCCACTCGGTGCAGTACGGCCTGGCAGCGATGCTGAAAGCCGCCAATGACGGCCAGTTCCGCTTCCTCGACAGCACCCGGGTCTATGCCGACAACGCCCGTCATATGAAGCAGATGTTCACCGCCAACGGCTTCCGCATCGTCTACGACCGCGATAACGACCAGGAGCTGGCCGACGGTTTCTACTTCACCTTCGCCTACCCCGGTTTCAGCGGCGCCCAGTTGCTGGAAGCGCTGCTCTACTACGGCATCAGCGCGTTGTCGCTGGAGAGCACCGGCGCCGAACGCCGCGAGGGGCTGCGGGCCTGCGTCTCGCAGATCCGCCCCGAGCAACTGCCGCTGCTGGAGGCGCGGCTGCGCGCCTTCCACCGCGACCAGTGCCGCTGAATTTCACTGCAAATACCTTTGTAAGGACTCCCGATGAACCACACCGATTTCTTCAACCGCCTGTGGAACGACTACATCCTGATCACCCCGCAGGCGGAATCGATCCACGCCCTGTTCGAGGGCCAGGGCGAAACCGTGATCAACGACCACGTCGCCTTTCGCACCTTCAGCGACAGCCCAATCGCCCTGGAGCAACTGCAGCAGGTGATCGAGGGACTCGGCTACGAGGCCTACGGCCAGTTCAATTTCGCCGCGAAGAAGTTGACCGCGCGCTGCTTCCGCCACAGCAACGATCCCCAGGCGCCGAAGATCTTCATCAGCGAGCTGCGGCGCCATGAGCTGTCGGCACCGGCGCAGCAGCTCATCGAGCGCCTGGTACAGCAGATCCCGGCCGCCATCACGCTGGAGCCGGCACTGTTCTGGAAGGGACGGCTGTGGGAAACGCCGAGCCGGGCCGACTACGAAACCCTGCTGGCAGAGAGCGAATACGCCGCCTGGCTGGCGGTGATCGGGCTGAAGGTGAACCACTTCACCGTCAGCATCA
>QKGH01000203.1 GCA_003250495.1 Marinobacterium sp.
TGTTTAGAAGAGGGCTATTCTAAGGTCCGCTGCCCGGCAGCGGCAAATATGACGGGGGTGGCGGCTGTCAGCGGGCGAGCATGTATAATGGGCGAGATCAATCAGCCGAAAGGGTTCATGTGTCCGATTCAACCTCGACTCCGTCATCCTTGCCTATGAGTCAGCAGTGTACCTGGCCGCTGTACAAGCGCCTGCTGCGCTACGTACGGCCCTACTGGTTCGCATTCTTCATCAGTTTTATCGCCTTTGCCCTGTACGGCGCAACCCAGGCCTGGGCGGCGCGCTGGCTTGAGCTGGTGGTCGATGCGGTCGGTAAGGGGCAGCTGGATCAAAGGCTATGGCTGGCGCTGATGGTGTTGGGGATCTTTGCGGTGAGAGGGGTTAGTACGTTTGTCGGCAACTATACGATCAGCCATGTGGCGAGACAGGTGGTGCACGGCCTTCGCACTGATCTTTTCGATCGCATGTTGACCCTGCCGAGCACCTATTACGGTAACCACTCCAGCGGCGAACTGCTGGCGAAGCTGACCTATAACGTGGAGCAGGTTACCGGCGCGGTGACCGATGCGATCAAAACCGGTTTGCGCGAAGGGCTGACGGTGATCGGCTTGACCGGCTACCTGATCTATCTGAACTGGAAATTGACGCTGATCTTCGTTTTGGCGGCGCCGTTGATCGGCATCGTCGTCAGCATCGCGTCCAAGCGGATGAGACGACTGAGCCGGCGCCTGCAGCAGTCGGTCGGCGATATCACCAACGCGGCGTCGGAAGCGATCAAGGGGTATCAGATCGTACGGATCTTCGGTGGCGCGGAGTTCGAGCGCCAACGCTTTCACGCAGCGAGCGACCGCAACCGTCGGCAGTTTATGAAGATGGTGGTGACGCAATCGCTGAACACTCCCACCGTACAGTTCTTTATCGCACTGGCACTGGCGGGGCTGCTATTTGTCGCTATGCACCCTGATGTGATGGGGCAGATGACAACTGGCGGCTTCGTCGCATTTCTGACCGCCGCGGGGTTGCTGACCAAGCCGCTACGCCAGCTCACCGATATCAGCACCATCATCCAGCGCGGTGTGGCGGCATCCGAGGATGTATTCGCGGTGATGGATGAGCGCCCGGAGCAGGACAGCGGTGATCGGGTAGTGACGAAAGTGAGGGGCCAGGTTGAGCTGCAGGCGCTCACCTACACCTATCCGAACCAGCAATCCCCAGCGCTTGAAAAGATCGATCTGGTGTTGGAAGCAGGCAAGACGACCGCTCTGGTCGGTCGATCCGGCAGTGGCAAATCGACCCTCGCATCGCTGATTCCGCGGTTTAACGACGGTTGGCAGGGCGAGATCCTGCTCGAGGGCGTTCCGCTTCAGGAGTACAGGCTGGACAGCCTGCGCGCCCAGATCGCGCTGGTCAGCCAGCACGTGGTGCTGTTCAACGGCAGTATCGCCGAAAATATCGCCTACGGCGGCATGGCCGGCGCCACCGAGGAGCAGATCCTGGCGGCGGCGCGGGCGGCGCACGTCACCGAGTTCCTGGAGCGCTTGCCGGAGGGGATCAATACCCTGGTCGGCGAGAACGGCGTGCTGCTGTCCGGCGGCCAGCGCCAGCGTATTGCCATCGCCCGGGCGATCCTGAAGGATGCGCCGATCCTGATCCTGGATGAGGCGACCTCGGCGCTGGATACCGAATCGGAGCGCCACATCCAGGCCGCGCTGGAGGAGGTGGTGAAGGGACGTACCACGCTGGTGATCGCCCACCGCCTGTCGACCATAGAGAGCGCCGACCTGATCGTGGTGATGGAAGCCGGGCAGATCTTGGAGCAGGGGACGCACGAGGAGCTGCTGGCCCGCGACGGCGCCTACGCCCGGCTGCATGCGATGCAGTTCCACGACGCCGAACCGGCCGCGCCGGCGGAAGGCTGAGACTATGCTACGGGCGC
>QKGH01000054.1 GCA_003250495.1 Marinobacterium sp.
GCTAGGAGGGGGACCCGACGATGCGTCACCGAAAGGGCTGCAGATCAAGCGCGTTCTGCCGGCTGGCGCCTACGGCATCAATCCGACGGATTATTTGCTCCCTGCCGACTTCAAGGTTCGCTGAGTGAGCCTGTTCGCTGCTGGTTGTCGGCGATTCGATCTCCGACTAACCATTCACTCAGTGCAACCAGCGGTGCGAGGCCGATACGCACGAGGCTACGCAGCCACTCGCGCCCGCGGATGTAATCTGCGGCGGGAGGGCTATATCGGTAATAGAGCTCTACAAATTCTCGGCCAGCGCGATTTGGTAGTAAGTACCTATCCCTAAAAGCTCGCAGATAGCGAACTTCATGCGCCATCGGTGTTCCGTAGGCAGCGGTGGCGATAAAGCAATTGCTGCTGCTAGTGCTATCGCTGCTGTTGCTGATACCGCCGATCACCAATGGTGGCGGGGGCGTAACATTGGCTGCCGTGTAGGTGATGTCGGTGAACGCCCATACGCCCGCAATCATGTAAGAGAACCGCGCAAATAGCGCCCGCCCATCAGTCGGCAGAGTTGCCGTCACCGAGAGCTGGGTACCGGGCAGCAGATCGCTATCGAATAGATCATTCGCGCCGGCGCTCGAGCCCACAGTCAGGCGGTACTGATTGACCAAGTTGGCGTTGGCGGTCCAATTAAAAAGAACACTCGTTCCCGGCAAGGTCGTCCCGGAAAGGGGGCTGGTGATTTCGGGCGCGAAGTTAACCTTCAGGCTATCGCTGGCACTCGCCGAGGCTGGTGCTTCCACGCTCGTCACCGTGCCGGTGGTGTTGAGGTATGAACCGCCTGGGCTGACGCTGGTCACATCGACGGTCAGGGTGCAGCTAGCGTTGGCTGGGATGCTGGCATTGCTCAGAGCGACGCTGGTTCCGCCATCGACAGCGGTGACCGTACCGCCGCTACAGGTAGTGACCGCGCTACTGGGCGTGGCGTTGGCGATCTCGAGCGGGTAGGTATCGGTGACCGCCACCCCGGTCAACGCCATCGAGTTGGGGTTATTGATGTTCAGGTTAAGTGTGCTGACGCCGCCGCTGACGATTGGATTGGTAACGAACACCTTGGTGATCGTGGGGGCGATCAAGACAGGCAGTGCGCTAGTCACCTGCAACCCTAATATACCGTTGGGTTCATCGAACACTACCCATTCGAACGGGCCGGGGTTAAATGCTACGATGTCAAACGTCTCTTCGATGACAAACGCGCTAGCGACGAGAAAGTTCATGCCGAACACGCCGTCCAAGGTGAGGGTTTCTAGCGTCACAGGATCCTGTACGGAGATGTCAACGACCAATACCGGCGCGCTGACAAAGTTGAGCGGATCGCCCTCCATAGTCGGCACGCGCAGAGAATCGAGGAAAAAACCCGCTGCCCGTTGGTCGCCGCCGATGCCGCTGATGGTGAGTTGGAATTGATTCGGCAGTAGCGTCCCGGGGGCGCTCGGTTTATTTGGATCGAACACCTCCAGTTGCGGATCGCTGGTGCCACGGGTCCCTGCGCGATAGCGC
This sequence comes from Marinobacterium sp., assembly GCA_003250495.1. Classification (GTDB taxonomy): domain Bacteria; phylum Pseudomonadota; class Gammaproteobacteria; order Pseudomonadales; family Balneatricaceae; genus Marinobacterium_D. The sequence continues at coordinate 1,546 of QKGH01000054.1, forward strand.
ACATTGACCATCTCTGCCAGGGCACTCGACACGAAGGAGCCAGCCGAACCAGTATCAAGCAGAAAGCTGCCGGTGGCCTGATTCGCCCCCAACGCGATAGTCACGCCTGGAGTGTTGTCTGGGGCGGCGCCGGGTTCGAGCGCCGCGACCGGATCGGGACCGATAAACGGGTTGTGAAGCAGTGTTGGCCCTTCGGCACCGACGGGCGTAGTCTCGGTAAAACGCTCGAAACTTGCGTAGCGCAGTCGCACGTGGCGGTTAGTGGCGGGAATGCCCGGGTTAGTGTCCAATTGCCCGGGGTCGAACGGCGTGCCGGGATCGTAGACATAGGTACGCATCAGATCGAGGACATCCGGGAAACCATCCAGCGGCTTGGGGTCCATCACAACC
>QKGH01000233.1 GCA_003250495.1 Marinobacterium sp.
ACGATGCTGCTCCAGGCCGCCGGTGTCGGTATGGCCGCCGCCCTGCTTCTCGTGCAGCAGCACCATGAAGCCATCCTCCAGCTGCGGCGCCACCGGCCGCACCTCGGCGCCGTGCAGCAGCGGCTGCAGCTGCTCGATCTGCACCTCGGGGCGCAGCACCAGGCGTACCTCGCCGCCCTGCGGCACCGCATCGACCACCCGCGCGTCGACATCGAGCAGACGGGCCTGCAGGCTGCGCGGCGCCTCACCAGCGGCCGGGGTCAGCAGGAAACAGCGCCCCTGCGCCTGGGCCTGCAACTGCGCCGGGGTGCCCTGCGCCAGCAGACTGCCCTCGTGCAGCACATAGACCTGGTCGCAGCGCTGCGCTTCGTCCAGGTAGGCGGTGCTAACGATGACGCTGAGCCGCTCCTCGTCGATCAGTTGCTGGATGATGCGCCACAACTCACGGCGCGACAGCGGGTCGACCCCGACCGTGGGCTCGTCGAGCAGCAGCAGATCGGGCGAGCGCACCAGCGTGCAGGCCAGCCCAAGTTTCTGCTTCATGCCGCCGGAGAGCTGGCCCGCGGGACGCGCGGTGAACTGGGTCAGATCGGTCATCTGCAGCAGGCGCCGGTAGCGCTCGCCGCGCAGCTCGGCCGGTACGCCATGCAGGTCGGCGTACAGATCCAGGTTCTCCTGCACACTGAGATCTTCGTACAGGCCGAAGCGCTGCGGCATGTAGCTGATCCGATCCTGCACCCGCTGCGGATCGGCGCCGACATCGATGCCGAGCACCTGCAGCGTGCCGCTGTCGGCCTTCATCAGCCCGCTGATCAGACGCAGCAGCGTGGTCTTGCCGGCACCGTCCGGGCCGACCAGGGCGGTCAGCGAGCCCACCGGGATCTGCAGGTCGATCGACTGCAGCGCCTGCTCGCTGGTCCGCGTGCGCTTGTCGTAGAACGCCTTGCTCAGCGCGCTGGCGACGATGGCCGCCCCGTCCATCAGCGGCTGCCGTCCTGGCCGGCGTTCAGATCGATACTCACGCTGGCCGGCATCCCCAGCCGCAGCCGGTTGTCGGGATCGTCCACCAGCACCCGCACCTCGTATACCAGCGCGGTACGCAGGCTTTCGGTCTGTACCGTCTTGGGGGTGAACTCGGCGACCGACGAGATATAGCCGACCCGCCCCGGGATCGCCTGCTCCGGCGCACTGTCGAGATAGACACTGGCGGCCATGCCGGGCTTGATCCGCCCCAGGTCCGGCTCGTTGATGTAGACCCTAATCCACTTCGGATCGGTCAGTGCCAGGGTGTAGAGCGGACGCTGCGGCGAGGCGATATCGCCGGGCTCCAGCAGCCGCGCCCGCACCACGGCCGTGGTCGGCGCATACAGCGTGGACAGTTCCAGCTGGTGCTGCTGCAGCGCCAGGTCGCGCTGCAGGCCGAGCAGCTGCGCTTCGGCCTGCTTGATATCTTCCTGCCGCGGGCCGATCTCGGCCAGTTGCAACGCCTTCTCGGCCACCTGCAACTGGGCCTGGGCGGCCTTCAACTGACTCTCCGCGGCATCGACATCCTGGGCGCTGACCCCCTGTCCGCCGGTGCGCTGGCCCACATCCTTGAGCCGTGCCAGGCGCGAGCCGGCCAGCTTGGCTTCGGCCCTGGCGGCATCGACCTGGGCCCGGGCCTGGTCGATCTCCTGCGGCCGGCTGCCGTTACGCAGGCGCTGGACCGCCTGCTGCTGTGCGGCAATCGCCGCCCGGGTGCGCTCGATCTGCAGCTGCAGCGTCTGCGTATCCAGTTGCGCCAGCGCCTGGCCGGGTTCGACCCGGGCCCCCTCCTCCACCGCCATGCTGGCGATACGTTCGCTGAGGGTGAAGGCCAGGGAGATTTGGCGGATATCCACATTGCCGTACAGCTGCAGTACCGACGGCTCCTTGGCCGGACGCGCCAGATC
>QKGH01000134.1 GCA_003250495.1 Marinobacterium sp.
ACGTGGATGAAGGTGATGCCGAGCTGCTGCTGGATCCGCTTCAGTTCGGCGCGCATCTTGGTACGCAGGAAAGGGTCCAGCGCCGACAGCGGCTCGTCGAGCAGGATCACCTCCGGCCGGTTGATCAGCGCGCGGGCCAGGGCGACGCGCTGCTGCTGACCGCCGGAGAGCTGTTCCGGAAACGCCTCGGCGAAGCTGTCCATGTTGACCAGTTGCAGCATCTCGTGGGCGCGGGCGTGACGCTCGGCCTTGCCGATGCCGGCGATCTTCAGGCTGAACGCCACGTTATCGAGGCTGCTCAGGTGCGGGAACAGGGCGTAGTTCTGGAACATCAAGGCGGTGCCGCGCTTGCGCGGTGCCAGGCTGGTGACGTTGCGGTTGTTGAGCAGGATGTCGCCCTCGCTGACCTCTTCGTGGCCGGCGATCATGCGCAGGGTGGTCGATTTGCCGCAGCCGCTGGGGCCGAGCAGACAGCAGTAGGAGCCGCCCTCGATATACAGGTCGATATTCTTGACTGCGGTGCTGTCGCCGTAGCGTTTCACAACGCCGACAAGTTCTACAGATCCTTTAGACATGGCCGTTCCGCTTTTAAAAATTGTTAACAATTTGTTGGCAGTATTATTGCTAATGCTATGCCATAGCGCTGAATTCTGTTTTGTTTCCTAGGTTTATCGTGGATAGGTGAGCCGTGTCAGGGGTGATGGCAGGATCTGGGCGGTGATGAAAAAAGGGATTAACTGCCTGTATTTGGTGCGCATTGCATCTAATTAGTGCATGCCTTGAGGGCGTGGGGCGTTAACGCGGACAGATGGCGGGCAAGGATTGAAGCGCTAAAATTTAGCGCTATGATTGCTAGCAATAATTTTGGGAAATGAGATTTAAATGGGTACACGTGCGCAGCAGGAGATTCAGCGGATAGTCGATCGCCTGGCCGCAGCGATCGTTGAACATCGCCTGCCGCCGGGTACCCGGCTGGTCGAGTCCAAGCTGGTCGAAGTGTTGAACGCCAACCGCAACCATGTGCGGGCGGCATTGCAGAAGCTCGCCTCCGAACAGAAAGTGGTATCGATCGTCCCCAATCGCGGCGCTTTCGTGGCGCAGCCGACGGTGGAGGAGGCGCGGGACGTGTTCGAGGCGCGGATTCTGCTGGAGCGGGCGATCGTCGGCCTGGCGATTCGCAATCTGAGCGCCCGTAACCGGAATCGGCTGCAGAAACAGCTGGAGCAGGAGACCGAGGCGATCCGCCGCCACGACCGTCAGGAGATGATCCGCGAATCGGGCAACTTTCACCGGGTGTTGGCGGAGATCGCCGGTAACCAGGTGTTGACCGACCTGCTGACCGGGCTGATTACGCGCACCTCGCTGATCATCGCGCTGTATCAGGAGACGCCGGAGGTGAAATGTTCTATCGAGGAGCACCAGGCGCTGGTCGACGCGATACTCGGAGGGGATGCCGCGCTCGCCACGCAACTGATGGATGAGCATATGGCGACGATCCAGCGCTACCTGCTGCTGGATGAACGCCCGAAAACGGTCGATCTGCAGGCCGCGCTGGGCTGAGCGGATGGTTCAGCCCTGCGCGGGCAGGTTGTCAGGCGTGTTCGTGCTGGTGGCGCTGTTCGCGGTGGTCGGGATCGTGGCACTGCTGCTCTTCGTGCGGCAGCGCCGGCGCCAGGGTGCCGTTGATATAACCGATCACCGCTGCGAGCGGCGACTGCTCGGCGGTGGTTATCAGCTCCGTACCGCGCTCGGCCAGGCGACGGATCACGCCGTCACCGGCGGAACCGGCGATAGCGACATCGACGCTGTGCAGCGGATGGCGTTCCGGGTCGGGGCGCACATGCCATTCGTGCAGGCAGCTGGCCTCGGTCAGCTTGATCTCCCATACCGGCTGCGGCGGCTCGTCGCCATCGACGACGAACACCGTCCACATCCGGGCCCGGCCGGCGTGGGGCGATAGCGTGCCGCCCTTGTTGGTCGCGACCGCGATCAGTTTGGCTCTCATCTGCAGGGCTCCTGTCATCAATCAAATGGACTCAGTGTACTCTGCGGCGTGGAGCGGCCGTTGATCGGGCTCAAGTCACCGTGGAATAGCTGTCTGATCGAAGCGGAATAGGGCATGCTATGCTGAGGTTAACCTTGGTCAGGGTGCCGGAAAGGGATCACCGATGCACAGATACCTCATCTCGCGCAGGCGTATCAGGGCGTTACTGGCACTGCTGCTGTGCTGTACCGCGGCGCACGTCTGGGCGCGGGATACGGTGGTGCGGGTGGGGGTTTACCAGAATACGCCGAAGATTTTCCTGTCGAAACCCGATAACCGCCCCAGCGGTATCTTCGGCGACCTGCTGGTGGCTATCGCGCGGCAGGAGCAATGGCAGCTGCAGGCGGTCTCCTGCGCCTGGGTCGACTGCCTGACGCTGCTGCAGCGGGGCGATATCGATCTGCTGCCGGATGTGGCCTACAGCACCGAGCGCGAAAAACGGATGGCGTTTCACTCCACTCCGGTCCTGCTGAGCTGGTCCCAACTGTTTTCCCGTGCCGATCTGCAACTGGAGTCCCCGCTCGATCTGGCCGGCCTGCGCGTTGCGGTACTGGGGGACTCGATCCAGCAGGAGTACCTGCAGACCCTGGGCGCCGGGTTTTCCATCGAGATCCGTTTCGTCAGCGTGCCGAGCCTGCAACAGGCGTTCGAACAGGTGCACTACGGCGAGGCCGATGTCGCGGTGGCGAACCAGCTGTACGGCGACTATCACGCGGCCGAGTACGAACTACGGCCGACGCCGATCATTTTCCAGCCCGCCCGCCTGTTCTATGCCACCCCGCTGCAACGGGGCGACGCGCTGCGCCAGGCGATCGATTACTGGCTGGAACGCTGGAAGGCGCAGCCGGACTCCCCCTATTACGAGGTGCTCAGGCGTTGGGGACCCCGGTTGCAAGGGGAGCAGGAGCTGTCCCCCTATCTGCTGTGGGGGATGGCGGCACTGGTCATCGTATTGATGGCGTTGGGCGTGTTTACCGCGTTGCTGCGCTTCAAAGTGCGGGACAAGACCCGCCACCTGCAACTGAGCGAGAACCGCCTGAACACTATCCTGGGCAGCGTCGACGCCTACATCTACATCAAGGGGCGGGACTATCGTTATCGCTACGTCAATCCACGGGTGCTGGAGCTGCTGGGGTGCGCGGAGGAGGAGATCATCGGCGAACGCGACGATCGCTTCTTCGATGCCGAAACGGTGCGTCAGCTGCGCGAGACCGATAAGCGGGTGATGGAGCGTGGCGAGCGGGTGGTCAAGGATGAGTATACGCGGCGGCCGAATCACAATGAGTTGTGCATCTATCTGGCCGTCAAGCAGCCGTTGCGCGATGAAGAGGGCAAGATAATCGGTTTGGTTGGGGTGTCGACCGACGTTACCGAGAGACGGCGCAACGAAGAGCAGATTCACCAACTGGCGTTCTACGATCCGCTGACTGGCCTGCCCAACCAGAGTCTGCTGCGCCAGCGGCTCGATCATGCACTGGCGACGGCGGCGCGCAGCGGGCTGGAGGGGGCGGTGCTGTTCATCGACCTGGACAATTTCCGCGACCTCAACGACACCCTGGGCCATCGTGCCGGCGACCAGCTGCTGAAGGCGGTGGCGGAGCGCCTGGACCTGCGCGTGCGCGAGGGCGATACGCTGGCCCGTTTCGGCGGCGACGAGTTCGTCGTCGTGCTGGAGGGGATGGAGGGCGAGCGTGACGAGGCGCTGTACCAGATAGAGTCGGCGGCGCGTCAGATACTGGCGCTGATCAACTCGGCGTTCGAGCTGGGCGGCCGCACCTATACCGTTTCCGCCAGCATGGGGGTGGTGCTGTTCTCCGATGCCCGGCATAGCGGCGACGAGCTGCTCAAGGGCGCGGAGCTGGCGATGTATGCCGCCAAGTCGTCCGGGCGCAACAAGCTGCTGTTTTTCGACCAGTCGATGCAGGCGCGGGTGAACACCCGGATCGAACTGGAACATGGCATCCGTCATGCGCTGGAGCGCAACGAGTTCCAGCTCTACTACCAGCCCCAGTTCGATTCCGACGGGCAGCTGCTCGGCGTCGAGTCGCTGGTGCGCTGGAACCATCCGCAGCAGGGGGTGATCTCGCCGGCGAAGTTCATTCCGGTGGCCGAGGCGAGCGGGCTGATTGTGCCGCTGGGGCGCTGGATACTACAGTCGGCCTGCGACCAACTGGTGCGCTGGTCCTCCGACGAGCAGTTCTCGAAGATCTGCATCGCCGTCAATATCAGCGCGCACCAGATCCATCATGAGGGGTTCGTGTCCGGGTTGCTTGCGGTACTGGAGCGCACCGGTGCCGACGCCAGGAAGCTGAAGCTGGAGTTGACCGAGTCGCTGCTGGTACAGGATATCGAACAGATCATCGCCAAGATGGCGGTGCTGCGTGAGCATAGCGTCGGTTTTTCGCTGGACGACTTCGGAACCGGCTACTCCTCCCTGAGCTATCTGAAGCGGCTGCCGCTGGACCAGCTCAAGATCGACCAGAGTTTCGTGCGCGATCTGCTGCAGGACAGCAACGATGCCGCCATCGTGCGTACCATCATCGCGCTGGGCAAGAGCCTGGACCTGGCGGTCATCGCCGAAGGGGTCGAGACGGAGGAGCAGCGCCAGGCGCTGCTCGACTACGGCTGCTTCAACTTCCAGGGCTACCTGTTCAGCCGTCCGCTCCCCGCCGACCAGCTGGAGCAGTTCCTGCGCCAGCGTGACGGGGGGAAAGGTTAAGCGGGTTCGAACAGGAAGTTGCGGATCAGCTCCTTGCCGCCTTCGGTGGCGAAGGATTCCGGGTGGAACTGGATACCGTGGATCGGGTAGTCGCGGTGCTTGACCCCCATGATCTCGAAATCGCCGCCCTGGTGGATACGGGCGTGATCGGTAAACGCCGACCGCGGCAGATCGCCGACCACGGCACTGATCTCCAGGCACGACGGCAGCGATTCCGCCTCCGCCATCAGCGAGTGGTAGCGCATGATCTCCAGCTGATCCGGGGTGTTGGCGAACACCCCCTCGCCGGTGTGGCTGATCGGGCTGATCTTGCCGTGCATCGGCAGCGGCGCCTTGACCACCTTGCCGCCAAACACATGGACGATCCCCTGCATCCCCAGGCACACGCCGAGCAGCGGAATCTTCGGTCCCAACTCGCGAATGACGGAAGCGCAGACGCCGAAATAGCTCTCGTCGTCCGGTGAGCCCGGTCCCGGCGAGATGATCAGGCGGTCCGGCTCGGCGGCGCGGATCTGCTCCAGCGTTACCTCGTCGTTGCGTTTGACGACGATCTCGAAGCGCTCGATATTGCCTTGGTACTGCTCGGTGGACAGGATCTCGCCGATGTACTGATACAGGTTGTAGGTAAAGGAGTCGTAGTTGTCGATGATATAGACTTTCATGCCTGCGCCTCCGCAGCGAACTGATCCAGCACCTTCTTGGTACCGGCGAACTTGCGCCGGATCTCTTCATACTCGTCCCGTGCGTTGGAGTCGTAGACGTTGCCGCCGCAGGTCTGCACGTACGCCTCCTCGCCGTTGGCGAACACGGTACGGATCGGAATGGCGAAGGTGCAGTCGCCGTTGAAGGAGAAGTGTCCCACCGCGCCGCCGTAGGGGCCGCGGCCGTCCGATTCGAGGGCGTCGATGATCTTCATCGCCTCGATCTTCGGCGCGCCGGTCAGGGTGCCGGCGGGGAAGTTGCTGGCCAGCGCCGAGAACATGTCGTGCTCCTCGGCGATGATGCCGACGATCTCGCTGGAGATATGCTGCACATGGCTGAAGCGCTTGATATCCATCAGGCTGCGCACCTTGACCGTGCCGAAGCGCGCCACGCGACCGATATCGTTACGGTGCAGATCGACGATCATGTTGTGCTCGGCGATCTCCTTCGGATCGTTCAGCAGCTTGCGCGCCAGCTGGGTGTCCTCGATCTCATCCTTGCCGCGGCCGATGGTGCCGGCCAGCGGGAAGGTTTCCATCTCGCCCTGGCGCAGGCGGAACAGCAGCTCCGGGCTGGCGCCGATCAGCTTCTGCTGGCCGAACTTGACGTAGTACATCTGCGGCGACGGGTTCACCTCGCGCAGCTTCTCGTACAGGTTGATGGTGTCGCCCTGCAGGCGGAAGCGCTTCTTGAACCCCACCTCGCACTGGAAGATCTTGCCGTCGACGATGTCCTGCTTCACCTTCATCACCGCCGCGGCATGCTCCTCCTGGCTCATCGTGTCGCCGGTGGCGGTCACGGTCAGCGCGCCGTTGCCGGCGTAGGGCTCGGCCAGGATCTGCTCGATCAGCGCCAGGCGGCTGTCGGTGTAATAGAAATAGATCACCTCGCCGGTCATCTTGTCGAGGATCAGACCATCCTTGAACACCCCGAAGCGGAACACGTCGAACATCTCGCTCGACTGCAGCTTCAGGCTCGGCTCGAAGTAGTTCATGCAGTCGTAACCGATATACCCGGTCAGCCCGCCGGCGTATTTCCGCGAGATGATGTTCTGCGGCACGATCTCGCGCAGCAGATAGTAGGGGTTGTCGCTGGGGTAGCGCTCCACCGCGCCGTCGCGCTGCTGGATATGCAGCGCGCCATCCTGCGCCCAGAGAAGCTGCTCGGGATCGAAACCGATGATGGAGTAACGGGAGATGAAACTCTCCTCGCCAAGCGATTCGAGCATGAAGCAGTTGTCGAACCGTTTTTCGATCTTCTTGAACAGGCCGAAGAAGTCGCAGTCCGCCGTCAGCGTGACATAGCGCGGCTTGCGCGGCAGTTCGATAGGAGCGGGTTTTCTGGTCATGGTAGCGTTCACTGTTCCGATTTGAGTGCGCGCGAACCGCGCGTCACGGTAGCGATACCGACGCCGAGGCGCCGGGCGATCTCGCGCTGGGGCACACCCTGTTCGAGCATACGCAGGATCTGCAAACGCTTGCAGATCTCGCTCAGCTCGGAGGGGGTCAGCAGATCGCTGAGGGCTTTCTCGAGGCTGGCCCGGTCCCGCATGTTGAGCAGGTGGTCGAGCAGTTCGTCCAGGTATGGTGTATTCATGTACTAGTACGGTATAGGCGAAGCGGTGCGCGGTCAAGGGGCGTGTTGCGAAATGTTTAATGCCGTACGTCGAGGGCGTCCCATCGCAGCAGAGAGTGGTGCGTATGGAGCTGAAAAGCGACGGTCTTGCGCCTCTTTTACCGAGAAGCGTCAGTTTGTCGGGGTGCGACACGAAGCGGCCATTAAAACCTGTAGATAAAGCACCTCATATTTCTGTGATTTTATACAGTATATTCAGTGCCGCTTGTGTCCTGGCGCATTTTGTCGCAGGCCGATGCTTATTTCTTGCTGGCGATATAGGGAAAATTGGTCCAGTATCAAGGTATTAAGGAAAGGCCGTAGTGGAATACCGCGCACGGCACAGCAGAAAAATGCGCATGCTCGTTTTCA
>QKGH01000038.1 GCA_003250495.1 Marinobacterium sp.
CTCTACTTCGGCGGTCTCGGCGCCGCCACCCTGGCGGTCACCTTCCTCACCGACATGTACATGAAGGCGCACCGCGACCTGGTGCTCTGGGGCGCCTTCTCCGGCGTGGCGCTGCTGGCGCTCGGCTCGCTGATGCTGTTCAGCCATCTGCTCGACCACCGGGCGGTGCTCCATGTCCTCAATCCGCTGGTACTGATCCACAAGCCCGATGCCTGGATCGCGTGGGGCACCCAGTTCATCATCTGGATGATGTTCTGGGGCGTGCTCTACGCCCTGCCCTACATGTATCTCAGTCCCTTCTTCGACAAGGTGCCGGTGGTCAACTGGCTGCTGGAAAGGCCCCTGGTCAACAAGATCGCCCAGCTCTCGACCCGCTTCCGCAAAACGGTCGGCTGGCTGGCCACCGTCAACGGCGTCGGCGTGGCGGTCTACACCGGCCTGCTGCTGCAGTCCTTTCCGGCGGTGGCCCTGTGGCACAACCCGGGCGTTCCGCTGCTGTTCACGGTATCGGCCTTCTCCACCGCCATGGCCTTTCTGCTGCTGCTGATGTACCTGGTGATCAAGCAGCCCGACGACCAGCGCATCCGCCACTTCTACGAGCGGGTCGATCTGATCCTGATCTCCGCCGAGCTGGTGATCCTGTTCTCCTTCTTCCACTACATGCAGGCGGGCAACGAGTCGGCCATGCACTCGGCGCGGATGCTGTGGAGCGACATGGGCTGGCTCATCGGTTTCATCGGTTTCGGCCTGATCGTGCCCTTCTTCCTCGAACTGCGCGGGGTGCTCAAGGGGTGGAGCAGCCACCTGCCGATCGTCGCCGCCTCGGTGCTGGTGCTGATCGGCGGCTACCTGCTGCGCCACTACTTCATGTACAGCGGCGTCTATGCCTATCCCTGGTGAGGAGTGCTCCATGCATAGCGACAAGAATCTTCGCCTGCACGGCCTGATGCTCTGTATGCCCGAGAGCGAATCGCTCTCGCTGCTGGAGTCGCTGGCGTCGGAGCACCGTTGGATGCAGGCCGGTCTTCACGAACTCTCCCTGACCCCGCTGGAGGAGTGGCAGGGGGAATACACGCGACTCTTCGTCAACGGTTTTCCCAAAACCGCCGCACCGCCCTTCGAATCGGTCTATCGGCACCAGACCATGTTCGGCCCGGTGGTGGACGAGCTGCACGCCCTCTACCGGGAGGCGGGACTCGCCACCGGCGAGATGCCCGCCGACTACCTCGGCACCCAACTGGAGTTCGCCGCCCACCTGGCCGCCAGCGAGGACCCGCGCGCGTACCAGTGGCAGGCACGGCTCTGGCAGGACCATCTGCACCACTGGCTGCCGAAATTCGTCACCGATCTGTGCCAGAACAGCCGTCTGCTGATCTATCGTCTTTGGGGCGGGCAGTTGACGCTGTTGACCCGCCACATGCAGGAGCGCTTCGCCTATGCCTGAGACCACCCCCCCTGTCTGGCAACCCCTGCCCGCGCATCTGCACTCGGACATGCGTCTGCAGATGGCGCTGCTGATCGCCCATCGGCAGATCTATGACCGCCACTTCGCGCTGGATCCGATGGCCAACCCGGCGCTCGGATTCCATCTGCACGGCTATCGCCACTTCGGAAACTGGCGCATCGTGCTGGCGCTCACGCCCTGGATGCTGTCGCGTCTGCTGTTCGCGGAACTGCCGCCGCCGATCGCCATCCCCGAGGAGTGGCGCAGCGAGCGGCGCCGCGACGCCGACTACCAGCTGCTGGGCCCCGCCGTCGAGCTTCCGCCCGAGCTGAGCGGCATCAAAGCCCATCTCAACTACCATCCGACCCTGGGCCACTACCTGCTGCAACCGATCGCCCTCAACATGCAGCCCTATGCCAGCGCCCGGGAGGCCTTCGAGGCCTGGAACCAGGTGATCCTGACCCGGGACGAGGCCCT
>QKGH01000045.1 GCA_003250495.1 Marinobacterium sp.
CCCTCGCCGCGCCGGAACGCCACGTGCAGGATCGAATGCAGGATATCCTCGGCCAGCGTATCGGCCTGATGCGTGGCGCTGGTCAGCTGGAAATCGTGGAACTTCAGTTTGACGGTCACCCCCATGAAACTGCGCCCGCGCAGCCGCCGGCGCAGTTCCGGCAGCAGCTGATGCAGCACCTGCAGGCATTGGCGTTCGTCACGCAGGTCGTGGGCCAGCGTGGTTTCGACCCCGACCGATTTGCGGATCCGGCTCGGCTGTACCGGGCGGTTATCGATACCGCGGGCGCGCTGATACAGCACCGGACCGAATTTCCCCAGGATCTCCTCCAGCCGTGCGCTGCTCAGCGGCAGCAGATCGGCGCCGCTATGCAGCCCCAGCCGCTCCAGGCGCTCGGTGGTCTTCGGGCCGATACCGGGATACTTGCGCAGCGGCAGTGAGGCGGCGAACTCGGCGGCCCGTTCCGGGGTGATGACACAGAGTCCGTCGGGTTTGTTCTCGTCGGAGGCGATCTTGGCCAGGAACTTGTTGGGGGCGACGCCGGCCGAGGCGGTCAGGCCGGTTTCGGCCAGGATCTCGGCGCGGATCCGTTCGGCGATCAGCGTGGCGCTGCCGCGGCACAGGCTGCAGGCGGTCACATCGAGAAAGGCTTCGTCGAGGGAGAGCGGTTCGATCAGGTCGGTGTAGCGCGCGAAGATGGCGCGGATCTGGGCCGACACCGCCTTGTACACCTCCATCCGTCCCGGCAGCAGGATCAACTGCGGACAGCGGCGCTTGGCTTCGGCACTGGGCATCGCCGAGTGTACGCCAAAGCGGCGCGCCTCGTAGCTGCAGGTGGAGATGACGCCGCGCGAATCGGCGCGGCCGCCGACGGCGATCGCCTTACCGCGTAACTCGGGGTTGTCGCGAATCTCCACCGAGGCGTAGAAGGCGTCCATGTCGATGTGGATAATCTTGCGTTGCACGCTGCGTTACCAGGTTTTTATTTCACACAAGTTTCACGTCTCACTGTATAGTCTGCGTCCAGTCCGCCGTTTTCTGATTCAAATCCCCGGAGTCCGTGTGAAAAAAGCGTTCGCTGTTGCGAGCTGGCAGTTCAGTCTGCTGTTTGCGTTGCTGCTGACACTGTTCTACAACCAGCCGCTGTGGAATCTGGTACTGACCCAGTCGACCCCCGGCAACCTGAACAACCTGCTGTTCGATGCCAGTTTCTTCCTGTTCGTGCTGGCGGTGCTCAATATTCTGCTCAATCTGGTCGCGTTCCGCCATCTCCAGAAGCCGCTGGCGATCTTCGTGGTGTTGAGCGCTTCCGGCGTGCTCTATTTCATGAACAGCTACAACATCGTCATCGACAAGACGATGGTGCAGAACCTGGTCGAGACCGATCCGGCCGAAGTGCGCGACCTGCTCAACCTTAAACTGTTCCTGTATATCCTGCTGCTCGGCCTCCTGCCGGCGCTGGTGATCGCCAAACTGCCGATCCGCTATGCCGGCGCGCTGCGGGAGCTGCGCAACCGCGGCCTGGCGATCGTCGCCAGCGTGCTGGTGATCCTGATCGTGGCGGCCGGGTTCTACAAGGATTACGCCTCCTTCTTCCGTAACAACCGCGAGGTCCGCAACCTGGCGGTGCCGACCAACTACCTGTACTACAGCGTCAAGTTCCTCTCCGGCGCCCAGGCGCAGGAGCCCCAGCGGGTCGACCCGGTCGGTGCCGATGCCCAACTGAACCCGATCTGGCAGCAGGTCGGGCGCAAGGTGGTGACCATCGTAGTGCTCGGCGAGACCGCGCGGGCGCAGAACTTCTCCATCAACGGTTATGCTCGCGACACCAACCCCGAGCTGGCCAAGCTGCCGATCCTGAACTTCAAGGATACCGCCTCCTGCGGTACCGCGACGGCGGTATCGGTGCCGTGCATGTTCTCCAACCTGGACCGCGAGGAGTACAGCGACGAGAAGGGACGCGCGCGGGAGAACGTGCTCGATGTGCTCGGTCACGCCGGCCTGAACCTGTTGTGGCGGGAGAATAACTCCGGCTGCAAAGGGGTGTGTAACCGCATTCCGCGCGAGGATCGCAGCGTGTTCTGCAACGGCGCCGACGAGGACAGCTGTTTCGACGAGGCGATGCTGACCCGGCTCGACGACTATCTTGCGTCCGTCGAGGGCGGAGCGGTCATCGTGCTGCACCAGCAGGGCAGCCACGGTCCGGCGTACTGGAAGCGTTATCCGCAAGCCTTCGCCCGCTTCACGCCGGTGTGCGACAGCAACGACCTGAGCTCCTGCGCGCAGCAGAGCATCGTCAACGCCTATGACAACACCATCCTCTACACCGACCACTTCCTGGCCCAGGTGATCGCCTATCTGCAGGCGCGCAGCGACCGCTACGCCACGGCGATGCTGTATATGTCCGACCACGGCGAGTCGCTGGGGGAGAACAACCTCTATCTGCATGGTCTGCCCTACTTCATGGCCCCCGAACAGCAGACCCGGGTGCCGTTCGTGGCCTGGCTGTCGGACAGCTATCGTCAGGCGTTCGCGCTCGATGAGCAGTGCCTCGAGCAGAAACAGCAGCTCAGTGTCAGCCATGACAACCTGTTCCATTCGCTGCTGGGACTGATGGCGGTGGACAGCTCGGTTTACCAGGCGGACAAGGATCTGTTCGGCAGCTGCCGGCGTTCGCAGTAACGCGGACGCATGGCCGGAGGCTGGCGCTAATGGGTTACACTACAGAGCCTAGCGTCCAGCCATGAGCCGCCCCATGTCCGTTCTCGTTGTCGATGACGATATCGATATCCTCACCACGCTGGCCGACCAGTTCGAGCTGGCCGGCATCCCCGTCGACTGTGCCAGTCGCGGCCGGCAGGCACTGGAGCTGTGCCGGCAGAATCATTACGAAGTGATCGTGCTGGATGTGATGATGCCCGGCGGGGACGGCCTCTCCGTGTGCCGGGAGCTGCGCCGGAGCGGGTTGTCGACGCCGATCCTGTTCCTGACCGCCCGCGATACGCTCGATGACAAGATCGACGGTTTCGAGGCCGGCGCCGACGACTACCTGGTCAAACCCTTCGCCATGCGCGAGCTGCTGAGCCGGGTCGGGGCGCTGCGCAAGCGGATCTCGCGCCAGCAGGTGCACCAGTTGCGCTACGGCGAACTGACCATGGATCTGGAGCTGCGCACGGTGGAGCGGGCGGGCGTGGCCCTCAGGTTGAATCCGCAACAGTTTGCGCTGCTGCACCGGCTGCTGCTCCAGGCGCCGGCGGTGGTGTCGCGCGAGCAGCTGGAGGAGGCGTTGTGGGGAGGGGAGCCGCCGGACAGCGACGCCCTGCGCAGCCACCTGTACCAGCTGCGCAGCGTGGTCGACAAGCCGTTCGCCTATCCGATGATCCTGACCGTGCGCGGTTACGGTTACCGGCTGCAGCGCGAGCCGGACGGAGGCGGCGGGTGAAACTGAATTACACCGGGCGGCTGACGCTGCTGGTCGGCGCCTACTCCTTTGCCCTGGCGTTGCTGCTGCTGGGGTTGGCCTGGTTGGCCGTCGAGCTGACCGAGCCGGAACACAGTCCCGGTTACCCGTTGCGCAGCGAGCTGGACGATATCGCGATCCTGCTGGTGGTGGCGGCCGTCTTCACGCTGCTGACGATGCTGATCGTACGCCTGCTGGCGCGGCGTCTGGCGGCGCCGGTACTGGAGCTGACGCGACGGATCGAAGCACTGGACGAGAGCCAGGTGCGGCTCGAACCGCTGGCCCGCGATGACGAGGTGGGACAGCTGAGTCGGGCGTTCGCCGCGTTGCTCGAGCGGTTACAGCGTTTCGTGCGCCGCGAGCAGGAGTTTACCCGCTTCGCCAGCCATGAGCTGCGCTCCCCGGCCACGGTGATCCAGGGCAATCTCGACCTGCTGCGTGCCAGTATCCCCGATACCGAGTTGAACCGGCGCATCCTGTCCCGGCTCGATACCGCCTCCACCCGGATCTCGCAGCTGGTGGAGTGTTTCCTGCTGCTGAGCCGGGAGTCGGACAGCGAAGCGCTGGAGGCGCAACTCTATACGCCGGAGATGTTGCAGCGCCAGGTGGCCCTGGTGTTGGAGGGGGTGGCGGCACCGGAGCGGGAACGGGTGAGGCTGCAGATCGAGGCGTTCAGCTGGCGTATCCATCCGCTGATGCTGTCGATTCTGCTCGACAACCTGCTGCGTAACGCCCTGTACCACGGCAACGGCGAGATCGGACTCAGCGCGGGGCCCGATGGCATTCGGGTGGATAACGCGGTGGAGCAGGGGAGCGTCGAGCCGGGCTTTGGTATCGGTTTGCAGATCGTCGCGCGTATCTGCGCCGCGTCGGGCTGGGATTATCGGCGCCTGGAAACGCCCGGTCGTTTCAGCGTCTGGGTCGGGCCGGGCGACAAGCCGCGTCATTCATCGACCCAAACCTCGCGCAGCGGCTCGCCAAAGTCGTCGTAGAGCATCTTCTTGCGCGGTTTAGGCTTGCGGGTAGCGCCTTTACCACCGTTTTTAGCGGCGTTGCGCGTCTGTGCCCGGCGGGCATCGATGGTGGCCAGTATATCCATGGCCGGCGTCCGCGGCTGCGCCGGTTTACCGTCACTGAACTGCGGGTGCAACACCTCGCCATCGGCCAGCCCGCTGAGACCCGGCCGGATCTTATGGATCTGGCCGCCGTCGCGCATATAGTTGGCGATCTGCTGTTCCAGTTCGTGCCGTATCTCGGCCTTGCTCTGACGTTTTCCCATTGCCTGATTATGCCCAATCCCGCCAGGCGCGCAAAGGCGGTTGGTGCAGCAAGCCCCGCCGGCGTCGACCACCCGGGCGCGTGTATCGACGGCAGCGAACGGGGCGGTAGCGACTGTCGCCAGCGGCGAGCTTCGGGGGCGAGCGCTTCGTTGCAGCGGCGCTCGGCGACCGGCGACTCTCCACTGGCGATGCTTCTGTGACCGGGGCGGGAGCGTTTGCGAGCGCTGGCTGTTTCCTCTCGCCCCGCGTTTCCCTGCTGCTGGCCCCTGCTGCTGATCGGCGCTGGTCGTAATGGGCGCCGTCCACAACAGCTTATATTTCCCGTTCCAGTGCCTATGCAGAGGTGCGCGGGAGCAGAGCCGATCGGGCCTCTGGGGCTCGATTAGGGCTCTATGTGACAGTTGGTTTTATAGAGACAGTTGTGACATTTATGATATTCTATGCATGCTCCGCAGATGGCGTATCGGTGCCGCGCGGGAGGTTTATCGAGGCATCTTCTTCTTTGTAGCTGGGCCGGTCTGGCCGGGCAGCCCTTGCCGGGTGGAAGCTTTGCTCCATACTCTATTTTATCGTTTCCCAGGGGAGTGGGGTTGAGTGATCACGAGGACACAGGAACCGGTTCGCTATTGGCTGCTTGCCCTGCTCTGCATCGTCTGTCTGCTGCTGGGCGGAGTGCTCTGGCGTGACGATGGCGGAGTGGAACAGCGTGTGTTGGGGTTGGCGTTACCGCTGCTGGCGTTGGGCGCGGGGTGGCTGGTGTACCACCGCGACCGCCAGTTGCGCAGGGCCTATACCCTCTCTTCGCGTCTGATGCGTTACCTCGACCTGGAGGGGGTGGGCATCGTCCTGATCGACGCGGCGTCGCGGGAGTGGATCTATGCCAACAAGCGGGTCGCCGAGTTGATCGGCGTCAGCCAGGAGCAGTTGTGTTGGGAGCAGTTCCTGCGCCTGCTGGCGCCGGAGCAGCGCGAACAGGCGCGGCAGAATATGCAGGCGCTGGCCAATGGACAGTCGCGTACGCTGCTGGCCGAGCATCGGATTCAGCGCGGCGACAACGGCGAAACGCGTATTCTCGAGTTCAAGGTGGGGCAGCTGGAGGGCGAGAGCGGGCAGGAGCTGCTGCAGGCGTCGATCCAGGATGTCACCGAGAAGCGGGAGGTACTGTCGCAGCTCAAACGTCAGCGCGATCTCTACGAAACCCTGTCGCAGACCAATCAGTTGATCGTCAGGGCCAAGAGCCGGGAGCAGCTGTTTGCCGATATCTGCCGCATCTCGGTCGAAGACGGGCAGATGCAGCATGTCTGGGTAGGGCTGCTGCAACAGGGGGAGCTGCTCCCGGTCGCCCAGGCCAGCCGGGACCCGGCCAGCCTGCAACTGCTTCTCGACGGTTTGCACCAATTGCCCCATGACGTGCCGACCTTCGCGGCACTGTCACAGGACCAGCCGGTGGTGTGGAACTGGCTGGATCAAACGCAGATGAATGCGGAGGCCCGGCGTCTGTCGCACCTGGCCGGCATCGTGTCGGCGGCCTCCTTCCCGCTGCATCGCGATGGCCAGTTGATCGGCAACCTGACCTTCTATGCGCGTGAGGAGGGATTCTTCAGCGATGAGGTGACGCGCACGCTGTCGGAGATGGCGAACGACATCGATTTTGCCCTGGCCAACCTGGAGCGGCGGGCGAGCCTGAAGATCGCCCACCAGATCATCGAATCCAGCCCGGTCATCCTGATGCGCTGGTCGCCCGAGCGGGAGAGCCGGATCCTGTTCGCCAGCCAGAACGTGTTGCGTTGGGGATATCGGGCGGCCGAGCTACAGGGACGGTCGCTACTCGAGTTAGCGGCCGCCGAGGATAACGCGCGCCTCAACAGCGTATTGAGTGCCATCAGCAGCCACCAGCAGCTCTCCTCGAGCTGCCGTTTCCGCATCGTCAACGGCATAGGCGAGCAGCGCTGGGTCGAGGCGCAGATCAACTTCCGCCAGCCCGACGACGGAGGGGAGGGCTATTTCGAAGCGGTGTTGCGCGATGTGCACCGGCGCAAGACCAGCGAAGAGCGACTCAGTATCGCCAGCGCCGTGCTGAATACGACGCGCGAGGGGGTTTTGGTCACCGATAGCGAGACGCGGATCCTGGAGGTTAACCCCGGGTTTACCGAAGCGCTGGGGTATAAACCGGAGGAGGTGATCGGCCAGACCCCGCGGGTGTTCTCCTCCGGGCGTCATGATGAGGCCTTTTACCGCGACATGTGGTCCTGCATCCGGCAGACCGGAAGCTGGCGCGGCGAGGTCTATAACCGGCGCCGCGACGGCGAGCTGGTGCCGGAGCAGCTCAGCATCAGCCATATCGCCGACCCGGATACCGGGGAGTCGCGCTATGTCGCGGTGTTTGCGGATATCTCCGAGCTGAAGCGCTCCAACGCCCGGCTCGAATACCTGGCGCATACCGATCCGCTGACCGGGTTGCCGAACCGGGCCATGTTGTTGTCCCATCTGGAGCAGGTACTCGCGGCCGCGGCGCGTAACGACACCACGGTGGCGCTGTTGATCCTCGACCTGGACCATTTCAAGGATGTGAACGACAGTTTCGGCCACGCCAGCGGCGACCTGCTGCTGCAGCGGGTCGCCGAGCGGCTGCGCGCGCACCTGCGCGGCGGTGACATGGTGGCCCGTATCGGCGGCGACGAGTTCGCGGTGGTACTCAGCGCGCTGGAGAACCGGATGCAAGCCGCGCAGGTGGCGCAACACCTGATCGAGTTGATGTCGGAACCCTGCCGCCTGGGCGACGCGGTGGAGATCCGGCCGGGAGGCAGTGTCGGCATCAGCATCAACCAGAGCAGCGAGCTGTTGCACTCGGCGGAGATGTTCAAGCAGGCGGACTCCGCGCTCTACCTGGCGAAGTCGCGGGGGCGCGGCTCGTTCAGCTTCTACTCCTCCGAGCTGACGGAGCAGGCGCGCCTGCGGGTCGAGCTGGAGGTGCGCTTGCGTTACGCGATCCGCCATGAGCAGCTGGAGATGTACTACCAGCCGCAGATCGATATCGGCAGCGGGCGGATTATCGGCGCCGAGGCCCTGGTGCGCTGGAACGACCCGGTGCGGGGCGTCATCCGTCCCGACCAGTTCATTCCGCTGGCGGAACAGTCCGGTCTCATCGTCGAACTCGGTGAATGGGTGCTGCGCGCCGTTTGCCGTCAGGGACGGGCCTGGCTCGATGCCGGTTTTCACGACCTGGTGCTGGCGGCCAATGTCTCGCCGCCGCAGTTGAAGGAGTCCGAGCTGCCGGAACTCCTGGCCGGTATCCTGGCCGAGTATGATTTCCCGGCGGCGGCGCTGGAGCTGGAGCTGACCGAGGGGGCCCTGATGCACGATGCCGAGGCGTCCCGGGTGCAGCTGGAGCGGCTCAAGGGGCTCGGTGTCGGCCTGGCGCTGGATGATTTCGGTACCGGTTACTCCTCGCTGGCCTATCTGAAGCGCTTTCCGATCGATGTGCTGAAGATAGACAAGTCGTTCGTCGACGGGTTACCGGACAGCAGCGAGGATTCGGCGCTGGTCCGCAGCGTCGTGGTGATGGGGCATGCGCTGGGGTTGCGGGTGCTGGCGGAGGGGGTGGAGCAGCCGGTGCAACTGGAGCATCTGCAGGGTCTGGGCTGCGACTGTTACCAGGGCTACCTCTGCAGCCGGCCGGTGCCGGCGGCAGAGTTCGCCCAGCTGTTGCTCAAGCAGCCGTCGCCGCGACCCGCTGCAGCTCGTTGAGCCAACGCTCGCGGCTCGCGGGGTCGAGGAAGCTGGCTTCCAGGCTATTGCGGGCCAGCTGTACCGCCTGCTCGCGGCTCATCTCCAGGGCATCGCGTACGGCGACGAAGTTATCCAGCAGGTAGCCGCCGAAGTAGGCCGGGTCGTCGGAGTTGATCGTGACCCGTACCCCGCGCTCGAGCAGTTGCAGGATGTTGTGCTGCTGCATCTGCTGCACCACCTTCAGTTTCAGGTTGGACAGCGGGCAGACGGTCAGCGCTATCTGCTCGTGCACCAGCCGTTCCACCAGGGCCGGGTCGTCGCTGCAGCGCACGCCGTGGTCGATCCGTTGCACCTTCAGCAGCTCGAGCGCCTGCTCGATATAGGCCGCCGGTCCCTCTTCGCCGGCATGGGCAACGCACAACAGGCCGGCCTCGCGGGCCTGGGCGAACACCCGGGCGAACTTCTCCGGCGGGTTGCCGAGTTCGGAGCTGTCCAGGCCGACGGCGACGAAATGCTCGCGCCAGGGCAGGGCCTGCTGCAGCGTCACCACCGCATCCTCCTCGCTGAGGTGGCGCAGGAAGCTGAGGATCAGGCGCGAGCTGATACCGAGCTGTTTCTCGCCATCGGCCAGGGCCCGGCTGATACCGCGGAACTGGGTGGCCATCGAAATGCCGCGTGCGGTATGGGTCTGCGGATCAAAAAAGGGTTCGGTATGCACCACGCCGTCGGCGGCGCAGCGCTCGAGGTAGGCCCAGGTCAGGTCGTAGAAATCCTGCTCCGTCTGCAGCACCGAGGCGCCCTGGTAGTAGATGTCGAGAAAATCCTGCAGGTTACTGAACTGATAGGCGGCCCTGATCGCCTCTACGTCGGGGTAGGGCAGCGCGATGCCATTGCGCTCGGCCAACTGGAACATCAGTTCGGGTTCCAGGCTTCCTTCAAGATGCAGGTGTAGTTCGGCCTTGGGCAGGCTACGCAGAAATGCTATCGTCGGTGTTGTCATTTTGGCCGCTCCTTGCTGTCTTCTTCAATTGAAGACAATATAGTTAAGGCGGGGTTTTCGTCTATCGTTGAATTTTTATTTCTTTGACAAAACAATGCTTTATGTGTTGTATAAAGCCGTCGCGCGGGACCGGGGCGAGATTTCGGCCCGGCACGGGCGGGGTGGCATGATCGAGTTGGCCTGAGGTTGTCCTGGAGTTGTCCTAAGGAGTAGCGTGGGCACGAGCGCGCGAAATACGGTCGGTATTGGATTGTTGGTGGCGCTGGCCTATCTGGCAACGGCATTTTTGGTCGGTGCCGGATTGCATCAGCAGATCATGCCGTTCTGGGCGCCCGCCGGCGTCGCGCTGGCCTCCGTGTTGCGCTTCGGCCCCGCGGTACTGCCCGGCGTATTCCTCGGTAACCTGGCATTCAATCTACTGATACCGCTGACCTGGAGCGATGCGCTGCAGGGGATGCATATCGTCACCGCCATCCTGATCGCCAGCGGGGCCGGTATCCAGGCCGCAGTCGCCGCCTGGTTGTTGCACCACTACCAGGTGCATCCGCTGACCGCCGGCAACAGTCGCAAACTGGTGGCCTACTGCCTGTTGGCGGGCCCTCTCTCCTGTCTGATCAACGCCAGCATCGGCACGGCGGCGGTCAGTTTCAGCAGCAATGCCGGCGGCAGCGCCGGGATCCTGATGGATTGGCTCGGCTGGTGGGTCGGCGACAGTTTCGGCGCAGTGGTGGTGACGCCGCTGGTGCTGGTGCTGCTGCCGCAGGAGGAAGCGCCGCACCTGGGGAAGGCGCGCCGACGCGGCTTGATCTTGAAGCTGAGCGGTATCCTGGGGGTCGTGATCCTGATGAACGGTTTCCTGATGCAGCGCCTGAGCGCGCAGCTGGAGCACGATTTCATCCGCGATACCCGGTTGCTGGAGGCTCAGTTCGTCTCCACGATACAGAAGAATTTCGCCGATCTGTTCCTGCTCGGGCAGCGTTTCAGCGCCAACGGCGGGATGACGCCGGCGCAGTTCCGCGAGCAGGTGCTGCGGTTGCAGCGGGATAATCCGAGTGTGCTGGCCTACTCCTGGGATCCGCTGGTGCGGCGCGATCAGCGCCAGGCGTTCGAGGCCCAGACGCGGGCGCTGCTGGGCGAGCCCGACTACGCCGTCGACGGGGTCTCGCTGGATCCGGCCGATCCGCTGATGCCGGTACAGCTGGTGGAGCCGCTGGAGCGCAACCGTGCCGCGCTCGGTTTCAACCTGCTGGCGGTCGAGGATCGCCGCAACTGGGTGCTGCTGGCGCAGCAGTTGGGGCAACCGGTGGCGACCCAGATCCTGCATCTGGCCCAGGCGCCGGATGAGCCGGGGTTCCTGATTCTGTACCCGGTCTATCGGCTGGACCCGCAGCAGCAACTGTTGACCGGACAGCGTCAACTGATCGGCCTGATGGTGGGCGTATTCACGGTCGAGAAGCTGCTGGGGGCGGCGCTGGAGCGAAGCGGCGTGCACCATGTCGAGCTTTCGGTGCGCGAACCGGGACGACAGCAGCCGTTCTTCACCACCCCCGATCTGGCGCGGGCCAGCGAACGTATCCACGGCGATTTCGAGCTGCCGGTGGGGCAGCAGGTGTGGCAGGTGGAAACCCGGCCCGGTGCGGATTACATGGCCACCCATCCGGCCAACAAGGCGTTCGATATCCAGCTGTTGCTGGCGGCCAGTGCGGCGCTGGCGGTGCTGCTGGTGCTGTCGATGAATGAGCGCGAGCGCTCGTTGCTCAGCGAGGTCCGGCGGCAGAATGCGTCGTTGACCCACCAGGCGCTGCACGACGCGTTGACCGGCCTGCCCAACCGCGCCCATCTGCTGGAGTCGATCAGCCGCCGCCTGGGGGCGAAGAATGAGGTGCCCTTTGCGCTGCTGTTTATCGACCTGGACCGTTTCAAGCTGATCAACGACAGCCTCGGGCACCATATCGGCGACCGCTTTCTGCAGGAGATCTCGGCCACGTTGAGTCTGCACCAGCCCGAACACAGCGAACTGTTCCGCATGGGCGGCGACGAGTTCATCCTGCTGGTGGAGGGCGGCGAGCAGCAGGCCTGTGTCGAAGCCGACCGGATGCTGATCGCCTGCACGCTGCCGATGCAGATCGAGGAGTATCAGCTGCAGGTGACCGCCAGCATCGGCATCAGCCTCTATCCCCAGCATGGCGACGACCTCGATACCCTGATCAAGCATGCCGATACCGCGATGTACCGCGCCAAGACGCGCGGCAAGAACCGCTACGCGCTCTATACCGAAGAGCTGACCGACCAGGCGGTGATGTCGTTTTCGCTGGAGCAGGAGCTGCGTCAGGCGTTGGCGCAGGAGCAGCTGCTGCTGTACTACCAGCCCCAGTTCGACCTGGAAACGGGCAAGCTGGTCGGGGTCGAGGCACTGGTGCGCTGGCAGCATCCGGAGCGCGGCATGATGGCGCCGGGACAGTTCATTCCGCTGGCGGAAGAGACCCAGTTAATCATCCCGCTGGGCTGGCAGGTGATCGAGCTCGCCTGTCGCCAGATGAGCCAGTGGGATCGTGCCGCTGTCGAGATCCCCTGTGTGGCGATCAACGTCTCGCCGCAGCAGCTGCTGCAGGTCGATTTCGTCGGCCGGCTCAACCAGCTGGTCGACAAGCACCAGGTCACACGGCAGAAGATCGAGCTGGAGATCACCGAGGTGATGATCATGCAGGATCCGGATCTGGCCATGTTGCAGCTGCATAAACTGCGCGAGGCGGGCTATCGCATCGCGCTGGACGATTTCGGTACCGGCTACTCCTCGCTGGACCGGCTCAAACTGCTGCCGCTGGACCGGCTGAAGATCGACCAGGCGTTTACCCGCGATATCGGTCGCGATCCGAAGGATGAGGCGATCATCCTGACCATCATCGCCCTGGGCCGTAGCCTGGGCATCGAAGTGCTTGCCGAGGGGGTCGAGACCGAGCTGCAACGCCGTTTCCTGCAGAGCCACGAGTGCGACAGCGTGCAGGGCTATCTGCTCGGGCGCCCGGTCGCACCGCAGCAGCTGTTACTGTAGTCGAGCCTCGCGGCTGGGGCGCTGCGCGCGGCGGTAGGTCAGCGGCGCCATCCCGGTCAGGCGGCGGAAGAAGCGGGTGAAGTAGGCGGGGTCGGAAAAGCCGAGCTGATAGGCGATCTCGTTTACCCGTAGCGCGGTATACAGCAGCGTGCGTTTCGCCTCGAGCAGCAGCCGCTCATGCAGGATCTGCTGGGCGCTGCGTCCGGTCAGTTGCTTGCACAGCTGGTTCAGGTAGGGCGCGGTGATGCCCAGCTCCTCGGCGTAACTGGCCAGCGTGCGGTGCTGCTGGTAGTCGCTGTTGACCCGCTGCAGGTAGTGCCGGAACAGCTCGCTGCTGCGGTGCCGCTCCGGCATCTCGGCACCGCTTGCCGCTTCGGGCTCCAGTCGCTCCACCTCGATGGCCAGCAGGTCGACCGCCGCCTGCAGCGCCAGGTCGCGGCAGCCATCCTGCGGGCGCTGATACTCATCCATCAACTGCTGCAACACCTGCTCGATGCGGGGGTGTCGGGGTGCCAACGGCAGCAGCGCGGTGCTGGCCAGGCGCAGCGTTTCGCGCTTCAACGCGAAGCGGGTGTGTTCCAGGCGCGGCGACGCGATCGAGATGACCAGCCCCTCGACATCGTCGGACCAGAGAAAATCGTGCACGCTCATCTCCGATATCAAAATCAGCATCGGCGCCTGGACCTGGCGCTGGCGCTCGTCGATATGCGCCTGGCCACTGCCGCGGCGCAGGTAGAAGATCTGGGTCAGCCCCGGGTGGCGGTGGGAGCGGATGCGAAACTGGTGTTGGCGACTGCGGGTGATCAGCTGTTCGCAGTGCAGGTAGTCCAGCGATTCCGCGTCGTCGGTCTCGCCGTAGCGTTGCACTGAGGGGATGCTGGCGGTGGGCTCCATAGCGGGATGTGTTCCGTCTATATCTTCGAAAAGTACTATTTTTTATCCGATATATCCCTTCTGGAAAAGTGTCTTTTTTTCAACAATAGCCCCCATCGCTCACCCCGTGGAGGGGAGCGGAGATCCACAATAACAATCGAGAGAGGGCTTCGAGATGGTCTGGAACCGGCATGACTATGACGAAATACCGGGCACTTATGTCTTTGACGGGAAGCGTGCCAGTAGCGGTTATGCGTTGAATCGTATGGCTTTTTCCTTTAACTCTGAAGAGAACCGGAAAGCGTTCGCGGCCGATATGGATGCCTACTGCCGACGCTACGGGCTCAGCGACGAGCAGCGCGAGGCGGTACTGGCGGGTAATTTCCTGAAGCTGCTGCAGATGGGCGGCAATATCTACTACCTGGCCAAAATCGCGGTATTCCACGGCCTGACAGTACAAGACGCCGGCGCTTCGTTCCAGCACATCACGACCGCCGAGTTCAAACAGAAACTGCTCGACAATTCAAAGGGTTTCCAGGAGCGCCTGGACCAGGTAGGAGGATACTGGCATGGCTAAGATCATCGGCGGACTGACCACCTCGCACATCCCGGCGGTAGGCAACGCGATGGCCTCCAAGCTGGAGCAGGATCCGTACTGGAAGCGCTTCTTCGACGGCTACGAGCCGGTCAAGCAGTGGCTCGACGAGGTCAAGCCCGATATTGCCATCGTGGTCTACAACGACCACGGGCTCAACTTCTTCCTGAACCAGGTGCCGACCTTCGCCCTGGGTTGTGCCGAGCGTTACGAGAACGATGACGAGGGGTGGGGCATTCCGGCCAGCGCCTCGTTCACCGGCGATCAGCAGTTCTCCTGGCACCTGGCGGAGTCGCTGATCCGGCAGGAGTTCGATATGACCACCTGCCAGGAGATGAAGGTGGACCACGGCTTCGTGGTACCGATGAACCTGTTCTGGCGTCACCACGAATCCTGGCCGCTGAAGGCGATCCCGCTGGCGGTGAACACCGTGCAGCACCCGCTGACCAGTGCCCGGCGCTGCTACAAGCTGGGCCAGGCGCTGCGCAAGGCGGTGGAGTCCTACCCGGAAGACCTGAAGGTGGTGGTGATCGGCACCGGCGGCCTGTCGCATCAGCTGCAGGGCGAGCGCGCCGGCATCATCGATGTGGATTTCGACCTGCAGTGCGTCGAGAACATCATCAACGATCCGGAGTGGATCTGTGCGCTGTCCAACGACGAGATCATGGAGAAGGCCGGCACCGAGGGAATCGAAGTGATCATGTGGCTGGTGATGCGCGGTGCCCTGGCCGACAAGGTCAACGTGCTGCATAAGCACTACCACGCACCGATCTCCAATACCGGCGCCGGTGTGCTGCTGCTGACCGACGCCGAGTAAGCGGCAGCGGGAAAACCGGGAAACCTGGGTCCTGAGGGGCTCAGGTTTCCGGCATCGCGGCGACGTCGACCGACACGGTCAGCGTCTGCGAGGCACCGCCATCGAAGAACACGCCGCGCAGCGGGGTGACATCCGAGTAGTCGCGTCCCAGCGCCGTAACGATATGCTGTTCGGCCGGGATGTTGTCGTTGGTCGGGTCGAACTCGAACCAGCCCTCGCCCGGGGAGTAGACTGAGAACCAGGCGTGCGACTCGTCGGAACCGACCAGCTTCTCCTTGCCCGGCGGCGGCAGGGTCTCCAGGTAGCCGCTGACGTAGCGCGCCGGGAAACCCAGCGCGCGCAGGCAGCCGATCGCCAGGTGGGCAAAGTCCTGGCACACCCCACGCTTATGCTCCAGTACCTCGTTCAACGGCGTCGCCACCGTGCTGAAGCCCGGATCGTATTTGAAATCCCTGAAGATGCGCGAGGTCAGCTCGCGGACCGCCGACAGCAGCGGCCGGTCGTCGGCGAAGGAGGGCGCGGCGTAGTCGCGCAGCGCGTCGCTGGTGCGAATCATCGGCGAATCGAGCAGGAACTCCTTGGCCAGCAGTGTCTCCTCGTCGGCGGCGTGGAGGATCAACTCCTTGACCCGGGCGCAGCTGTTGCCGAGATCGAGGTCGAAGTTCTGCGGCGGCGGCAACATGCGGATCTGGCTGGTGACGTCGATCTGTAGCGCTTTATGCGGTTCCTGAATCGAGAAGTAGTAGTACAGGTTGCCGTAGAAATCCTCCCGCCGCACGCTGTAGACCGGCGTCGGCGTCACCCGGATCTGCGTGCTCAGGCACTGCTGGCGCGGGGTATCGCGCGGCAGCAGGTGGGCCTTGTTGAAGCACAGCGACACCGGCAGGTCGTATTCGTAACGGGTCAGGTGGCGAACGCGATAGATCATAACTCTTCATTCCAACCGGTCTGGACCAACTGCTGCGGTTCGCGGCGGTGATCGAAATAGCGGTCGCCGATCAGGCTGGCGGTGTTGCACAGCAGCGACTGGATCCGCGCCAGGCAATCGTCCAGCGCCTGGCGCACATGGGTATCCTCCTGCGCCCGGGCCAGCTCGTTGGGGCGGCTCAGCTGCAGCAGGGTCAGCGCCTCGAGGATGCAGCGGTACTCCTCGGACAGCAGCTGCGAGCTGCTGGTGGCGTTCAACTGGTCGATATGCTGGCGCAGCAGGTCGACCTGGTACAGCAGCGAGCGCGGGTTGGTGCGGTCGAGCATGATCAGGGTCAGGCCGTGGGTCAGCTCCGGGCGCGAGCGGTAGCGGCGGCGGTAGGTGATCAACACCTCGCTGCTCAGCATCACCGTCTCCAGCACCTGCTCCTGGGCTGTCTCCTCCAGTACCGGTACCAGCAGCGCCCGCAGCAGGGCGGTGCTCTGCAGGGTGCGCTCCAGGCGTCGGCCCATCTCCAGGAAGCGCCAGCCGAAGCCGCGGATCATGCTCTCCTGGGTCAGCCCCGACAGCGCCAGCAGGCTGGTGACCAGCGGATCGAGTGCCTCCTCCGGCGCCGCATTGAGGCCGTTGCCGAGCATATTGGGCAGGTTGGCCAGCTCGTCGCGCAGGTCGTTGATGACGCGGTGGGTGTCCGCGGAGAGCATCTCCTTGGTCTCT
Source organism: Marinobacterium sp. (assembly GCA_003250495.1). GTDB lineage: Bacteria > Pseudomonadota > Gammaproteobacteria > Pseudomonadales > Balneatricaceae > Marinobacterium_D. The sequence goes on from QKGH01000045.1 coordinate 16,452, forward strand.
TCGGTGCAGTTCAGCATCGCCTGCAGGTTAGCGCTGACGCTGCCGGCACGGCGGTGGTCGAGGATCACCGACATCAGTTCGGCGTCCGGCTGCGCCAGTAACTGGCCGTTGTCGCCGGTAAAGCCGGGGTAGGTCACGGTGACCTGGGTCACCGCCTTCAGCAGCAGCTCGCGCACCGCTTCCGGCAGCGGGCCGATACTGTTGAGCTGGATGAACACGGTACGCAGCAGGCGCATCGCCGACTCGGCGCGCTCGCTGTAGCGTCCCATCCAGAACAGGTTCTCGACCACGCGGCTGGGCAGGTCGCTGGTCTGCTCCCGTGCCAGCAGTTCCGGCGCGCGCTCGTCGAGCAGGCTGACCCGGCGCTGCGGCTCGGAGGCCAGCACCCAGGTGTCCTTGCTGGTCGCGCCGAGCTGGTTGCTGACGATGCGCTGGCTGTCGTCGCTGGCGACCCGGGTCAGGCCGCCCGGCATCACCGCGTAGGAGCTCTGGTCGGCGACGGCAAAACTGCGCAGTACCGTGGGGCGCGCCAGCAGCTTGTCGCGGTGCCAGGAGGGCGAGGTGCCGGGCAGGTTCGGTTCCTGGGCGATGTAGTGCAGCGGGTTGTCCCGCAGCTGCGCGCGCAACTTGTCGAGCTTCTCCGGCGGCAGGTCGGGGCAGTAGATGCTGTGCTGGCCGGTGCGCCGGGTGGTGGGCTTGATGATCAGCCCGTCCAGATTGGCGAGGACATGGTCGCGGTCCTGTTCGTCGCCGAGCCACCAGGTGGTGGCCGACGCCAGCGTCAGTTCATGGCCGAAGAAAAACTCGGCGATCTTCGGCATATATTTGTGCAGCGCCGGGTTTTCCAGCACGCCGGAGCCGAGCGGGTTGGCGATGACGACGTTACCGGCGCGCGCCACCTCGAGCAGGCCCGGTACGCCGAGATGGGAGTCGGAACGCAGCTCCACCGGGTCGCACCAGGTGTCGTCGACCCGGCGCAGGATCACGTCGACCCGGTGCAGGCCGTCCAGCGATTTCATCCAGACGTAGCCGTTGCGCACGGTCAGGTCGCCGCCCTGGACCACCGAATAGCCCAGGTAGTTGGCCAGGTAGGTGTGTTCGAAATAGGTTTCGTTATAGGCGCCCGGGGTCAGGATGACGATATTGGGGGTATCGCCGTTGGGCGACAGGGTCGTCAATTTGCGCCGCAGGGCCTGGAAGAACAGCGACAGGCGATGCACCTGGCTGTCGCGGAACAGGCTCGGCAGTACCCGCGACATCACCGTGCGGTTCTCCAGCGCGTAGCCGGTGCCGCTGGGCGCCTGGGTGCGATCGCCGATCACCACCATCTCGCCGGAGTCGCTGCGCACCATATCGACCGCGTGCAGGATCAGTTGCTGATCGCCGGGCACATGCAGGCCCTGGCAGGCGCGCAGGAAGCCGTTATGCGAATAGATCAGCTCCGCCGGCAGGATCTGGTGGCGGATCAGTTCGCGCGGGCCGTACAGGTCTTTCAGGATCAGGTTGAACAGCTCGGCGCGCTCGATGACGCCGCTCTCGATCCGCTCCCACTCCTCACTGTCGATCAGTAGCGGAACCGGGTCGAGACCCCAGATGCGGCTGCCCTGGGGGTCGCCGGAGATATTGTAGGTGGCGCCATCGTCGCGCAGGATGCGCTGCGCCTTGCGCTGCCGCTCCTGCAGGTTGGCCGTGCCCATACTGCCCAGGCCGTCCAACAGGTAGCGCCAGTGCTGACGGATATCGCCATCGGCGCCGTAGACCTCATCGTAGACGCTGTCCGGGCGCTCGTAGGATAAAGGGGGCTGCACAGCGAGCTGTGCAGACTCTTGCGTTGCCACTGCTATATCTCGGTCCGTTACCAAAAAGCGGGCGCCATCATAGGTGATTTGCCCGCGGCTGGCTATTTATCGTTCACAGCGTCCACTCGTTACCACCCCTTGTCACCCCGGCGCAGGTCGAGGGTATAGGGGTATTCGCCGGTGGGCTCCTGCGGAGGCGGAGCCATCGGGCGCGGCCCTTCGTGGTTGGGGAAGAACTCCCGCAACGCTTCGTGGAACGGCGGCGGGGTGACGGCTCCCGGTGTGTGGCCGTGGTCCCAGTAGCGGTTGACGCGGCGCGATTCCGCCTCGAAGGCGTTGATCGGCTGGGTGTCGTAGCTGCGCCCGCCCGGGTGGCTGACATGATAGGTGCAGCCGCCGATCGAGTGGCCGTTCCAGGTGTCGATCAGGTCGAACACCAGCGGCGCATGGATGCCGATGGTCGGATGCAGCGCCGACGGCGGGTTCCAGGCGCGGTAACGTACCCCGCCGACATACTCGCCGTGCACGCCGGTGTTGTTTAACGGCACGCGGCGGCCGTTACAGGCCAGCACGTAGCGGCTGTCGGTCAGGCCGTTGACCTTGACCTGCAGGCGCTCCACCGAGGAGTCGACGTAGCGGGCGGTACCGAAGCTGGAGATCTCCTCGCCGAGCACGTGCCAGGGCTCGATCGCCCAGCGCAGCTCGATGCGGATATCGTCGATCTGTACCCGGCCGTAGTGCGGGAAGCGGAACTCCTCGAACGGTGCCAGCCACTCCAGCTGGAACGGCAGACCGTGGGCCTGCAGGTCGTTGACCACATCGCGCAGGTCGGCCCAGACGTAGTGCGGCAGCATGAAGCGGTCGTGCAGTTCGGTGCCCCAGCGAACCAGCGGCTGGCGGTAGGGCTCCTTCCAGAACCGCGCCACCAGCGAGCGCAGCAGCAGTACCTGAACCAGCGACATCTGCGCGTGCGGCGGCATCTCGAAACCACGGAACTCCAGGATCCCCTGGCGTCCGGAGGCGGTACCCGGCGCGTACAGCTTGTCGATACAGAACTCGGAGCGGTGGGTGTTACCGGTGATGTCGACCAGCAGGTTGCGCATCAGCCGGTCCACCAGCCAGGGCTGGTCGATCAGTCCCTCCGGCATCTGCTGGAACGCGATCTCCAGTTCGTACAGCGCCTCGTGACGCCCCTCGTCGACCCGCGGCGCCTGGCTGGTCGGGCCGATGAACATGCCCGAGAACAGGTAGGAGAGGCCCGGATGGTGCTGCCAGTAGGTGACCAGCGAGCGCAGCAGGTCGGGGCGGCGCAGCAGCGGGCTGTCCGCCGGCGTCACGCCGCCGAGGGTGACGTGGTTGCCGCCACCGGTGCCGCCGTGGCGACCGTCGATCATGAACTTCTCGGTACCGAGACGGGCCAGGCGGGCTTCCTCGTACAGCGCCGTGGTGTTCTCGACCAGCTCATTCCAGCCCGTGGAGGGGTGGATATTGACCTCGATGACACCGGGGTCCGGGGTCACCAGCAGTTTCTGCAGACGTGCGTCGCGCGGCGGCTCGTAGCCCTCGATCACCACCGGCAGCTGCAGCTCGGCAGCGGTGTGCTCGATGGCGTTGATCAGCGCCACATAGTGCTCGAGATAGTGCAGCGGCGGCAGGAACAGGTGCAGGCGGCCGTGGCGCGGTTCGATGCACAGCGCGGTCTTGACCACGTCGGTCCAGATCGTCTGGCCGCCGGCGTCCTGCAGCTCGATATCGGCCGCTTCATCCATCAGCTGGCGCTGGTCGGCGCTGCTGACCGGTTCCGGCGATGGTGCCATGTCGGCGAACGGGCGGTAGCTCGGCAGCGGCTGCAGGTCGGCGAACGGGTCCGCTTCCGGCTGGATCTCCTGTTTGTCGCGCGCGACCCAGGGCAGGGTGTTCAGCGGCAGGCGGAAGCCCAGCGGCGAATCGCCCGGGATCAGCGTCAGCTGCTCGCGGCGCAGCTCCCAGGGGGTGGAGCGCCAGCTCTGGCGGCCGTAGTCCCAGCCCAGCGGCAGGACGTAACCGGTGACCGTGTCCAGGCCGCGGTCCAGCAGTCGGGCCAGGCGCTTGCGCTCCAGGTCATCCTTCAGGTCCGCCTTCTTCGGATCGACGTTGACCGGCAGGTTCTGCTCCTGCCAGATGTAGTACAGCGCGTCCTCGTAGGCACCGATCAGGTAGCGCGGGTCGATGCCGAGGTTGCCGCACAGGGTCTGCATGAAGCGCTGCGCCTCCTCGACCCCATGGCCATAATCCTGATCGACCCGGGCCAGCCACTGCGGATCGTGCCAGATCGGCTCGCCATCGGTGCGCCAGAAGCAGCCCAGGGCCCAGCGCGGCACCTCTTCGCCGGGGTACCATTTACCCTGGCCGTAGTGCAGCAACCCCTTCGGGGCAAAACGCTCGCGCAGGCGCAGCAGCAGATCCTTGGCCAGCTTCAGCTTATGCTCGCCCAGCGCCTCGATGTTCCACTGCGCCGAATCCATGTCGTCGATGGAGACGAAGGTCGGTTCGCCGCCCATGGTCAGGCGTACATCGCCGGCCTCCAGTTCGGCGTCCACCGCCTTGCCGAGGGCATCGATGCAGGCCCACTGCTCCTCGGTGTAGGGCTTGGTGACGCGCGGATCCTCGTGGATGCGGAACACCTCGTTGGCGTACGCGAACTCCACCTTGCACTTGTCGGTGTAGCCGGTGACCGGCGCCGCCGAGGCGGGGTCCGGGGTGCAGGCCAGCGGGATGTGGCCCTCGCCGGCGAACAGACCGGAGGTCGGGTCGAGGCCGACCCAGCCGGCACCGGGGATGAAGACTTCGCACCAGGCGTGCAGGTCGGTGAAATCTTCGGCGGCGCCGGAGGGGCCGTCCAGCGCCTCCTGGTCCTGCTTCAGCTGAACCAGGTAGCCGGAGGCGAAGCGCGCCGCCAGCCCCAGCTTGCGCAGGATCTGGATCAGCAGCCAGGCGGTGTCGCGGCAGGAGCCCTTGGCCAGGTCCAGCGTCTCTTCGCAGCTCTGGATCCCCGGCTCCAGGCGGATGCCGTAGCCGATATCCTGCTGCAGTTTCTGGTTGATCTCGACCAGGAAGTCGATGATGCGCTTCTTCTCGCGCGGCACTTCGGCAACCCAGGCATTCAGGCGCTCGCCCTCCTCGGTGACCTCCAGATAGGGTTGCAGCTCCTTGTGCAGCGCCTCGTCGTAGCTGAACGGATAGTGCTCGGCATACTCCTCGACGAAGAAGTCGAACGGGTTGATCACCGTCATATCGGCGATCACTTCGACCTCGAACTTGAATTTACGGGTCTTCTCCGGGAACACCAGGCGTGCCTGGAAGTTGCCGAACGGATCCTGCTGCCAGTTGATGAAGTGGTTTTCCGGCTCGATCCTCAGGCTGTAGCCATGGATATGGGTGCGCGAGTGCGCCGCCGGGCGCAGGCGCAGTATGTGCGGTGACAGCGAAACGGGGCGATCGAACATGTACTCGGTGGAGTGGCGAATCGCGATGCGGATAGTCACGGGTCAGATCCCTCGTAGATCCTTGTCAGTCCCTTCAGGGAATGGGAAACCAGGTGGCGGCGATGCTGTTGTGCAGATTGCCGAGCTGGACCTGGAGCTCATTCAGATAGTCGCGGAAATCCTCGCCAAGCTGCTGCTCGGATTCGATGACCAGCGCACCGGGGTCGATCGACTTCAGTACGGCCCTGACCTCCTGATGTTTGGGCAGCTTGTTGGCCGCGACATCGATCTGGGTCAGGCAGAAACGCACGGCACGCGGGAAGTGCGGATCCTCCAGCAGGAAGTTGGCCACTTCGGGACCGGAGACGGCGGCTTTGACCGTGCGCCGGTAGCTCATATAGGCACTGGCGGAGCGCAACACGTTGCCCCAGACGATCTGGCGCAGGTTGACGCTGGCATCGCCGTTGGCCGAGAGCAGGGCGAAGGTGCCGGCATCGAGCAGGCGGGTGGTCATGTCGGCGCGCTCCAGGTCGCGGCCCAGCTTCATGAACTGCCAGGCGGCGTCGTGGCTCATGGTGCCGTAGAGCAGGCCGGAGATGGTCTGGCAGCCGGTGATGATCTCGGACAGGAACTCGTGGCGCTTGCTGCGGTTGATCCCCTGCTGGATGTTGTGCTTGGCGAACAGGTACAGCTCGTTGATCTGTTCCCAGGTTTCCGCCGGCACCACATCGCGGGTGGTGCGGATATTCTCGCGCACCATCTTCAGCGCCGTCAGCATGGAGCTGGGGTTGGTGTCGTCGGAGAGCATGAATTTGACGACGTTGCGCTCGTCCTGGTTCTTGTAACGGTCTTCGAACAGCTCGGTGCAGCTGTTCAGGATCACCAGGTTGTACCAGCCGATGTTGATCTCGTCCGGCAGGTCGAACAGCAGTTTGTCGTAGACACTGACCAGACGCGCGGTGTTTTCTACGCGTTCCAGGTAACGCGCCGTCCAGTAGAGACGCTCGGCAACTTTAGATAGCATGATCAGGCCTCCGTCTCGACGATCCAGGTATCTTTACTCCCGCCGCCCTGCGACGAGTTGACCACCAGCGAGCCCTTGCGCATGGCGACGCGGGTCAGGCCGCCGGTGGTGACGTACATATCCTTGCCCTGCAGGATGAACGGACGCAGGTCGAGGTGGCGCGGCTCCAGCGCTCCCTTCTCGACGATGGTCGGCGCCGTCGACAGCGCCAGCGTCGGCTGGGCGATGTAGTTGCGCGGGTTCTCCTTGATCAGCTTGGCGAACGTGGCCTGGTCCTTCTTGGTCGAGTGCGGCCCCACCAGCATGCCGTAGCCGCCCGATTCGTTGGCCGGTTTGACCACCAGCTTGTCCAGGTTGGCGAGTACATATTCGCGCTGCTCCGGGTCTTCGCAGAGGTAGGTCTCGACGTTCTTGATGATCGGCTCTTCGTTCAGGTAGTAGCGGATGATCTCCGGTACGTAGGCGTAGACCACCTTGTCGTCGGCGACGCCGGCGCCCGGCGCGTTGGCCAGCCCGACGTTGCCCTTCTGCCAGGCGCGCATCAGGCCCGGAACCCCAAGCACCGAATCCTTGCGGAACACCTCCGGGTCGATGAACAGATCGTCGATGCGGCGGTAGATCACATCGACGCGCTCCAGGCCGCTGATCGTACGCATGTAGACGCAGTCATCGTCGCTGACCACCAGGTCCGACCCCTCGACCAGTTCCACGCCCATCTGCTGTGCCAGGAAGGCGTGCTCGAAATAGGCGGAGTTGAAGATCCCCGGCGTCATCACCACGATCACCGGCTTGCGTACCTTACGTGGCGACAGTGACACCAGTGTGTCGAACAGGTTGGCGCAGTAGTCGTCGACCGGCTGGATGCGGTCGTTCTCGAACAGCTCCGGCAGCACGCGTTTGGTGATGGCGCGGTTCTCCAGCATGTAGGAGACGCCGGACGGTACCCGCAGGTTGTCCTCCAGGACGTAGAACTCGCCGTCGCTGTCGCGCACCAGATCGGTGCCGCAGATATGCGCCCAGACCCCGAACGGGGGCGACACGCCGACGCACTCGGGGCGGAAGTTCTTCGATTCGGTGATGATATGACCAGGAATGATGCCGTCCTTGATGATGTTCTGGTCGTGGTACAGGTCATCGATGAACAGGTTCAGTGCCTTCAGGCGCTGTTTCAGGCCGGCGGCCGTGGTGCGCCACTGTTTGGCGGAGATGGTGCGGGGGATGATGTCGAAGGGCCAGGCGCGGTCGATGTTGCCCTCCTCGGTGTACACGGTGAAGCTGACGCCCATCTCCTGGATCGTGGCTTCGGCCATCTGCCGCCGTGTTTCTATCTCCTCATCGCTCAGCGAGCCCAGGTAGGAGATCAGCCGTTTGGCAGGGGGGCGCACTTTGCCATCGGCCGTAATCAACTCATCAAAAAACGCCTTAGGTTCGTATCTCTTCCAATCCATACTCATGACTGAGCCTTTAGTCACCTGTGGTTGTACAGGCTGTCGAGCAGAGCCTGTCAACGCGGTTTGTATTTTGACGATCTGTATGCACCATATTGGCGCCATATGGATGCTTGATTTTGGTGCGTATTGGCTCGACAGTGTGGGGCTGGGAGCACTTTTGTCATGCAACCCTCAATTCCCTGCAATATACAAGCCAACATGCGGGGGCTGATCTCCATCTGCAAGACGCTATGAACTGGTGCACTGGCAGGTCTCTGCTGGTGCGTGCCTGGTGAAAGGTGTACGGACGCGGCGGCGCTGGGCTCGACCGCTGAATACCCGGTTAATCAATGTATAGCAGCTCGGGGGACCCGGAGGGAATCGCTTTTTGCACCGCCGTTAGCGATAGCTCAGTTGCAGGCAGGGGCCGGCATACAGGGGATCCTGCGGGTCGGGTGCCGAGCGGTCGACACTGACCAGCAGGCGCCGGCTGCGGGTCAAGGCGTGCCAGCGCGTGGGATCGACCCGCCATTCGCTATGTTCTGCATCGAACGGGCCGAGATAGACCAGCTCGGCCTGGTCGGGCAGTTGGGCCCACAGGTATCCCTGTACCTCTAATGGGGGCTGCTGTTGGGTCCACTGCACGACCAGGCGCGAGCGTCCGGGGGCATCGCCCTGGTAACCGCTGACCACCAGGGCGACTTCGCCGGCGCGGCTCAGCGGAGCCAGGTAGGCGGGTTCCGCCACTTCCGGCGGGAGACTGAGTTGCCTGACCAACAGGAGGGTCGCCAGCCCTCCGGCCAGGGTTCCCAGGCGCCAGGGCCAGAGCCGTTGCCAGAACGGCGCGGGTTGCCGGGGCGGCTGAGGGGGTGAGGCCGGTTTCAGGATCGGCTGCGCGGATGGTGCCGACGGCGGCGCGATCTGGCGGGCGATGGTTGGCCAGAGGTTGGCCGGTGGTGTCGGGAGGGTGGCGCGCCAGGCCAGCTCGGTCTGCAGTGGTGCCAGCAGAGTGCTCCAGCGGTCGAGGGCGGCGTCCAGCACCGCTTCGCGCCGGCTCAGTTGCTCCAGCCGGCGGCGGCTGCGGGCGCTCATGTGGCCGGCGGTGTAGCGTGCCGCCAGCGCATCGCACAGGTGCGGATCGCGGTATCTCAGGGCGTCAGGCATCGTTTCAGCTCCTGCAGTCCACGGCGGATAGCCGACTTGATGCTGCCCAGGGGCCAGGCGCTCAGCTGCTGCAGCTCGCGGTGGCTGTAGCCCTGGATATAACTGAGCAGGATCAGACGCCGGGTTTCCGGTTGCAGGCGTTGCAGGCAGCGCTGGATCGCCGGTTCGCGCCAGTCGGCAGCACTGTCCGGCGCCGCGTGCGCGGTCAGCAGTTCGGTACATTCGTCGAGTGGCTGACGCGGCGGCCATTTGTCGGCGCGGAGCCGGTCCAGCGCCGCGTTGCGCGCCATCACGCAGAGCCAGCCCCAGGCCGAGCCGCGCTGGCCGAACTGGTCGGCGTGGTGCCACACCTTCAGGTACAGCTCCTGCAGCTGCTCGGCGCTGGCGCCCTCATCGCGCAGAATGCGCATGATCAGCCCCAGCAGCGGCGCGCTGGTCAGGCGATAGAGCTGCTCCAGCGCCCGCGGATCGCGCTGGCCGGCGATCCGTGTCAGCAGCGGTTGCAGCTGTTGTTGCCATGCGGCGCGTACTCGCGGTCCGGTCATCTGATCCCCATCGCCCAGGCTCCGGTCAGTCGTGGGGATCAGTATAGTGTGACGACGGGTCAGTAGCGCCCGCCACCCCCATAGCCGGAGCGCTCATGCATCCCGCCCATCGCCTCTTCGGCGGGCACCACGTGCCACAGCCCCTTGAGACCGTTGCCGTTGATGTCACCCGGTGCCCTGTCGCCGACGAACCGATACAGCGGCTTGCCTTCGTAACCCCACTGGCGGCCCTGGCTGCGCAGATGCAGCGTGAAGTCGCCGCTCTCCCGGGCGTCGGCGCCGGCCATGAATGGCGGCCAGTTCTGTGCAC
>QKGH01000449.1 GCA_003250495.1 Marinobacterium sp.
GCATCGATACCTGCCACATCTTCAGTGCCGGCTACGACCTGCGTACCGCAGAGGCCTGCGCCGCGACCTTTGCCGAGTTCGAGCGGGTGGTGGGGTTCAACTATCTGTGCGGCATGCATATCAACGACTCGAAGGCCGCGTTCGGCAGCCGGGTCGACCGTCACCACAGTCTCGGCCAGGGCGAGATCGGCTGGGAGCTGTTCCGCTACCTGATGCAGGATGCGCGCTTCGAGAACATTCCGTTGGTACTGGAAACGATCGACGATACGATCTGGGCCGAGGAGATCGCGCAGCTGCGGCGTTTCCAGGCTGCCGCCTGAGCGCTTCGGGCGCGCGGCGCCCAGAGGTATAGATCTGTCATCTTAGCGTCATCGTTGTTGCATAACCTGCTTCCCCCTTGTAGTTCGTGGCAGCAGGTTGAGTGTGAGATGGTGGCGCAGAGGTTCGAGGACTGGGCGGACAATGGGCAGGTGGAAGGCGACCTGCTGGCTGAAATCATCCGTAACCAGCGGCTGTTCCCGGTATTCCAGCCCATTGTCGATCTGCGCAGCGGCGAGTGCCTCGGCCACGAGGCGCTGATCCGCGGGCCGGAGAACACCCCGCTGCACGCCCCCTACCACCTGTTCAATGCGGCGATCCGGCATCAGCAGCTGCACCGGCTGGAGCTGCTGTGCCGGCGCTGCTCGCTGCAGCGCTTTGCTACCGCGGGACTGCCGGGCAAGCTGTTCCTGAACGTCTCGGCGTCGTTGCTGAGCACCCCCGATCACCAACACGGTTTCACCGCCGAACTGCTGCAGCAGCTGGGGATTCCGCTGGAGCGGCTGGTGATCGAGCTGTCCGAGCAGCACCCCTTCGACCACCACGGGCTGACCCGTGCCGCCGTCGAGCACTATCGGGAGATGGGCTTCAATATCGCCATCGACGATCTCGGCAGCGGCTATTCGGGGCTCAAGCTGTGGTCGGAGCTGCGCCCCGACTACGTCAAGATCGATATGCATTTTGTGCGCGGTATCGATCAGGACTCGGTCAAGCGCGAGTTCGTGCGCTCGATCTGCAACATCGGCCATAGCCTGCACTGCCAGATCATCGCCGAGGGGATCGAGACGGTCGAGGAGCTGCATACGCTGCAGGAGATGGGGGTGCGCTACGGCCAGGGGTTCCTGCTCGGGCGGCCCGATGCGGCGCCGGCGATACCGCTCGATCCGCTGGCGATTCGCAAGGGCTACGTGGATGGCAGCCGGGCCTGGCGCTCGGTCAATACCGAAACCGCCCAGGTCCTGGCGCGGCCGATTCCGGCGGTAGCGCCGGACGACCGCCTGTGCGAGGTCAGCGAGATCTTCCGCCAGATGCCGCAGATCGGCTCGGTGCCGGTACTGCTCGATGGCGAACCGGTCGGTATCGTGCGCCGGGCCGAGCTGCTGGAGCTGTTCTCGGCCCAGTATGGGCGCGCGCTATACGAGCAGAAGCCGGTTTCGCGCCTGCTGCGCCAGGAGGTGTTGATCGTCGACTGCGATACGCCGCTGGAGCAGGTGTCGCAGTTGATCACCGAACAGGACGAGGGGCAGGCGATCCAGCAGGAGCTGCTGATCACGCTGGAGGGGTGCTACCTGGGGATGGGCAGCGTGCGCGATCTGCTGAAGCGGATCACCGAACTGAAGATCCGCAATGCACGCTACTCCAACCCGCTGACGCTGCTGCCGGGCAGCGTGCCGATCAATCGCGAGATCGACGCGCTGCTGCAGAAGGCGGCCGATTTCCACGTCGCCCACTTCGATCTGAACGGCTTCAAATACTACAACGAACGCTACGGCTATTCGCGCGGCGACCAGGTGTTGCGCCAGATCGGCGGTTTGTTGGCGCGCCATATCGACCCGGCGCACAACTTCGTCGGTCATGTCGGCGGCGACGACTTCATCGTGCTGTTCCGCAGCCGCGACTGGTACGAGATCTGTACCCGCATCCTGGCCGACTTCGAGGCGCAGCGGGTCGAACTGTACAAGACGCAGCATTTCGAGGCCGGCGGCTTCCGCAGTCGCGACGCCACTGGCACGGAGCGCTTCCAGCCGCTGCTGAGCATAGCGGTGGGGGTGGTCTATCCGGACCCCTACAAGTGCACCAGCCATCATGAGGTCGCCGAGCTGGCACTGGAGGCCAGTCGCGGCGCCAAGCGCTGCGACGGCAACGCGATCTTCGAGAACCCTGAGCGCTTTCTGCGCCAGCCCTGGCGCGAGCAAGCGCCGCCGCGCTGATCGGCACAGGGATTCCCCCGCAGTTTCCGGGGCCATGGTATAGTGTCGGCAACGACGCTAGCAGGAGCTTAGGCATGGCACCGACCTGGTCCCCGGCATTCGATCGCCGCGATGTGGAGATCGAACAGGATCTGACCGTATTCGACGGCTACTTCAAGATGCATCGGCTGACGCTGCGCCACCGCCGTTTCGCCGGTGGCGAGGTGCGCATCACGCGGGAGCTGTTCCGCCGCGGCCAGGCGGTCTGTGTGCTGCTCTACGACCCCGATGCCGACAGCCTGGTACTGATCGAGCAGTTCCGCGTCGGGGCGCTGGATGCGCCCTCGCCCTGGCTGCTCGAACTGGTGGCCGGGATAGTCGAGGAGGGCGAGAGTGCGGAGGACGTGGCCGGCCGCGAAAGTCTCGAAGAGGCGGGGGTGGCGATCCACGATATCCGCCCGGTGACCCGCTTCGTGCCGAGCCCCGGCGCCTGCGACGAATGGATCGAGCTGCTCTACGCCCGGGTCGATTCGCGCCAGGCCGATGGCATTCACGGCTTGCCAGACGAGGGCGAAGATATCAAAGTACATGTGCTGCCGGCCGCAGAGGCTTTTGCACTGGTACGCACGGGCCGGATCTGCAACGGCCCGACCATCATCGGTCTGCAGTGGTTGGAACTGAACCGCGCGCGGCTGCTGGACGAGTGGCGCGCCGCGCAGGGCGACGTCTGATAGTGCAGAAAATCTTTAAGTCAGTATGTAGGCGATGAAACGTAAATATGTCCCCGATCTCACCCGGCAGATGTCGGTCTGCGAAGCCAACTATGCCCGGTTGCTGAAGCTGTTGCCCGACCTGGACGCGCAGGACCTGCGCGAGTACCAGATCAGTTGGCATGGACGGCAGGCGCTGGTGCGGCTGGAGGTCGAGGAGCGTTTTCGCTACACCACGACGGTACTGGTGACCCACCAGCTCGACAGCGAGTCGCGCTGGCTGGAATCGCCCCAGCTGCTGGTACGCCTCTATCACGACGCCACGATGGCCGAGGTGATCTGCATCAAGCAGCGCCGGCAGCTGGCCGGGCGTTACCCCTACCCGAACCGCGACATGCACCATCCCGATGAAAAGGTGCAGCTCAACGAGTTTCTCGGCGAATGCCTGAGCCAGTGCCTGAGCCACGGCCACCTGATGGAGCCGGTCTACGTTGGCTGACCCCTGTTACCTGCTGCAGCTGAGCGATTGCCACCTGGCGCCCGAAGCGGGGACGCTGTATCGCGGTTACGATGCCGACCGGACTCTGGCGGCGGTGGTGGCCGATGCGGCCGCCCAAGGCATCGCGTTCGACCGCCTGCTGCTGACCGGCGATCTGGTGCAGCATGGCGCCGCCGCTGCCTACCGGCGTCTGCTGGCGCTGCTCGAGCCGCTGGCGCTCGAGCGGCACTGGATTGCGGGTAATCACGATGAGACCGGGGCGATGGCCCAGGTGCAGGATGGCGCGCTACAGCGCAAGCGCATCGATTGCGGCGCCTGGCGTCTGCTGTTGCTGGATTCCACCGCCGAACCCGATGGGCGGGGCGGTGGCGCGTTGAGCGAGGCGGAACTGGTCTGGCTGCAGGCGGAGCTGGAACTGGCGCAGAGCAGCGCGCCGCAGCGCTACCTGTTACTGGCGCTGCACCATAACCCGCTGCCGACCGGCAGTGGCTGGCAGGATCAGATCAGGTTGGCCAACGGCGAGCGCTTTTGCGCGCTGATTCGGGGTTATCCCCAGGTGCGGGCGGTGATCTGCGGTCATCTGCATCAGTTCCAGCGCTGGCAGCTGGATCATATCCAGCTGTTTTGTGCGCCCTCCACCGTGTTCCAGTTCAAGCCCGGCCAGGCGCAGTTGCAGCAGGAGGACGATCCGGCACGGGCCACGCCCGGCTACAGCTGGTACCGGCTCGATGCCGATGGCGGGGTCAGCGTCGAGCCGCGCTGGTTGGCGGCGACACTCCGCGGGTGAGCTTGCCGCTGCGGGAGGCTTTAGGTAACGTGCGGGGCCTCGCTCCCCGGTTCAGCTAACGGATAGCAGTAACAGTGATCGAACCGACCCTCATCTACGTGCACGGTTTCAACAGCAGTCCCGCCTCGGTCAAGGCGGGACTGCTGCGCGACGCGCTGGCCGCGAGTGGCGACCTGGCGCGGTTCCGGGCGCCGGCGCTGGCGCACTGGCCGGCCGAGGCGATCGTGCAGCTGGAGCGCGAGATCCTGGCGGCGCCGGGGCCGGTCACGCTGATCGGCAGTTCGCTGGGCGGCTATTACAGTACCTGGCTGGTGGAGCAGAGCCAGCGGCCGGGACAGGCGTTGAGCGGCACCGACCTGCGGGCGGTGCTGGTCAATCCCGCCGTCACCCCCTATCGCCTGTTGGCGCAGTGGCTGGGGGAGAACGAGAACCTGTACACGGCCGACCACTATCAACTGACCGAAACCCATCTGCAGCAACTGCTGGCGCTGGACTGTGCCCGGTTGCACGATCCGCAGCGTTATCTGCTGCTGCTGCAGACGGCGGACGAGACGCTCGATTATCGCGAGGCGGTGGATAAGTACGCCGCCTGCGTGCAGTTCGTCGAACCGGGCGGGTGCCACGGGTTCGATCGTTTCGAACGGCTGATCCCGGCGATCCGGGCATTCGCCAGCGGGCGCATCGAACTGCCGCCGCCGGCGCCCGTCAGCGGCTGACGAAGCCAGGCCAGGAAACAGACAGCAACCGACAGTAAGAACGGATACACAGGATTAAGGACCCAGATGTCGAAGCAATATAACGCCGAAGCGATCGAGGTATTGAGTGGTTTGGACCCGGTGCGGCGTCGCCCCGGGATGTACACCGAAACCGACCGCCCCAACCATCTCGCGCAGGAGGTGATCGACAACTCGGTGGACGAGGCGCTGGCCGGCCACGCCAAGCAGATCGAGGTGATCCTGCATGATGATGGCTCGCTGTCGGTCAGCGACGACGGTCGCGGCATGCCGGTGGATATCCATCCGGAGGAGAGGGTCAGCGGGGTCGAGCTGATCCTGACCCGGCTACACGCCGGCGGTAAGTTCAACAACGACAACTACAGCTATTCCGGCGGTCTGCACGGCGTCGGTGTGTCGGTGGTCAACGCCCTGTCCAAGCTGCTCAACGTCGAGATCAAGCGCGACGGCCAGGTCTATCGCATCGGTTTCGCCGATGGTGACAAGGTGTCGGAGCTGGAGGTGATCGGCAGTTGCGGCAAGCGCAACACCGGCACTACGGTGCGCTTCCTGCCCGACCCGAAATATTTCGACAGTCCCAAGTTCAGCGTCAGCCGGCTGAAGCATAACCTGCGCGCCAAGGCGGTGCTGTGCCCGGGGCTGAAGGTGATCTTCAAGGACCTGAGCGGCAGTGCGCCGGCGCAGGAGGAGTGGTACTACGAGGATGGCCTGGTGGCCTATCTGAAGGGGACCACCCAGGTCTACGAGACGCTGCCGGCGGAGCCGTTCACCGGCCAGCTGCAGGGCGAGCAGGATGCTGTCGAGTGGGCGGTGCAGTGGCTGGCGGACGGCGGCGAACTGACCTGCGAGAGCTACGTCAACCTGATCCCGACGGCCCAGGGCGGTACCCATGTCAACGGCCTGCGGACCGGTCTGCTGGAGGCGATGCGCGAGTTCTGCGAGTTCCGCAACCTGCTGCCGCGTGGCGTCAAGCTGAGCCCGGAGGATGTCTGGGAGCGTTGCTGCTACATCCTGTCGGCCAAGATGCGCGATCCGCAGTTCGCCGGCCAGACCAAGGAGCGGCTGTCGTCGCGGCAGATCGCGGCGTTCATCTCCGGTACCGTCAAGGATGCCTTCTCGCTCTGGCTCAACCGCCATGTGGAGGAGGGCGAGAAGCTGGCCGAGCTGGTGATTGCCAACGCCCAGCGTCGCCTGCGTTCCAACAAGAAGGTGGTACGCAAGAAGGTGACCCAGGGACCGGCGTTGCCGGGCAAGCTGGCCGACTGCGCCGGCAGCGACATGTCCCAGGCCGAGCTGTTCCTGGTCGAGGGCGACTCGGCGGGCGGTTCCGCCAAGCAGGCGCGCTCGCGCGAGTTCCAGGCGATCATGCCGCTGCGCGGCAAGATTCTGAACACCTGGGAGGTGGAATCGGGCGAGATCCTGTCGTCGCAGGAGATCCACGATATCTCGGTGGCGATCGGTGTCGATCCGGGCGCGGCCGACCTGGGCGGTCTGCGTTACAACAAGATCTGTATCCTGGCCGATGCCGACTCCGACGGAGCGCATATCGCGACGCTGCTGTGCGCGCTGTTCCTGCGCCACTTCCGGCCGCTGGTTGCCGCCGGTCATGTCTATGTGGCGATGCCGCCGCTGTACCGCATCGACGCCGGCAAAGAGGTCTACTACGCCCTCGACGACGATGAGAAGCAGGGCGTGGTCGAGCGGATCCGCGCCGAACGCAAGAACGTCAAGATCGGCGTACAGCGCTTCAAGGGGTTGGGCGAGATGAACCCGCTGCAGCTGCGCGAGACGACGATGGATCCCGATACCCGGCGCCTGGTGCAACTGACGCTGGATGCCGACGACGATACGGCGGAGATCATGGATATGCTGCTGGCGAAGAAGCGGGCGTCGGATCGCAAGCAGTGGCTCGAAAGCAAGGGTAATCTGGCCGAGGTGATCTAGGCGCGCTGACGCCTCGGGACCGAATAGCTATAGTGAAGGAACTCCTGTATTCGCACTCCGGCCGTGGCGCCGGGCGAATACATACGGTAGAGGGTGTCGCGATGTCCATGCAATTTCAGGCATCTGCCTGGTCGAAATGGGCGGCGCAGGTCGCCGTGCTGCTCCTGTCGTTGTGCTGGTTGCCGTTGCAGGCGGCCCCGCTGCCGCTCGACCCGCAGCTGTTCTCGGCCCCGGATGGGCCCCGTCCCGATTGGGAGCGCCTGCAACGGCTCTACGCCCTGAGCGATCGACCGTTACTCTGGTACCACGATGGCGTTGCCGACCAGACGCGTATCGATGCCCTGGCCGGTGCCACCGGACAGGCCGAGCAGCAGGGACTGCCGGCACAGCGCTATCGGCCGCTGCTGGTGCCTGTGGATAACCTGCCGCAGCGCGACCTGATGCTCAGCGAGGCGCTGCTACGGCTGGTGGACGATCTGGGCGACGGTATCCTGCCCCCGGGGGAG
>QKGH01000200.1 GCA_003250495.1 Marinobacterium sp.
AAGCTGGATCTGCAGGTGACCATCGAAAACAGCGGCAGCGTGGCTGGACGCGAAGTGGCCCAGGTCTATGTCTCAGCCCCGACCGTGAAGCTGGCCAAGCCGAGCATCGAACTCAAGTCCTTCGGCAAGACCGGCTCCCTGGCCTCAGGGGAGAGTGAGACCCTGGACTTCAGCATCCCCGCCCGGGATCTGGCCAGCTTCGATGAAAGCGACAACGAGTGGATCATCGAACCCGGCACCTACAAGGTCTACATCAGCCCGTCATCCGATGTCAGCGGCAACACCGCCATCACCTTCACCATCAGCGATGAGATCGTCATTGCCGAAACCACCGAAGGTGCCATCGCCCTGCCGGACGGCGTCGCGGCCAGCGATTTCGTGACGGTCAGTCAATAAGTGTTCTCGTAGGATAGCGTTAACGTTTGGGAGGCCTCGGCCTCCCTTTTTTGTGCCCGTTTGCCCCCAAGCGGACCGTCACCTACCCGCGGGACGGCAAAGATAAGGCTCAAACAGCGTCACCAGTTCGGCAACCAGTTGCGGGCTATGCAGCAGCTCGGGCCGCTGTGCGGTCACCTTGTGTATCGCCCCTTCGGCCGCAACGCTCATCAGAAAGATCGCCAGCTCAGGATCCGGCACGTTACCCATGAAGGGCCGCAGGGACGCCAGCACCTGCCGTTGCAGTGCCTGCTTTTCTTCCGGCAGCCAGCGCAAGGTGCTGGGCAACTCTTCGGTGATGGCCTTATGCAGCGCCGGCGCCGCTCTGTGCTCGATGATCAGCATCTCGACCAGCACCGTCAGCACCTCGGTGAGCGAGGGGTGTTCCGGCAGGCCGGCCAGGGTTTGCCGCAGTTCCTCATGGATCGCCACCGCATGCCGCCGCTGCAACTCGGCAATCACCGCCTCTTTGTTGGGAAAGAACTGATAGAGGGAGCCGATATTCACCCCAGCCCGCGCCGCGATGGCATTGGTGGTCAGTCCCGCCCAGCCGGCCTCCGTCAAAATGTAAGTCGCGGCTTGCATGATCGCCTCGACGGTGGCCCGTGAGCGGGCCTGTCGCGGGCGTTTTCTGGGGTTGATGGGGGGTCGATTTCGGTTCACGCGCCGGGTCCAAATGCGAGTTTCAGGAAATTAAGCTTTAACTTACGATTTGGCGCATGAAAACACAAAACCAATCCAGTCCCTGGGACGCCTTCAAAACCGCGAACCGCTTTCGTCGGGCGATTCGCCACTTCAACGCCACCCCGATCCCGGAGGAGGAGATCCAGGCCCTGCTTGCCGAAGCGGCACTGGCCCCCTCGAGCGGGAATCTGCAACCCTATCAGTTGCACTGGATCCGCAGCGCCCCCATGAAAGCCGGCATAGCGGCAGCCTGCAACGGCCAAAAAGCGGCGGCCACCGCCCAGGCGCTGATCGTCGTCGTCGCCAGCCCGGCGCTCGGACGACAGACGGCGCGGGACCAACTGGCCTATGTGGAGAGCTCGTCCGCCCTGGGTGAGAACAGCAAGGCCTACTACCGTAAGCAGATCGGCATGTTTCAGAGGATCCTCGGGATCGGCGCCTCGGCGCTCTGGTCGCCCCTGCTGCTGCTGGCGACCCTGCTACGCCCCTGCCTGTCGTTGCTGCCGATAAGCCACCTTGGCAGCCGGCATTGGGCGGCGCGCAATGCCATCTTCGCCGCGCAGACACTGATGCTGGCGGCTGCCGCCAAGGGGATAGACTCATGCCCGATGGAAGGCTTCTCCGCGTCCAGAGTCGCCAAGCAGCTGGCGCTGCCAAGAGGCGCCGTGATCCCCCTCATCATCGCCCTGGGCTACCGGGCGGATGACGCCAGGATAGAGGCGCGTTGGCGTCGGCCACTGAGCGACATGGTTATCCCACACTAAGGGCGCGCGGCACGGCCCGGCCCCGC
>QKGH01000397.1 GCA_003250495.1 Marinobacterium sp.
TCGGCGTACTGCTCGCCTGCGCTTTCGGCATCATCAACGTGATGTGGCTGGAAGCTGAAAACCTCGACGAGAACTGATCTCCCCTAAACTCGGCCGCAGTCTAATCCGCTGCGGCTGGGTTTCTTCCTTCCGCTACAACCTCCCCCCATGACCAAGACCGCAGCGCCCTGCTTGTCGGTTCCGCGCCCCTCTTTCTGTCATC
Source organism: Marinobacterium sp. (assembly GCA_003250495.1). Classification (GTDB taxonomy): domain Bacteria; phylum Pseudomonadota; class Gammaproteobacteria; order Pseudomonadales; family Balneatricaceae; genus Marinobacterium_D. The sequence goes on from QKGH01000397.1 coordinate 203, forward strand.
CGCTGCGCACACACTCCAGGGGTGGCGGCGAGTGGAAATTTACGGCCTAATAGCCTTTACATACATCGCTGTATCAATAACTCCGATATCCAAGCCCTCTGCAGGAAGCGGTAGCCTCATGATCCCGTTCAAACACTCAGCACTCCTCCGTCTGCTCCCGTTCCTGACCTGGCTGCCGCTGGCGACCAGCCTGGCGGCGCAGGCCCAGGACAGCGGCGAAACCGCCCGTCCGCTACGCATCTACACGGTCGGCGATACCCGCGACGGCCTGGTGCGCCGGTTCCCGGCCCTGATCGAGGCGAATCGCAGTGCCACCCTGGCGTTTCGCGTGGCCGGCACACTGACCAAACTGGAGGTCAAGGCCGGTAACAAGGTGACATCCGGCCAACTGCTCGCCGAACTGGACCGCCGCGACTACAGCCTCAACGTCGACCAGGCCCGCGCCGCCTTCGACCTGGCCAAGGCCCAGTATCAGCGCGGCCAGTCGTTGATCGGCCGCAACCTGATCGCGCAGTCCGATCTCGACAGCTACCGCGCCCAGTTCGAAGCGGCCCAGGCCGACCTGGGACTGGCCGAGGACAACCTGCGCTACACCCGCCTGACCGCCCCCTACGGCGGCACCGTTTCCAGCACCCAGGTCAACAACCACGAAGCGGTCAGCGCCGGCCAACCGATCGTCGAACTGAGCGACCTCGACGCCGTCGACGTGGCGTTCAACGTCCCCGGCTCGCTGATGAGCCAGATCGACAGCGAAACCGACCCCGTCACGATCAGTGGCGAGGTGTACTTTTCCGGCGACCAGTCACGCCACTACCGTGCGCACTACAAGGAGCACGACAGCCAGGCGGATCCGCAAACCTCCAGCTACCGCGTGGTGTTCACCCTGCCCCGCCCCGGCGACCGGATCGTGCTGCCCGGCATGGAGGCGGAGATCGTCATCGACATGAGCGCCTACCTGTCCGCCGGACAGGCGCTGATCATCCCGGTCTCCGCCGTGTTCCACGACAACGCCAGCGGCACCAGCCAGGTCTGGGTGGTCACGGCGGAGAACCGGCTCGAGCGTCGCGAGCTGACCCTGGACGGCGTGCAGCGCGAGGGGGTCACGGTCGTCAGCGGACTCCATCCCGGGGAGCGCATCGTCCAGAGCGCGACCGATTCCCTGCAGCAGGGGATGGCGGTGCGGGAGCTGGTGCGCGAGAGGGGGCTGTAATGGGACTGGCCGAATACTCGATCCGTCACCGTGCCACCAGCTGGATGTTCCTGCTGCTGCTGGCGATAGGCGGCGCCTTCTCGTTCCTGAGCCTGCCGCAGCTGGAGGATCCCGAGTTCACCATCAAGACCGCGATCATCGTCACCCGCTATCCCGGCGCTACCCCGCTGGAGGTGGAGGAGGAGGTCACGCTGCCGATCGAGAAGGCGGTGCAGGAGCTGAGCGCGCTCGACTACGTCACCTCGATCTCGTCGGCCGGCCTGTCCCAGGTCACGGTGGAGATCCGCTCCACCTACCGCGGCGCACAGCTGCAACAGACCTGGGATGAGCTGAGGCGCAAGATGGCCGACCTGCAGGGCAGCCTGCCCGATGGCACCTCGACGCCGCTGGTGAAGGACGATTTCGGCGACGTCTACGGCATCCTGCTGGCGCTGACCGCGCCCGGCTACTCCGACCAGGACCTGCGCCACTACGTGGACCAGCTGCAGCGCGAAC
>QKGH01000104.1 GCA_003250495.1 Marinobacterium sp.
GCAGGTGCCGCAGGCGCAGGGCTGCGAGCAGTGCCAGGGCAGCGGTTACCGCGGCCGGGTCGGCCTGTACGAGTTCATCCGTGTCGATACCGAGCTGGCCGCGCTGATCCACGAGCGCTGCGGCGAGGCGCAGATCGAACAGCATCTGCAGCACAAGCGCCAGAGCCTGGTGCAGGCGGCACTGGCCCGGCTCGAAGCCGGCGAGACCAGCCTCGAAGAGGTGCTCGGTGCGGTGCAGCAGGGATAGAGCGAGTTAATCATGGCGACCTTCCGATATCTGGCGCTGACCGCCGCCGGCGAGCGCAAACGCAGCGTGATCCAGGCCGACAGCGAACTGCGTGCGCGCCAGCTGCTGCGTGACCAGGGCCTGTTTCCGCGCGAGTTGAAAGCGGTCGCCGAGGCGGGGGAGAGCCGCTGGCGCCGCCGTCGCGGCGGCGTCAGCCAGGCACAGATCTGCGACCTGACCCGACAGCTGGCGACGCTGGTGGCGGCGGCGATCCCGCTGGCCGATGCGCTGCACACCCTGGCCCAGCAGAGCGAGGTCGAGGCGGTGCGCGGACTGCTGCTGGAGCTGCTCGGGCAGGTGCGCGAGGGCTACACCCTGGCCGACAGCCTGCGCCGCTTCCCGGCCAGCTTTACGCCGATGTACTGCGCACTGGTCGAAGCCGGCGAGCGCAGCGGTCGTCTCGGTGCGGTACTGGAGCGGCTGGCCGACTACCAGGAGCAGGTGCAGAAGCAGCGCCACAAGGCGATGACGGCGCTGATCTACCCGGCGGTGCTGCTGCTGGTGTCGCTCGGCGTGGTGATCGGGCTGATGAGTTTCGTGGTGCCCAAGCTGACCGAACAGTTTTTGCAGAGCGGCCAGGCGCTGCCGCTGATCACCCGGGTGCTGATCGCGATCAGCGATGGCCTGGTCCGCTTCGGTCCGTTGTTATTGCTGTTGCTGGGCGCGGGCGTGCTGTGGGGGCAGTGGTTGCTGCGCCGGCCGCACTGGGCGTTCAGGCGCGATGCGCTGCTGCTGCGCTTGCCGAAGGTCGGTGCGCTGATCCAGCTGCTCAACAGCGCCCGGCTGGCGCGCAGTCTGGCGATCCTGGTCAACAGCGGGGTGCCGCTGCTGGAGGCGCTGCAGGTGGCGTGCGCCACGCTCGGCAACCGCGTGATCCGCCAGGCGGTGGAGCAGGTGATCGACGAGGTGCGCAGCGGCCTGCCGCTGCACAAGGCCCTGGCCGCCAGCGGCCATTTCCCGCCGATGCTGCTGAACATGGTCGCCAGCGGCGAGGCCAGCGGCACCCTCGACCAGATGCTGGAGCGGGTCGCCAACGACCAGGAGCGCAGCTTCGGCCAGCGCGTCGATGTGACGCTGGCGCTGTTCGAGCCGCTGATGATCCTGCTGATGGGCGCAATCGTGCTGTTCATCGTGCTGGCGATCCTGTTGCCGATCATGCAGCTGAACCAGGCCCTCGATTTTTAGTTTTAGTGCACCGTGCAAGGAGAAACCGATGTATCCGCATAACGTCCGCCGCCCGCGAGCCGCCGCCAACCGTGCCGCTCCGGGGTACCGTGAAGCAGCCTGCAGGTCGCGCGGCTTCACGCTGATCGAGATCATGGTGGTGATCTTCATCATCGGCCTGCTGGTGGCGATCGTCGCCCCCAATGTGCTCGACAACCAGGACAAGGCGGTGGCGCAGAAGGTCAAGGCTGACCTGGCGACGCTGGAGCAGGCGCTCGACATGTACCGCCTCGACAACATGCGCTACCCGAGCACCGAGCAGGGGCTCAGTGCGCTGGTGCAGCGGCCGCAGCAGGCGCCGGAACCGAAGAACTACCGCGCCGACGGCTATATCCGCCGCCTGCCGGACGATCCCTGGGGCGGCGCCTACCAGTACCGCTCGCCGGGCGAGCACGG
>QKGH01000244.1 GCA_003250495.1 Marinobacterium sp.
CGGCGGACGCGCCCGCCACCAGCTCATCAACCCCGCCCCTGGCGTCATCGTGTTCTCTCCTGTGCTATCGCCTGTCCAGCGATCTGGTAGTCGATGCGAACCGGCACCTCGGCGTCCTGCAGCTGGACACTCAATCCCGCGGCCAGATCGATCCCCATCGTCTGCGCCAGCATCTGTTGCAGCCGCTCCGCGTCCACGGCTGCGGCGCCACCCTCCACAGAAGCGGCCAGCAGCAGCTGCGCCTTGCCATTGCCGTCGTTATTGTCGTAAGCGAAACGCTGTACCCGGAGCCCCGGCTGCTGCGCCAGCCAGCCGGCCACGCTGTCGCTGAACAGGGCCAGATCGGCCAGCCGTCCCAACGCCGCCTGCTGCTGATCCAGGCGCGCAGCGAGCAGCCGCGTCGCACGCTCGACCGACGCGCTGGCCGGAACCTGCAGCTGGGCCAGCACCTGCTGGCGCGCCACTGCAGCTCGCTGTCCCTGCTGCCAATGCTCGGCGCCGAGATAGGCCAAACCGCACACCAGCAGCGCCACCAACGCGCTACGCAACGGCTTTAACGGCGCCAGCAGCAGCAACAACGATAACGGCATCGCCTGGCGGCGCTTGAGCGCCCCCCGTCGCAGCGGCGGCAACTCGGGGCTAGCCCCGGCAGCCAGCACCTGCCAGTCAAGTTCGCCGGGCGCTGCCTGCAGTTCACTGCGCTGCAGCGTCTGGCAGGACGTGGGCAAGTCGGCATCGGCCGACCAGTTGAGCCAACGCCAGCGCGCTGAGGTTTCGTCGGCACCAGTATCCGGCAGGATCAACGTCAGCTCGTTGTCGTGACGCCAGCACCGGTAATGGCCCGCATCGGGTAACGGCAGCAGCTGAAAATCGCTGACATAACGCTCCGGCATCAGCGCCAGTGCCTGACAACGGGCCTCCCACTGCTGCAGCAACGCCTTATCGGCCAGCTGTAGCTGCAGCCGGCCAGGCGTGCGGCCCACGCAACCGATCTCCACCTGCGGCGCGGCAACGCACAGCTGCTCCTCGAGCAGCAGCGGCCACTCCGCCGGCTTCAATCCCGGCGGCGCCGCCAGATCGAAGTAACTGACATCACTGCCGGGCAGGATAAAAGTGGTCGGCAGCGCCCGCCACTGCGTATCGGGCCCACCGTCGCCATCCACACCGATCTGGCCGCTGGCGACCGCCTGTCCCGCCTCCAGCACCAACCACTGCAGCGGATTCTCGGCACCGGGCAGACCGCCCTGGCGCGGACGCAGCAGCAACTGGGCGGGCGCAGCAGAAGCGCCGGGCCGCCATTGCGCCAACTCATGCAGCCGCTGTCGCAGCGAGCCTGTCCAACCAGCACTCATGCTGTTATCAACCCCATCTCAACCTCGTAGCTGCCGGCTGCAGTGTCATCAACCGCTCGCCGGCAGGGCAAATGTACAGACGTAGGGCACCTGTGCCTGGCGGAACTCCAGTCGTACCCCCTGCGCGCTGCCCTGACTGTCGGGATAGGCCAGCCAACGCGACGCCTGGTAGAACTGCAGCCGCAGCTCACCGACCCCATCCAGTCCACGGACCTCGTGCCAGCGCGCACTGGCCGCGGCATCGATATCGCCACTGCTCAGCAACCGCAGTCGCTGCCCACTCTGGTCCCACTGCAGCGCCTGACGCCGCAGGGCACTGAGCGGCGCGGCGCCGTCCAACTCCAACCCTTCGAACGCGACAGCGTCACGCGATACCCACTCCAGCCGCTGGCGGTCGGCGAGCCAGACCAGCGGCGTATTATTCAACGCCAGGCGCTGCTCCTGCAGCGATCTGGCCGTCAGCGCATCGAAGCGCTGCTCCAGCAACAGGCAGAACTCCAGCACCTGGGTATCGGCCGAGCTGTCCTGCCCGGTCCGCTCGCGCAGGTCGACC
>QKGH01000414.1 GCA_003250495.1 Marinobacterium sp.
CATGCGAAATACCGTCAGTAACGTCGTTTTTGATACTCCGCGACCAATACACTTATCTTGAGCCGGATGATATCGCCCAGCATGCGCATCTTCCGGTCGTGTTCCTGATGCGCAATATCGTAGATCTGCTTCTTGAATGTTTCGCTGCTCTCTTCCGGTATCTGCAACGACCACTCGGTAAAAAATCCATCATAGCTATCGATGGTTTTTACCAGTTCAAACCTGATCTTTTCGCGGTCCCTCTTCGGGACCCCGGTCAGCGCTTTATCGATGACTCGTTCGAGGTCAGAGCTTTGCTGTTTGTTCTGAATGGGGAATTGGATAATGTCAGACATGGCGACCTCAATACGTGTATGCACCCATTAATAACCTCAGTTACATCAACGGAGATCCGATTCATTTTCCGCGCCAACCTATAACCCATTGATTAAAATAGTTTTATATCCATATCTTTGTGACATTCCCGACAACTTTACACAGCGCTGCCGCCCATGGCACTGATCCTTGGTGTGTATTTTGCAATTCGAGAATCGACACCCCTTTACATCCACACGAGGCCAGCGATGACTGACAGCTCAGCCTTTGCCGAACAGGAATACTGGGTCATCTGGAACGGTTCTATCGGCATCGTAGATACCGTGACGGTCGGCGCAGTCGAAGTCACCGCCAACGGTCGGCATGCCTGGCTCGATGAGCCGTACGATATGGTGGGTCCCTTCAGTCTCGACGAGCTAGAGACCAGCGGGCGGATCGCCTTCGCCGCTTGCCTCGTCATGTCGCGGCAACGCTGGCAGGAGGATCAGGTGGCGTTGCGTCGGGAGTCCTACAACCAGCGCCAGGCCTCCCAGCAGCGGCTGTTCGAAGAGTTTGCCCGCTTCAGCCAACGCCGCGAATCTCGCCCCACCCCGTTTCAACAGCACAGTGACAAGAAGCATCGCGAGTCATTGAACCTGCCAGTCGACGGCCTGCTCGAACCGGCGCAGATAAAAGCCGCCTACCGTAAACTCGCCCAGAAGGTACATCCCGACGTTGGCGGTAGCCACGAACAGTTTGTGCGGATTACCGAGGCACGCGACGCCCTGCTCGAACGCGCTCCATGATCGCTGGCGTGATTGGCCAATCGACGGCAAAAGCGCCCTGGAGCAGCGGGTTTTAACGGCAAAAACGATGGTGTTACGACACCACGAACAAACACTAAAAAGGGGCCTTCCGGCCCCCTTTCTACTATTGTTCTGCTACCCCTAGTAAATCTTAGACAATTCAGGACGCTGCTTTAACATTTGCCGTTTCACAACAGAGGCCATGGCAAAAAATAGTAATGTATGGAGCGGTATGATTATCAACTCGCCATATACAATGAATTTAATTGGAACAGACTCCAATATAATAGCAGGCGTTACCAAAATCAGGTTAGTAATAATATCGCCGATCAACGATAACAAGATCAGTGTCCATTTTTCACTGCCTCTAACTATCCTGGAGTTTTTATTAGAGTAATTGTAAAACCACAAATAATATATACCGGCTAAAACAGCAGTATTTAAAGAGCCTGCCATCTCGAACTCCAGCAGCCCCACTACCGTTCCGATCAAGGCCATAACGATTATATAACTGACCGTAAATCTATAGAAAAACCCCAAATAGCTCATAAATACTCCTGTAAAATCAATCAATTATTAGACAGTCAGGGACTGATGACACCGATATCCGAAGCAGATATCCCCGTAAGTTGGAGTAGCGCTGGATCTGTCACCATTGATCCCTCGAGTATATTCCGTTATCTACCCATATAGTTATTTCTAATTGTTATCCATACAATTTTTAACGCCAGGAAATTTACTTTATTAGTGCCGACTCAATTGCGTTGGCAAGTCGACTTAATAGCATAAGGTTTGCGTTCATCCGTTATGTAACAGGATTATTTTCTATCGCCATTAAGCTACACTTTAAGCCAAACCCGTTTGCAACAGGTGCCAGTTCGTCACTAACTATATAGTTAACCTTCCCATATGGCCAACTTTTAATCGCGACTCGCCGCACGTTAATCTTTTGTATAACAACATGTCACAGATGTACCTCTTAACCGACATAAAACCATTAAAAAAACGTCTCGTAAACACCTGGTCGCCGTAATTTCCCCACAACGCCATTACGCCGGCCGCGGCCAGGGAGAGAGGGATCGGCAGAGAGAGCGCAACAGAGAGGAGAGAACGCAGCAGAGAACGCAACAGAGAGCACCGAGAAAGTAGCCCACAACGAGCCACAACGAAATCGACAATTAGCCTGAGTAGAGGGGAGCCGGGGCAGCCATGCCGGCCCCGGAGTGTCCAGGAAGTCCGCCGTTCAGCTCTCAGCTATCGGTAACAGATCAGCCGATTATCTCCCGCGGCGCCATCCACTGCACCTTCTACGGCACCCTCTACGACACCCTCTACGGCAAGGCCCACGGCACCAGCGTCCCCTGGTTTCGCCGAGCGGCTAGACTAGGATCGTCAGCGCCGGCGGCACCCGGCTGAGGATGCGGGCGCTGGGTGTTCAATGGGTCGGTCCCAGGTTCCCGCCGCATTCGTCGATAGCTCAATTGTTGAAGCGGCTGAGGCTGAACTCCACCGCGGCGGTCTGTCCCCGGCTATCCACCGCACTAAGCCGATAGCGGCCCGGTCGGCTCAACAGCAGCGCCAGACGGTTGCCGCTGGTGCCACTGAGCGGCTCGCCGTTTCGATACCATTGCACGCCGCCCACGGCCCCTTCCAGCTGCAGCGCCAGGCTCAACTCCGTGCGCCGCGGCGGCAGTTGCAGCCGGCTGCCGGCCTCGATACCGCGGATCTGGACCTGGCTCTCCCGCTGCGCCCGGCTGCACGGGGTGTCAGCGACCGGCAGTCGCGCCGCCCGGCGCCACTCCGGCCTGATCCAGGGCTCCGCCTGCAGCGGCCAGAGTGCGAGCGTACGCGGCTGCAGCGTCGCGTCGGGCGGACTGCAGGCCGGAGCCGACAGCGTCTGCCGCTCGCTGTCGAACCAGTAACGGCGTAGCAACGGCGGTTGCCCCACCCCAGGCTGCTGCGACAGGGTGGCGGGCGCCATCCCCTCCAGCAGCCAGGCCGTCTTACGCAGCGCGCAGCTATCGCCCGCATTGTCGGCGCTCTCGGCCCGCGTCCCCAGCGGCCAACAGATCGGTGCCGGCTCCACGCTGTCCGGCCGTGGCAGCGTCTTGACCTGTTGCGGCAACAGTTCGCTGACCCGGAACAGCAGCGGTGCGGCCAGCCGTCGGCCATAGTCGCCGGGGCTCGGACTGGCATCGGGTCGGCCGACCCAGACCCCGATGGTCCACTCCGGCAATACCCCCAGGGCCCAGGCGTCGCGGAAGCCGTAACTGGTACCGGTCTTCCACGCCAACGACCAGCCCCCGGCTTCGCTGCCCCAGGCGCTCCACGGATCGTGCGCCAGCATGCGCCAGACGATCCAGGCGGCGCCGGGGCTCATCAACCAGCGTGCCGTCTCGGGCGTCTCCGGGGTCAAGCGCGGCGTACCGGCCAGCCCATTACGCCCCAGCGCGACATAGACCCCGGTCAGCGACTCCAGCGTGGTACCGATACCGCCGAGCACCACGGCGCTGTTCGGTGCCTCCACCCCCGGTCCCTGCAACTGCAGACCGGCATGCAACAGCCCGCCGACCAAACGCTCCGGCCCCAGGTGCTCCACCAGTTGCACGGCGGGCAGGTTCAGCGAGCGCTGCAGCGCCTCGGTGGCACCGACCGGGCCGGAGAAACCATCGCTGAAATTATGGGGCCGATAGGCCAGACCGTAACGCGGCGTATCCAGCAACAGCGAGGCGGAGTGGATCAGCCCCCGGTCCAGCGCCATGGCGTAGGCAAAAGGCTTCAGGGCGGAACCCGGCGAGCGCACCGCCTGGGTCATATCCAGGAACCCCTGGCTGTCACTGTCGCCGAAGCGGGCACTACCGACATAGGCACGCACCGCCAGATCGCGGTTGCGCACGACCAGCACCGCCAGCGACTGGCGCCGCTGCAGGCGCTGGCTATAGGCGTCGGTCAGACGCTGCAGCTGACGCTGCAGGTCGGCGTCGATCAGCGTCTCGATACGCTGCCGCTGCGGTTCGAGCTGCAGCAGTCGGCGCGCCAGCAATGGCGCCAGCAGCGGCGCTTGCGGCGGCAGCGCGGCCACCGGCTCCTGCAGTGCGGCCGCCACCCGTGGCGCCGGCCACAGCCCGAGCGCGAGCATCCGTTGCAGTACCTTGTCGCGGGCCCGTTGCGCCCGTTGCGGATAACGGTCGGGACGCCAGTCGCCGGGGCGTTGCGGCAGCACCGTCAGTAGCGCGGCCTCGGCGTCGCTGAGCTCGGTCGCCGGTTTGCCGAAATAGTGCCGCGCGGCGGCCTCGACCCCGGACAGCATGCCGCCGAACGGCGCCTGGTTCAGATACAGCTGCAGGATCTGCGTCTTGCTGTAGTGCCACTCCAACTGCAGCGCGCGCAGCATCTGCCGCAGCTTGCCACCCAGCGTGCGCGGATAGGGATCGAGCAGGCCGGCCACCTGCATGCTGAGGGTGGAGCCCCCGGAGACCACCCGTCCGGCCCTCAGGTTCTGCCCCAGTGCCCGCAACAGGGCCAGCGGATTGATGCCCGGATGGCGGTAGAAGGCGCGGTCCTCGTAGGCCAGCAGCAACTCCAGGTAGACCGGCGAGACCTGCTCAACGGCGACCGGGTACCGCCAGGTGTCATCCGCGGCCGGAAACGCGCGCAGCAGCGTACCGTCCTGCGCCACCACCAGGCGCGACGGCGCGGGCGGAGACGGCAGCGGGTAGAGCCGGTCCAGCAGCAGGGCAACGGCTGCCGCTAGCAGTGCAATCAGCGCCAGCGCCGCCAGCCGCCGGCGCCAGCGATGTGCATTCATCGCGCGCCCGGTACCCGCACCTCGATGACCCCGGCATCGGCGCCAAGATGGCGGATCTCGGGGCTGTACATCGATTCGGCGTAGGTTGGCGGCAACCAGTAGCGTCCCGGAGTCACCGCCCGCGCCAGGTAGTACAGGCGGGCACGATGCTGCCACCCCAGCGCCAATGCCGCCACGTAACGGTCGTCACGAAACTCCTGATGCCGGATCTCGTTCAGCGCCATGCGCTCGGCAATGCTTTCACCGTCGATCTGCAGCTCGCCCAGGGCGAGGCTGGTCGACAGGTTCTGGTTTTCCAGCTCCAGACCTGCCGGTAGCAGGTCCACCACCAGGGCATCGTGCATCGACTCGTCGCTGCTCACCTGCAACTCCACCAACACCGCCTCGCCCGGCTGCAGCTGGGATAGCGCCAGCGGCTGGCCATCGGCGTCGAAGAAGCGGCGTTCGACACGGATGCCGCGGCTGTACGCCGGCGGCGGCTGGTCGCTGTACCCCTGCAGATGCAGTGCGATCCAGGCGGTCTGCTCGCCACTGTTATGCAGTTGCAGACCGCGCAGCAGCTCTTCTCCCGCCAGCCGCAGGTCGCGGCGCGCGACGCCATCGACCCGCAGCTCGACGGCACCGGAGAGTTGCAGTTGCAGTGCGGCGGACGGAATCCGGGTCAGCGCCTGTCCGGCCAGGAACAGCGCGTTGCGCTCCTGGGTACTGAGCCATTCGCGCCCGGCCAGCGCCTGCTGCAGGCCATCCAGCAGCGGCATCCAGCGCTCCTGGGCCGCGCTCGCCTCCAGCAGCCAGAACAGTGCCAGCGCCCGGTCGCGTACACGGCTGCCGTAGTCGGTACGCGGAAAACTCGCCTGCTGCAACGCGTCGAGCCCCTGCCGCAGCATCCGCTCACCGCGCGGCGCATCGCCCGAGGCCTGTAGCGCCAGCCCCAGCTGTACCTGGGCCAGCGGCGAGGCGTCATCGGCATGGTAGTCGGCCAGATTGCGCAGCTCCGCCAACGGTGCCTGCCGGCTGCGGGCCAGCACCAGCGCCGCGTAGGCGCGCACGGAGAAGCGCGAACGGCGCTCATCCTGCAGTTCGCCGTCGATCCGGCGCGGGTTACGCAGGTAGCGACCGATCTGCTCCAGGGCCTGCTGCAACGCCGGTTGCGCCACCGCGTAGCCGGCCTCCCGGGCTCGCAACAGGAAATCGGTGATATAGACCGTCAGCCAGGGCTCCTCCGGGCTTTCGTTGCTCCACAGACCGAAGCTGCCGTTACTGCGCTGCATGCCGAACAGGCGCCGGATCGCCAACTCCACCGCCTCCCTGCGCACCGCCGGGTCATCCCCCTCCAACTGCAGTGCCGCCAGCGTTGCGGCATCGATGTAGAGCTGGGGGAATACGCCGCTGGTGGTCTGCTCGGCACAACCGTAGGGATAGGCCTTCAGCGCGTTGAAGTGGCTGGCCAGGTTGAACGGCGGGCGTGACGCCAGGCTCAAACGGGCATTCAGGGTCTGCGGCAGCAACCCCTGCAGCGCGCTGCGGTCGAGGCTGAAATCGGCCCCGGCGTCCAGCGGCTGGCGCCAATCCAGCACCTGCGCCGGCCAGGCCGGACGCACCCCCAGCGACCAGTGACGCTGCAGGTCCGGCTCGCCATCGATACCGCCGATCCGCAGCGACAGCGGCACCGCGCCCTGCAGCGTACTGGCCAGGGCCTGCAGGCGACGGGTGGTCTTGGCACCGGCGGCCAACTCCAGCGTCTCGTCCCAGTGCTGGCCGGCGCCGTTCAGCTGCAGCCCGGCACCGGCGTCCAGTGCCACCGTCAACGTCTGTGCCTGTTGCGTACGGTTATGCAGTTCCAGCGTCAGTTGACCGCTGTCGCCAGGCGCCAGGAAACGAGGCCGGTTCAACTCCGCCACTATCGGTGCCACCACCTGCAGTTCCTGCTCGGCGGAGCCGCTGGCGGCCGCCGAGAATGCCACCGCCATCAGCCGGATACGACCGTTGAACGCCGGCAGCTGCAGCGGAATCCGTGCCCTCCCCTCGGCATCGACGGCCACGGCACCGGAAAACAGTGACAGTATCTGCACCTCGGTGGGCGGCTGGGCACCGCCCCGACTCAGATCGGCGTCGCCACCGTAACGCAGGCGGGCGAATTCACCCGGATCGGCCTCGAGCAGATCGCCGTAATTGTCGCGAATCTGCACTCCGTAGGCCGCCGGTTTGAAGAACCAGTCGAGCGGGTCCGGGGTGGCGAAGCCGGTGATCGACAGCACCCCCACATCCACCGCCGCCAGCGTGACCTGTACCCGTTCCGGCAGGGCGCGACCACCGGCGGCCGCGACCCGCAGCGGGACCTCGATCGTCTGCTCGGGCCGCACGCTCGCCGGCAGCTCACCGAAGGCGACCTCCAGGGTCTGCTCCAGCGCCGACAGCGGCACCGGCGCGACCCCGAGCATCC
>QKGH01000489.1 GCA_003250495.1 Marinobacterium sp.
GGATCTCATAAGGGGATGTCATGAGCGACAAGAAAACCATTGTTACCGATAACCCCTGGGCCAGCCTGCGTCGCTATACCGATGCCCGCATCGGCCTCGGCCGCGCCGGAGTCAGCCTGCCGTCGCAGCAGCAGCTGGCGTTCCAGCTGGCCCATGCCCAGGCCCGCGACGCGGTGCATATCCCGCTCGATGTGGCGGCGCTGTCCGCGCAACTGCTCGACGCCGGGCTGCAGCCGATCCGCCTGCACAGCCGCGCCGACAACCGCGAAACCTACCTGCAGCGCCCCGATTACGGGCGCCGCCTCGAGGCCGACTCCGCGGCGCGGCTGAAACAGTACGCCGCGGAGCATAGTGCCGCCGATGCCTGCATCGTCATCGCCGACGGCCTCTCCTCCACCGCGATACAGCGCCACGCGGCGCGGATGAGCGCGCTGATCGCCGAGGGACTCGCCGGCGAGGGGTTGACGCTGGCGCCGGTGGCGATCGTCGAGCAGGGCCGGGTCGCGGTCGGCGACGAGGTGGCCGAGCTGCTCGGCTGCCGGCTGCTGATCCTGCTGGTCGGCGAACGCCCCGGGCTCAGCTCGCCGGACAGCCTCGGCATCTACTTCACCTATGCGCCGCGCGTCGGTCTGACCGACGCCGCGCGCAACTGCATCTCCAACCTGCGTCCCGCCGGCATGGCGCTGGAGGAGGGGGCCGAGCGGCTGCTGTGGCTGATCCGCGAAGCGCAGCGGCGGGGACTCTCCGGCGTCACCCTGAAGGATGAGTCCGGCAGCGCCGATGCGCTGGAGGGGGAGGGGCGGCGCAACTTCCTGTTGGACTAACCGTTTGCGTCCGCATCCTCCTTGAGGCCCTGTTTCCGTCTGACGCTGCGGCAGAACCGTCCATCGCCTCCTCGCGGCGGTTGAGTCTTCCCCTGGTGGTCCCGAGCGGACGCCCCGTGGACCCACACGGGTGCCGGGCCCCGTTTTCCTCTGCGTCCGTCTTCGTATAGCCCTTCTTTATTTGTGGCTTTAGGCACTTCCCGCGGCCTTTCCCTCCGCTTTCCGGCCCCATCACGGAACTGTCACTAAGCTGCGTTAGTTTTTCGCTCCGCTGCGCCCGTTCCGGTTTGCGTTCAGGCCGCGGCGCTGTTCATGGATTGGAAAGGTTTGACAGGAGGGAGTCGATGTCCAACCACGCTTCGACGGCTACCCCGGCTGCATTGGCATACGGCGGGTCGAAAACGAGTCTGTTTTTTGCGCTGCTGATGGCCGCCGCCGGCGCTTATTTTCTCTATTGGGGGATGGACTACACCCAGCACAACGAGGTCGTGCTGTTCGTACTGGCGACGCTGTTCGGCCTGTTCATGGCGTTCAACATCGGCGGTAACGATGTGGCCAACTCCTTCGGTACCAGTGTCGGTGCCGGCACCCTGACCATCAAGCAGGCGCTGGTCGTCGCGGCGATCTTCGAGGTCAGCGGTGCGGTTATCGCCGGGGGCGAGGTGACGAAGACGATCCGCAAGGGGATCGTGGATCTGTCGCAGATCGCAATCGAGCCGATACAGTTCGTCTACATCATGATGTCGGCGTTGCTGGCCGCGGCATTCTGGCTGCTGTTCGCAACCAAAAAGGGCTATCCGGTCTCCACGACCCACTCCATTATCGGCGCCATCGTCGGCAGCTCCATCACCCTGGGTTATATCCTCGGCGGCGGCGCCACCGCACTGTCGCTGGTGCACTGGGGCCAGATCGGCCAGATCGCTGTGTCCTGGGTGCTGTCGCCGGTGCTGGGCGGGCTGGTCTCCTATGCGCTGTACTACCAGATCAAGAAGCATATCCTCGCCTACAACGAGCAGGCCGAGGCGCAGATCGAGTTGATCCGGAGCGAGAAGCGGGCCTATAAAAAGCAGCACAAGAAGGCGTTCGAGCGTCTCGACGAGTTGCAGCAGATCGCCTACACCCAGGTGATGGCGCGCGACGTGCAGACCCTGAACGACCAGGACTGCCGCCCCGAGGAGCTGGAGTCCGACTACTACCGGGGCCTGTACGCCATCGACAGCAAGCGCAACGAGATCGAGGCGCATCGCGCGCTGGAGAACTGGGTACCGCTGATTGCGGCGCTGGGCTCGATAGTGATTTCGGCGATGCTGCTGTTCAAGGGCCTCAAGCACATGGACCTGGGGCTGACCACACTGCATAACTACCTGATCATGGGGATGGTCGGCGCGCTGGTGTGGATGGCGACCTTCATCTTCGCCAAAACGTTGAAAGGAACAGCGCTGGGCAAGTCGACCTTCCTGATGTTCAGCTGGATGCAGGTGTTCACCGCGGCCGGTTTCGCCTTCAGTCATGGCTCCAACGATATCGCCAACGCCATCGGCCCGTTCGCGGCGATCCTCGATGTGCTGCGTACCGGTGAGATCGGCAGCAAGGCGACGATCCCCACCGTGGCGATGGTGACCTTCGGGATCGCGCTGATCGTCGGGCTCTGGTTCATCGGCAAGGAGGTGATCGCGACGGTCGGCCACAACCTGACCCAGATGCACCCGGCCTCCGGTTTCTCGGCCGAGCTGGCGGCGGCGTCCGTGGTGATGCTGGCATCGGTGATGGGATTGCCGGTCTCCAGTACCCATATCCTGATCGGCGCCGTACTCGGTATCGGACTGGTCAACCGCCAGACCAACTGGGAACTGATGAAGCCGATCGGCCTGGCCTGGATCATCACCCTGCCGGCGGCGGCGCTGCTCAGCGCGCTGACTTTCGTCGTGCTGCGCAGCCTGTTCTGAGGCCCTGCTGCCGGGGCCTTTCCGGCCCGGCACGCGAGACCGCCGTCCGGTGCGCCTCGCCGTCGGGCAGGAGGGCCTGCCGAGAGGGAGGAGTCGTTGCAACGGCTGTCGCCACGGGCGTGCACTGTCCGCGCTTGGGAGGTGTACCCGGGCGGCTAAGGTTTGCTAGTCTGCGGGCTTGCAACCGCTGCAAGGGAGGCGTGAGATGGAGCCGCTGACTATCTTCTGGCCGGTGATGGCCCTGATCGGGTGGACCCTGCTGGTCCTGCTACTGATACCCTGGCGACGTTTCCAGGCCGCCGCCAGCGGTCGCGTCGGTCTCGCCGATTTTCGTTGCGGCGAGTCGGAACGCGTTCCGGATAGCGTCAGCCTGCCCAACCGGGTGTTCATGAACCTGTTGGAAGTGCCGGTACTGTTCTACCTGCTCTGTACCCTGGCGTATGTGACCGACCGCGTCACCCCGGCGATGGTGCTGCTGGGCTGGCTCTACCTCGCGGTGCGCATCGGGCACAGCCTGATCTACCTGACCTACAACCATGTATTCCACCGTTTCCTGGTGTTCGCCCTCAGCAATCTGATCCTGTTCTGCCTGTGGCTGCTGCTGGGTTGGGCGCTGCTGGGCTGAACCGCTGTGCTGAACCGCTGTGCCGGCTCAGTTTGGTGCTGGCGGGAACAGGGCGTAGGGCGGGTCGGGCTCCTGCTCGGGCGGGACGAAGGCGGGGGCCGCGGTGCCGGCCGGGCCGAGATGGCGCACATAGCGGTAGATGGCGAGCAGATCGGCGTCGGTCATCAGGTGCAGGGTATACCAGGGCATCGGCGGGCGTGCCTCGAATTCGCGGGCGAACTTGAGCCACTGCTCGGCGCTGAACTCCTGCAGGCGCAGACGCAGGTTGACCGGGTAGGTCGTCCCCCAGGGACCGCGCCAGCCGAACGTATCGCCGGTCAGCCACTGCTCCTCCGGCACCGCGCCGTTGGCGAGCAGGTAACCGGCGGTGTGGCAATCGTTGCAACCGGCGATCTGCACCAGGTAGCGGCCGCGGGCGATCGACTCCATCCCCTCCTCTTCGGCCTGCAGCGGCACCATATGGCTGCCGAGCAGGGCGACGCCGACCAGCGTCAGCGTCTTCAGGACTCGCGGTGGGTGCATGGCGTCTTCTCCTCTCGCCCGGGATGCGCAGGCCGGGCTGGCTTGCGGACCGGCGGACGTGCAGCGCGTCGGAATAGGGTTCGGTTACTAGCTTCGTTGGCCTAGCCGCGGCGGGTTGTGGAGGATCGGCCAAGCGCTATCGAATATCGGCCATCCGTCGGGCGGTCGCGCGAAACATCTTTCCATTACCGCAGGCCCGCTAGCCGTGTTTCCGGCGGGTATCTTCCGGCCGCGGCGGAGCCTAAGCGGCGATCTCGGCCATTGGGTTATATTCTGGTTAAGGTGTGAATGCCGGAGCCGGCCATGACGATCGCTGAGTTGCCAGAGCTGAACCTGCCGCGGCTGGGGCACCGTGACGAACCCGCCCGGCCGCTATTGTGCTGCGCCTGGGCGGCGCCGACGGCGCATCGTGTCGCCACTGAACGCTTCCGGCGCGGCTACATCATTGTGCCCCAGCGCGGCGCCTACTGGATCCGGGCCGCACAGCGGAGCTGGCTGGTGCTACCGGGGCAGGCGCTGTGGATTCCGCCGGCCACGGCGCATGAGCTCTTTTCCCCCGCGGCGGTGAGCGCGCAACTGCTGTTTATCGATCCGCTCCACTGCGCGGCATTGCCGCCCGCCTGCGTTGTGCTGCAGACCTCGCCCTGGCTGGTTGGACTGCTGTTGCGCTGTGCCGGTCACGGCAACGACTATCCGGCGGAGGGGCCGGCGGCGCGGATCGCACAGGTGCTGCTCGACGAGTTCGCCCGTTTGCCGCGGGTATCCCTGCTGCTGCCGGCCTCCCGCGACCTCCGTCTGGCACGGGCGATGGCGCGGCTGATCGAACGTCCGCGCGCGTCGGTGGGGCTGGTGCGGATAGCGCAGGATTGCGGCGCCAGTGCCCGCACCCTGGCACGCCTGTTCCAGGCCGAAACGGGGATGACCTTCACGCAGTGGAAAACCCGCCTGCTGCTGCTCGAGGCGCTGGCGCGGATGGCGCGCGGGGTGTCGGTAACCGAGGTCGCCGTCGATCTCGGTTACCGCAGTACCAGCAGCTTCGTCTATATGTTCCGCCGCAACCTCGGCGTACCGCCGGGCCGCTATCGCCAGGTCGGCGAGACCCGCGGGCTCGGCGGTGCGGGCTAGGGCTCAGGCTGGCTGGGAGGCACCGAGCGGCGGTTGGCTGACCCGGTTGCGGCCAGCGCTTTTCGAGGCCAGCAGGGCGCGGTCGGCGCGCAGGATCATATCGTCCGGGGCGTCCTGCGAGGTCAGCTCGGAGACGCCGAGACTCAGCGACAGTCCGAGCAGGTTGTCGTCCACCCGCAGGCGGTGATTCTCCACCGCATGGCGCAGTTTCTCGGCGAATTGCAGCGCCTGTGCCTGATTGCAGTTGGGCAGCAGGAACAGGAATTCGTCGCCGCCCCAGCGACAGATCAGGTCGGAGGCGCGTGAGATCGACGCGAACAGCTCGGCGATGGAACGGATCATCAGGTCGCCGGTGGGGTGGCCGTAGGTGTCATTGACCAGTTTGAAGCCGTCCAGGTCGGCGATAACGCAGCTGAGCGGCTCTTTGCGGCGCCGGGCCTGGGCGATCTGCTGCGGCAGCATGCGGTCGAGCATCTGCCGGTTGGCCAGTCCGGTCAGTTTGTCGGTCAGTGCCATCGCTTCGAGGCGGCGTTGGAACTTGTTCACGGTGAGCCAGGCCAGCACCAGCACGACCAGCGTGATCAGGGCGGAGCCGATCAGGTTCAGGATCAGCGTGTGGTAGATCTTGTCGGTGGCCGGGTTGTTGGTCTGCTGGACCACCAGGTACCACTTGAACTCCGGTACCAGGCGGCTGTTGACGTACACGGTGCGCCCCTGGCTCTGGTAGTTGAAGCTGCTGCTCGGCGAGGTGAGGATACGGGTGGCGTAGAGGCTCAGTTCCGGGCTCTGGCGCAGCTGCGGGGCACCGGTGTAGGTATCGCTGTGCATGGTCACGTTGCCGAGCCGGTCGACGAAAAAGATCTCGCGGTTGTAACGGCGCTGGTACTCATCGATCAGCTGCTTCACCAGCGAGGTGGAGAGGCCGACGCCGGCGGCACCGATGAAGTTGCCGCCGTAGTCGTACACCTTGTAGTTGATGAACACGGTGATGCGGCCGGGGTCGGCGGTATCGCGGTCGATATTGATCTCGTACGGGTCGAGGCCGTTCTTGAAGTGGAAATACCAGGCGTCCTGCGGGTCGTCCCGGCTGACCCTCTTCAGCCGTCCCCGGGGGTGGTAGTAATAGCGGGTTTTGTCCGAGACGAAGAAACTGGTTTCGGTGTCGTAGCGCTCCTGGATCTCCCTCAGGTAGCGGGTGATGGCGCTGGCATCCTGTTCGCCGGCGATGGCCCAGTCGCGCACGAAGGTGTCGTGGGCCATCAGCGAGGAGATGAAGATCGGGCGCAGCAGGTCCTGCTGGATCTCGGAGTAGATGTTGTCGCCGGTCAGCGGCAGGGTGCTCTCCTCGATCTCGCTGGCCAGGCTGTCATGGGCGGTAAAGTAGCTGATCAGGCTGGTGCTGAGGAACCCGGTGAACAGGATCAAGCTGAGGATGAGCAGGATCTGGTACTTCTTGGTCAAGACGGAACTCTCTGCTAGTCGAACGGGTATCCCCCGCGAATAGGGATACCCGGCAGCCGTTACCATAGAAGAATATGATGCTTTAAAGAAGCACTTTCGTGTAAACGGGCCGGTTGCGTATCACCGCGACCGGCCCGGGGCTTAGCGTTTAAGCCGGGGCGGGTTATGCGGCAGCGGGAGAGCGCTAGCGCCGTGCTGGGGGGCCGGCATCGGTCGCCCGGATTGCGGCCACTGTGCGCCGAACTGACCGCCCGGGGCGGCTTAGCCCGTATTCGGCGCATGCCCCTGCTAGCGGAGGGGGTATCGAAAGGGCTCGCAGCGTTTTAGCTACCGTGCGCTCAGCGTATCGATTACTGTTGTTATTCATAGCGTTTTTATTTTTTACCTGCGGCAGTGCGGATAGCGCACGGCATCGTGGCCGCTAGGTTTCAACTTTGCGTTAAGAGAGGTTACCGGACGATGAAAGGAAGTTGTCTCTGTGGTGCCATCGCCTATGAAATCGATAGTCTCGATACGCCGATCGGCCTGTGCCACTGCACCACCTGCCGTAAGGCGCACGCGGCGCCATTCAACGCCACGGCGGGGGTCAAACGCGAGCATTTTCGCTGGCTGCGGGGGGAGGACAAGCTGTCTGCGTTCGAGTCGTCACCGGGTAAGCAGCGTCACTTCTGCTCCGTCTGCGGTTCCCACCTGGTGGCGGAGCGGCAGGGACAGCCCTACCTGGTGCTGCGTGTGGCAACGCTGGACGAGGATCCCGGCGTGAAGCCCGCCTACCATATCTGGACCGCCCATGACGCGCCCTGGCTCGATTATGCCGAGGCCCCCGCCTATCCCGA
>QKGH01000419.1 GCA_003250495.1 Marinobacterium sp.
GAACCTGGTGCGCCAGGCGCATTCGCGCGGCGCCCAGATCATCCTGCTGCAGGAGCTGTTCGAGACCCCGTATTTCTGCAAGAAGCAGAAATACGAGTATCTGGAGCTGGCGACGCCGCTGGCCGCCCACCCGGCGTTGCAGCACTTTTCCCGCATCGCCGCCGAGCTGCAGGTGGTGCTGCCGATCTGCTTCTACGAACAGGCCGGCCAGTGTCGCTTCAACACCCTGGCGGTGATCGATGCCGATGGGCGGATCCTGCCCAACCGCTATCGCAAGAGCCATATCCCCGATGGGCCGGGCTACAGCGAGAAGTTCTATTTCTCCCCCGGCGATACCGGGTTCCAGGTGTGGGACACCCGTTACGGGCGCATCGGGGCCGGGATCTGCTGGGACCAGTGGTTCCCGGAGACGGCGCGCAGTCTGGCGCTGCTGGGCGCGGAGCTGATCTTCTACCCCACCGCCATCGGCAGCGAACCCCAGGATGCAACGCTGGATTCCCGAGACCACTGGCAGCGCACCCAGCAGGGGCATGCCGCGGCCAACCTGACCCCGGTGATCGTCTCCAACCGGGTCGGCAGCGAAACCGATGGTGACGTGACGCTGACCTTCTACGGCTCCTCGTTCATCGCCGACCCCTTTGGCGCCAAGGTGGCCGAGGCGGCACGGGAGGGGGAGGCGGTACTGCTGCACAGCTTCGACCTCGACGAGCTGGCGCGGGTCCGGCGCAACTGGGGGGTATTCCGCGACCGCCGGCCGGAGCTGTATGGTCCGCTGGCGACGCTGGATGGGCAGATCGCCCATGCCGGCAAGGGCTGAACCTGACCAGGATTTTCGGCGGCGCTTGTTCGGGTTGCTAGGGTTGGACCTGCCTGACCCGCCGTTAAATCAGCCAGGCCCGACCCTATCGCCGCGCCGGGAGGGGGGGACACAGCACCGATGAAAAGTGCCAATGATGAGGAGAACCGCAAGATGCAGCCGCTAACGGGCACGCCCGCCGCCGACGGTTTCTATATGCCGGCCGAGTGGGCGGCGCAGAAACAGATCTGGATGCTGTGGCCGCAGCGCAGCGACAACTGGCGTCTGGGCGCCAAGCCGGCGCAGGCGGCGTTCACCGCGGTGGCCCGTGCCATTGCCGAGTTCGAACCGGTGACGGTGGGCGTCAACGCCGCGCAGTACGAGAACGCCAGCCGCCAGTTGCAGCATCCGGCGATCCGTGTGGTGGAGCTGTCCAGCAACGATGCCTGGATGCGCGATACCGGCCCGACCTTCGTCACCGATGGCGTACAGCAGCGCTGTATCGACTGGACCTTCAACGCCTGGGGCGGGCTCAACGGCGGACTCTATTTCCCCTGGGACCTGGACGATCAAGTGGCCGCCAAGGTGGCGGCCATCGAATCCTGCCCGCGCTACCGCACCGAGGGGGTCGTGCTCGAGGGCGGTGCGATCCATGTGGATGGCGAGGGGACGCTGCTGACCACCGAAGAGTGCCTGCTCAACCCTAATCGCAATCCGCAGCTGGAGTGCGCTGAGATCGAGCAGAGGCTGCGGGATTACCTTGGCATCAGCCGGATCATCTGGTTGCCGCAGGGGCTCTACAACGACGAGACCGACGGGCATGTGGATAACTTCTGCTGCTTCGTGCGCCCCGGCGAGGTGCTGCTGGCCTGGAGCGACGATGAGCTGGATCCGAACTATGCACGCTGTCGTGCGGCGCTGGCGCGGCTGGAACAGGGCACCGATGCGGCCGGACGCCAGCTGGTCGTGCACCGGATGCCGATTCCCGGGCCGCTCTATGCCACGGCGCAGGAGTGCAACGGCGTGGACTGGGCCGCCGGCAGCCAGGCGCGCGATCCGTCGGTGCGTCTGGCCGGCTCCTATATCAACTATTTGTTGGTCAACGGCGGGGTGATCATGCCGAGCTTCGACGATCCGGCCGATGCGCTCGCCCAGGCGCTGTTACAACAACTCTATCCGCAGCGGCGGGTGGTCGCGGTGCCGGGGCGTGAGATCCTGCTTGGCGGCGGTAACATCCATTGCATCACTCAGCAGCAGCCGCTGGTCTGAAGTTGCGGGAGCCGGGAGCGCTCACTCCTGTGCCGGGGTGGTGACGCTGATCACCCGGCAGGGCGTGGGAAAGGGGTTGCGGAAGCGGTGGGGGCGTTCGGTTTCCAGGTAGTAGCCGTCGCCCGGTTGCAGGATGAAGGTGTCGAGCTCGATACTCAGCTCCAGCTGTCCCTCGATGACGATGCCGGCGGTTTCGCCATCGCGCAGCGGTGCCGGTTCCGGCGCGCAATCCGGCGCGTAGCACTGGTCGGTCAGCGAGAAGATACGGTAGTGGATATCCTCGCCGATCAGCTTCCGGACCAGTCCGGCGGCGCCGCTATCGGGCAGTTCGTCGGCGCGGTAGACCGCCTTGGGGCGGATCGGCGAGGCCTGGCCGCTGGCGAAGAACTCGGCCAGCGAGATCGGGATGCCGGCCAGTACCTTCTCCAGCGAACTGACGGAGGGGCTGACGCCGTTCTTCTCGATCATCGAGATGGTGCTGTTGGTCACGCCGGCGCGTTTGGCCAGTTCGCGTTGCGACAGGCCACGTGCTTTACGGATCGCTTTCAGGCTGGCGCCTATATCCAAGGTGGCTACCTCCCGGGATGGCTGGGTTGGAAAGTATGAATGCCTAATAGCAGGTGTTTGAAATTTAGAACTAAAGATAACATAGCAGTAATAATTTATACATATATATCAATAATATATTATTTAAATGAGTTGTTACTGCTTTGTTATTGTAAAATTTAATTTACAGTAATCAGGTGTGGAATATCCGATGAACGGTCCAGTGAAAAGTCCGGTACACAGCGAGAACTACCCCAGCTCCTTCTACACCGCGACGGCGCGCGAGCTGGCCGAGTTGCCCCGTTTACAGGGCGCTCTCGAGGTCGATGTTTGCGTCGTGGGCGGCGGCTTCAGTGGCGTCAATACCGCGCTGGAACTGGCGGAGCGCGGTTTCAGCGTGGCCCTGCTGGAGGCGAAACGGGTGGGCTGGGGCGCCTCCGGGCGCAACGGCGGCGAGCTGATCCGCGGTATCGGCCACGGTATCGAGCAGTTCGCCGGCGAGATCGGCCAGCAGGGGATAGATGCGATCTCCCGCATGGGGATAGAGGCGGTAGAGATCGTGCGCGAGCGCGTGGCTCGCTACGATATCGACTGCGACCTGCGCCTCGGTTACTGCGATCTGGCGTTGAAACCGCGCCATATGCGGGAACTGGAGGAGGACCTGGAGTTCCTGACCAAACTGGGTTATCGCCACGAGGTGCGGCTGCTGCAGCGCGACCAGATGGAGGAGGTGATCGGCTCCGAGCGCTATATCGGCGGCATGGTCGATATGGGCAGCGGCCATCTGCACCCGTTGAACCTGGTGCTGGGGGAGGCCCGCGCCGCGCGCGAGGCGGGGGTGCAGATATTCGAATACTCGCCGGCCGAGAAGATCGTCAAGGGCGAGCGGCCTCGGGTGATCACGCCGCAGGGCGAGGTCAGCTGCCGTTACCTGGTGCTGTGCGGTAACGCCTATATCGGTCACAAGCTGGAGCCCTATATCGGCGGCAAGGTACTGCCCGCCGGCAGCTACCTGGTGGCGACCGAGCCGCTGAGCGAGGCGCAGTGGCGCGAGATCATCCCGCAGGATATGGCGTTCGCCGATCTCAGCGTGGCCCTCGACTACTACCACCTGTCCGCCGACCGGCGCCTGCTGTTCGGCGGTCTGTGCAACTACTCGGGGCGCGATCCGAGCGATATCAGCGCGGCGCTGCGACCGAAACTGGAGCGGGTGTTCCCGCAGTTGAAGGGGGTGCGGATCGACTACGAGTGGGGCGGCATGATCGGTATCGGCGCCAACCGCCTGCCGCAGATCGGCCGCCTGCCCGATGCGCCCAACATCCTGTACGCCCAGGCCTATGCCGGGCATGGCGTCAACGCGACCCATATGGCGGCGCGGGTCATCGCCGAGCTGCTCAGCGGGCAGGCGCAGCGCTTCGATATCTTCGACCGGGTCAAGCACCTGACCTTCCCCGGCGGTCCGGCGCTGCGCTCGCCGCTGCTGGCGCTGGGGATGCTCTATTACCGGGCCAAGGACCTGCTCTGACCGAGGCCGTGAACAAAACGTGCAAAAAGCCGTTAATGGACTAAAAAGCCCTTATTTTTCTTAACTTTGCTGTAACAGGGCGGGTGTCTATCTTGCCGGTGTGATCAGGTATCCGAAGGGTACCCATTAAAACAATAACGCCGGAGATTACGCACTATGCAACGCCCTGTTCGCAAGCTGCTGCTTGCTTCCGCCCTGCTGTTTTCCGCTTCCCACTCCTTCGCATTCGAGCCGGCCCGTAGCGCCGAGTGTATCGCACCGGCCAACCCGGGCGGTGGCTGGGATTTCACCTGTCGTAGCGTCGGTCGTGTACTGACCGACCTGTCGATCATCAGCGGCAATGTCCAGACCGTGAACATGCCCGGCGCCGGCGGTGGTGTAGCCTATGCCCATACCGTCTCCAAGCGCGCGGGCGATAGCGCGCTGCTGGTGGCCGCCAGCACCGCGACGACCACGCGTTTGGCCCAGGGGCAGTTCGTCGGCATGAGCGCCGATCAGGTCGAATGGGTCGGTGCGCTCGGCGCCGACTATGGCGTCATCGCCGTCAAGGCTGACTCGCCCTACAAGACGCTGCCGGAGTTGATGGAGGCGCTGAAGAAGGATCCGCAGGCGGTCAAGTTCGGCGGCGGTAGCGCGGCCGGCGGCTGGGATCACCTGAAGGTGTTGATCGCGGCCAAGGAAGCGGGGGTGCCGAACCTGCCGAAGATCCGTTACCTGGCCTATAGCGGCGGTGCCGAAGCGATCACCCAGGTGGTCGGCGGGCATATCCAGGGCTTCACCGGCGATGTGTCCGAGGTGCAGGGGTTCGTCGAGTCCGGCGACCTGCGGGTACTGGCGGTACTGTCCGAGCAGCGTCTGCCCGGTGACTACGCCGCGATGCCGACCGCGGTCGAGCAGGGGATTAACGCGGTGGCACCGAACTGGCGCGGCTTCTACCTGCCGGCCGGCGTGCCGGACGATGCCTACGCCTGGTGGGTGAAGACGATCGACGATGTCTACGCCAGCGACCAGTGGAAGCAGGTGATGGCGCAGAGCGGCCTGATGCCGTTCCACAAGTCCGGTGCCGAGTTCACCGCCTTCGTCAACCAGCAGATCCAGGATATCCACGATCTCTCCGTTGAAATCGGGCTGCTGAAATGATGGCTGATCGCCTGTTTGGGATCCTGATGCTGCTCCTGGCCGTCGCGTACGGCTGGGAGGCCAGCCAGTTCCCCGAGCCGTTCGGCGGCGCTGAGGTGGTGGGGCCGGAAACTTTTCCGCTGCTGCTGGCCGTGGTGCTGGGGCTGAGCAGCCTGTATCTGATCCTGCGTCCCGACCCGGATCAGCCCTGGCCGACGTCCAAGATTCTGCTCGACCTGGCCTTCGTGCTGCTGGTGTTGGTGATCTTCGCCGCGTTGCTGGCGCCGTTGGGCTTCGTGCCGGCCACTATTCTGATGGTATCGCTACTGAGTTGGCGCATGGGTGCCAGCCCGTTGCCGGCGCTGATTACCGGTGTCGGCAGTGCGGTGGTGGTTTATCTGCTGTTCAACTTCGTGCTCGAGCTGCATCTGCCGGCGGGCATCCTGAAGTTCGACACAGGGGCGTGAGCGATGGAAACACTGAACTTTTTGCTGCACGGGTTCGGCGTCGCGCTGACGCCTGAGAACCTGATGTTCGCCGCCGTTGGCGCGATCCTCGGCACCCTGATCGGGGCGCTGCCGGGATTGGGGCCGGCCAACGGCGTGGCGATCCTGATTCCGTTGGCGTTCAGCCTTGGGTTGTCGCCGGCGGCATCACTGATCCTGTTGACCTCGGTGTACGCCGGGGCGATGTACGGCGGGCGTATCTCCAGCATCCTGCTGAATATCCCCGGCGACGAACCGGCGTTGATGACGACGCTGGACGGTTATCCGATGGCGCTGAAGGGCAAGGCCGCCGAGGCGCTGGCGATCTCGGCGATTGCGTCGTTCATCGGCAGCCTGGTCGCCACCGTGGGGCTGATCATCCTGGCGCCGCTGCTGGCGAAGTTCGCGCTGCACTTCGGACCGGCGGAGTATTTCGCGCTGTTCGCGCTGGCCTTTGCCACCCTCGGCGGTGTCACTGGCAAGAACCAGGTGAAAACGGTGATGGCGGCCGCGATCGGTTTGATGATCGCCACCGTCGGTGTGGATATCTCCACCGGCAACCAGCGTTACACCTACAACATCCTGGAGTTGTACGAGGGGGTCGATTTCATCATCGCCATCGTCGGCCTGTTCGCCATCAGTGAGCTGATGTTCTTCATCGAGCGCCACGCCGGCGAGGGGTTGGTCAGCGTCAAGTTGAACCGCCTGCAACTGAAGATGGCCGATATCATCCATGTGTTGCCGACCAGTATCCGCGGCTCGCTGCTCGGCTTCGTGGCCGGAGTGTTGCCGGGGGCCGGGGCGTCGCTGGGCAGTTTTATCAGCTACACGCTGGAGAAGCGCCTGATTGGCGACAAGGGGCATTTTGGGGCCGGCGATCCACGCGGCGTTGCGGCGCCGGAGGCGGGTAACAACGCCGCCGCCAACGGTGCTCTGGTGCCGATGCTGACGCTCGGCGTACCCGGCAGCGGTACCACGGCGGTGCTGCTGGCGATGCTGATCTCGCTGAATATCACACCGGGGCCGATGCTGTTCACCCAGAATGCCGAGCTGGTGTGGGGTGTCATCGCGGCGCTGCTGGTCGGTAACCTGATGCTGCTGGCGCTGAACATCCCGATGGTGGGGCTCTTCGTCAGGCTGCTCAGCATTCCGCCCAAGTACCTGATGCCGGTGGTCACGTTGATCGCGGCAGTAGGGATCTACTCGATCAGCAACAGCGCGCTGGACCTGTACTTCATGGTCGGGTTCGGGCTGATGGGGTATCTGCTGCGCAAGCTCGAAGTGCCGCTGGTGCCGGTGATCCTCGGCATGCTGCTGGGGCCGGATATGGAGATCAACCTGCGCCATGCGCTGACCATCTCCGATGGCGACTGGAGCATCCTGTTCAGCAGCCCGCTCAGTATCGGCATCTGGTTCGTGGCCATCGCCGGCCTGGTGCTGCCCTACATCATCGGACCGATGCTGCGGCGCCGGATGCAGGCTGCCCATGTGCACCAGGAGCAGGAGGTCCGCGCCGACTGAGCCAGGTTGATGGGCTGACGGCAGGGTGCCGGTCAGCCCGGTAGCGCCAAGTTCTTAACGGCTTCTCGCACCT
>QKGH01000174.1 GCA_003250495.1 Marinobacterium sp.
ATCAGGCGCGGGAGCTGAACTTGCCGGTTTCGGTGTTGATCTTCACCTTCTCGCCGGCTTCCAGGTATTCCGGTACCTGGATCTCGAGGCCGTTGGCGAACTTGGCAGCCTTGGTGCGCCCGGTCGCGCTGGCGGCTTTCATGCCGGGGACGGTTTCGACGATCTCCATGATTACGATCGCCGGCAGGGCGATGGCGATCGCCTGGCCATCCACCAGCGACACCATGATCCCCTCCATGTTTTCGATCAGGAACGGCAGCTGGTCTTCGATCACGTCGCCGTTGATGCCGTACTGGCTGTAGTCCTCGTTGTCCATGAAGTAGTAGAGGTCGTCTTCACGGTACAGGTAGGAGCAGAGGCGACGCTCCAGGGCGATATCCTTGACGATGTCATCGCCGACGAAGGTGGCTTCGTGCTTGCCGCCGCCGGGGATCTGGCTGGAGCGGACCTTGTACAGGGTTGCCGCCCCGCGTGCCGTCGGGCTGCGCACATCGATATTCTGTATGACCAGTAGTTTGCCGTCGATTTCGATAACCTGGCCGCGTTTGAGTTCAGATGCCTTGGGCATAGCCACCTCGGAGAGAGCAGTAAAAAGATCGGATTGGATAGTTTGGACAAAAGTTGCGCGTATTCTAGGAGAAGATCTGCCTGTGGCACAGCGGCTGCAAGTGGAAAATCGCGAAAAATCTGCGGTTGTGCAGTGACACCGCGCGAGGGACCGTGTCCCTTCGTTTATCTATCAGAACGGCGGCAATAAGGAGACACCATGCCGATCGACTACCGGATCAATACGGCGATCAGCGCCGACCAGTTTATCGACCTGCTCAACCGCACCTCGCTGGGCGAGCGGCGCCCGCTGGACGACCGGGCCTGCATCGAGGGGATGCTGGCCAATGCCAACCTGACCCTCACCGCCTGGGACGGCGACAGGCTGGTCGGCGTGGCCCGTTCGGTAACCGATTTCCACTTTTGCTGTTATCTGTCCGACCTGGCGGTGGACCTTGCGTATCAGCGTCAGGGGATAGGGGTGCAGCTGCAGCTGCTGACCCAGGCCCAGCTCGGGCCGCGCTGCAAGCTGATCCTGCTGGCCGCCCCCGCCGCCAAGGATTACTACGGCCATATCGGCTACGACTACAACGAGCGCTGCTGGGTACTGGAGCGGGAGCGTAGGCCTGGCGTGCAGGGCTGATTTCACACAGGAACGTCAGCCCCGCGTGACTGACGTTCCTGTCGCGACGATCAATCACGGCTAGATATCGAGTTAACCCCAACCCAGCTGCCTGGCGCTGTAGGCGTCGTTCCAGATCTTGGTGACCCGGGCGATCTTGCCCTCGGAAAAGCGCATCACGAAGGCGTAGTCCGCGTCGATCTGTCTGCCCGTCGGTGCCACCGGTCCGTTGGGGCCGGTGTGGGTGCCACGGAACAGGGCATAGGCGACGACCGTCTGCGATGGCTGATCGTCGGACAGGAATTGCAGTTCATAGTGGGCGTCAGGCAGCGTGATCAACAGCGCTGGAATCGAGTCGCTGTAGGCCGCGACCGTCTTCAGCCCGGCCAGGGACTCCGCCTGCACGTCGAAGCTGGCATCGTCATGGCAGTAGGGACGGCAGGCTTCCCAGCCCTGTCCCGATTCGCAGGCGGTGAAAAACTGCAGCGCGGTTTCGCGGATTGGATACATGGTGCTCTTCTCCTCATGGGTTGGCGCTTATTGCAGCGCGTCGCGGTAGTCGGCGGAGGTCTGGTTGGCGGTGCTGCTCAGGGCGTTAAAGCCGGCGGAGCGGCGTTCGGTATCGCCTTTCAGGTAGGCCAGCGGATCCTCGAAGTCGCGCACATAGCCAATCGCAAAGCAGCCGCACTGGTAGCCCATCAGCTTGAGCAGGTCGTCCGGCAGCGT
>QKGH01000201.1 GCA_003250495.1 Marinobacterium sp.
TCCGGAGCAGCCAGCCGAGCCGCGGATGGACCAGCCGGGACAGTGCTGGATCTACGGTTCGGTCAACCCCAAACCGGTGACCCAACAGATCGAGGTCCAGGTCAAGGATATGCAGGTCTCCATCCAGGTGACCCCCGCCGAAATCCGCCAGGGCTATAAAAAAGTGGTCACCCGCGAGGGAACGCTGACCTACCGGATCGAGCCGCCCACCTATCGCACGGTGGAGGAGCAGATCGAAATCCGCCCCCAGTACGAACGCTTCGTCGTGATTCCGGCCCAGTTCGAGGAGCAGATGCGGCCGGTAACCATCGAGGGCGAACGCAAGGTACTGGAACCCTGCGACGGCAAGCATACCCCGCAATCGGGAACCAGCACCCGCCAACAGTTCTGCATGCGTGAAAAGCCGGCGCGGGAGGAAATGGTCCCGGTGCAGGTACTCGTCAAACCGGAAACGACGCAGGTGGTCATCGAGCCCGCCCAGTACACAACCGTCACTCGCGAAGTCATCGATCAACCCGCCC
Organism: Marinobacterium sp.; assembly: GCA_003250495.1. Classification (GTDB taxonomy): domain Bacteria; phylum Pseudomonadota; class Gammaproteobacteria; order Pseudomonadales; family Balneatricaceae; genus Marinobacterium_D. Next base: position 522 of record QKGH01000201.1, read on the forward strand.
GGGTGGTAGAGGTCTGGCACGAAGCCGCCGAGGAGTCCATTGGGGTAGAACGTCTGGTGGAACCGGCGCGTACCAGTCAGACGCTCCTGCCGGCAGAGACCCAAACACTCACCCGCACCGATTATGCCGGTGAACCCGAGCTGCTGCTGCGCCCGGCGGTCTGCGATACGGACATCACTGCGGCGCTGGTCATGCAGGTGCAAACCTATCTGCAGGGCCAAGGCTATGCCGTCGGCAAGGTTGATGGTCGGCTCGGACCGCTGACCGTGGCGGCGCTGGAGCAGTATCAGAACAGCCAGGGTCTGGTCGAGGGCGGCCTAACGCTCGAGACGCTGGATCATATGGACATTAACTGGCCACAGCCATAAAGGAAGTAGCACATGGCGGAACAGCGCACCGAGCTGGAGCAGGCCCTTTACACCTGCCGGTCCAGTTTCATCGCCGTCGCGGCATTCAGCATGTTCATCAACCTGTTGATGCTGGTCCCAGCGTTCTACATGCTGCAGGTCTATGACCGGGTGGTCACCAGCGGCAGTATCCCTACCCTGGTCATGCTGACCCTGGTCATGTTGTTGCTGATGGCCACGATGGGCGCCCTGGAGTGGGTCCGCTCCCGTATCCTGGTACGGGTCAGCAGCCGTATCGATGTACTGCTCGGTCGCCGGCTCTACGACGTCAGTTTCAGACAGGCGCTCTACTCCGGCGGCGCCCAGGAGTCGGCCCAACCGCTGCAGGACCTTAACGGGCTGCGGCAGTTTCTGACCGGCAATGCGCTGTTCTCCTTCTTCGACGCCCCGTGGATCCCGTTTTACCTGATCATCATGTTCCTCTTCCACCCCTGGTATGGGGTGGTCGGCATCCTGAGTCTGATCATCCTGGCCGCGTTGGCCGTTTTCAACGAGAAGTCCACCAGCGCGATGCTGGCCGAAGCCAACCGGGAACACCTGACCACCACCCAGTTTACCGGCCGCAACCTGCGCAATGCCGAGGTGGTGGAGTCGATGGGGATGCTCGACAATATCCGCGCCATCTGGAACGGTCGCCACCATCGTGTGCTGGCCCTGCAGGCACAGGCCAGTGATCGCGCCGGCATCTTCACCTCGATCTCGAAAACCACCCGCCTGGTGGTGCAGTCGCTGATCCTCGGGGTCGGCGCCTATCTGGCGGTCCATCAGGAGATCTCGCCGGGCTTGATGATCGCCGGTTCCATTCTGCTCGGCCGGGCACTGGCGCCGATCGACCAGATGATCGGGGTTTGGAAACAGTTCGTCTCCGCGCGCACCCAATACCAGCGCTTAAACGCACTGCTGGCACGCGCGCCAGCGCCCCGGGAGCGGATGTCACTGCCGACGCCCAAAGGCGAAATCAGCGCCGAAAACGTGCTGGTCGGCGCCCCGGGTTCGCGCAGCGCGATCGTCAAGGGTGCCAGCTTCAAGGTCGCAGCGGGCGACATCGTCGGCATCATCGGCCCCAGCGCCTCCGGTAAATCGACCCTGGCCCGCGCCATTCTCGGCATCTGGCCGACGCTTGGCGGCACGCTGCGGCTGGACGGCGCCGAAGTGTACCAGTGGTCGCGCGAAGAGCTTGGCCCCCATATCGGCTACCTGCCCCAGGATATCGAGCTGTTCGACGGCAGCGTCAGCGACAACATCGCCCGCTTCGGCAAGGTCGATGCTGAAGCCGTCGTGGAGGCGGCCCAGCTGGCCGGCGTTCACGAGATGATTCTGCGCCTGCCCCAGGGCTACGACACCGTCATCGGCGGCAGTGGCGGCATGCTCTCCGGCGGCCAGCGCCAACGTATCGGCCTGGCCCGTACCCTCTACGGCCACCCCAGGATCGTGGTATTGGATGAACCCAACTCCAATCTGGACGACCAGGGCGAGGTCGCACTGGCCGAAGCGCTGCAAAACCTGAAGCAGATCGGCAGCACGGTGTTCATCATTACCCACCGCGCCAATGTCCTTAGCCACGTCAATAAGCTGATGGTGATGCGGGACGGCCTGCTCGCGCTGTTCGGCCCCCGGGATGAGGTGCTGACCAAGTTGAGCAACAGCGGCCAGGTCAGCGGCGCCACTCCCGCCTCCCGTCGTCCGGCCTCGCTGGCCCAGTAGTCTTCAGCAAAGGAGAGCATGATGACCGACATCGGTTTAGCGCAAGGCACACCGGAACTGACGCTGGAGACTTCGGACAGGACGCCGCGCCTGATCGGCATCGCCATCCTGGTTTTTACCTTCGGCCTGTTCGGTACCTGGGCCGCCGTAGCACCGCTCGACAGCGCGGCGCTGGCGCCCGGGGTCGTCACCGTCAAGACCTACCGCAAGTCGGTACAGCACCTCGAGGGTGGGATCGCCAAGGCGATCTATGTCAAGGATGGCGACCAGGTCAACCAGGGCGATGCGCTGCTGGCACTCGACGACACCCAGAGCCGTGCCGAGCTGGGGATTGTCCGCGGTCAGCTGATCACTGCCCTGGCCACTGAGGCACGCCTGCGGGCGGAGCGGGACCAGGTGCAGCGCATCACCTTCCCGGCCCTGTTCGACCAGCAGGACTCGCGCGTACAGGAAGCGATTCAGAGCGAGACCCAGGTGTTCAAGGCCCGCATGTACTCCCACCTCGGCGAGATCGAGGTACTCGAGCAGCGGATCAGCCAGATCGGCGAACAGGCCCGGGGGTTACAGAGCATCATCGACAGCAAGTCCCGCCTGCTGACCTCGTTCCGACTCGAGATCAAGGACCTGCGGGAACTGCTGAAAGACGGCTTCGTCGACAAGATGCGCCTGCGCGACCTGGAACGTCAGGCGGCAATGCTGGAGGCCGAGATGGCCAACCACCGTTCGGCGATCGCCCAGGCCAAGATTCAGCAGGGCGAGGCGCGCCTGCAGATCCTGCAGTTGCAGAAGGATTTCCGTACCGACGTGGTCAACCAGCTGTCCGAGACCCAGTCGAAGCTGTTCGACCTGCGCGAGCGCGAGCGGGCACTGCAGGACCGGGTCGAGCGCACGCTGATCCGCGCGCCGGAATCCGGCATGGTGCTGGGCCTGAGCATCCATACCCTGGGAGGCGTCATCAAACCGGGAGAAACGATCCTCGATATCGTGCCGGAAGCCGCCGACCTGGTCGTCGAAGCCCAGGTATCCCCCATCGATATCGACCGGGTCACGACCGGTAAAACCGCCGAGGTACGCTTCAGCTCGTTCAACTCCTCGACCACGCCGGTGATCGCGGGCACGGTCACCCATATCTCCGCCGACCGACTCACCAACACAGAAACCGGGATGCCCTACTACCTCGCCCGCGTGGAACTGCCCGAGGAGAGCCGGCGTCAACTCGGCAACCTGATTCTGGTCCCCGGGATGCCGGCCGAGGTACTGATCAACACCGGTGAGCGCACCCTGCTCGCCTATCTGCTCAAGCCCGCCCGCAACGCCTTCGCCCGCTCATTTATCGAGGACTAGCGCACATGAGACGTTTCACGCCGACCCTGCTGACCCTGATGCTGACGCTCCCGGTTCACCTTTCCGTACAGGCAGCGAGCAGCAAACAGGAGCAGGCCCGGCAGACAACCTTTTCCGATCTGATCCAGCTCTATCGCCAGTCGCTGGAACAGGATCCCCGCATACTGGCGGCGGGCGCCTCGGCGCGGCGCGCGGAATATCGCCAGCGTGAAGCCCTGGGGCAGCTGCTGCCCCAGATCAACGCCGAATCGACGCTGACCTCCACCGATTATTCGTCCAAATACACCGACGCCAACTACAACGGCGAACGCTATGCCGTCGCCATGAACCAGGTTCTTTACGAACCCACGGTCTGGCAGAGCTATCAGCGCTCGCGCTCGCTGACCCAGCAGTACGCGGCGCAGGGACAGGTCGATATCCAGGGCGCCGCCGTCGATCTGGTGCAGAAGTACTTCGAGGTGCTGGCCGCCCAGGACAGCCTGGAGCTGACCCGCGCCGAGAAACGCGTGGTCGAGCGTAACCTGGCGCGTATCCGCTCGCTCTACCAGCGTCAGCTGGTGCCCATTACCGACAAGCTGGATGTGGAGGCCCGTTACGATCGGCTGAAGTCGGACGAGATCGAAGCCTGGAACGCCATGTGGGTCGCCCGGGAATCGCTGGCCGAGCTGGTTGGGCGCCCGATCTATGAGCAGTTGAAGCGGATCGACGACAAGTCCCGCGTGACCCAGCAGTTCGATCTGAAATCCCAGGACTACTGGCAGGATCAGGCGCTGTCCAACAACCCGCTGATCCAGGCCAAGTTGGCCGCGGTGGAGGCGCAACGCGCGCAAAACAAACAGGCCCGGGCCGGTCACCAGCCCAGCTTCAACCTGCAGCTCTCCAGCCAGAAAAGCAACATCGGCTATGAGAACTCGCTGTCGAGCCGCACCGAATCCAACGTCGCCGCGCTACGCATCAAGATCCCGATCTACTCCGGCGGCTCCACCTCCGCCCGCAGCGATGCCGAATATGAAGGTCTGGTCGTCACCCAGCAGGAGCTGGAAGCCGCGCGCCGCCAGGTGCTCAAAGAGGTTCGCATCGCGGCCATGAACACCGAGTCGTACGGTCTCAAGATCCAGGCCGCCGAAACGGCGCTGAAATCGTCCAGCAAGGCGCTGGAAGCGGCGGAAACGAACTATCGCTACGGGGTGAAAATCATCGTCGACATCCTCGATCGGGCCCGCGAGAAATACAGTGCACAGCGCGACCTGATGCAGGCGAAATACAGCTTCCTGCTCAGTTACGTCATTCTGAAACGCTGGACCGGAACGCTGTCCGAAGAGGATATTGTCGAGGTCAACAAGCTGCTGCGCACCTCCAAGACCCGCTACCTGCCGGCAAGCTGACCCCCTGCACAGGGCGGTCGGCCTCCCTATCAGTACAGACCTCTCAGTACAGGCGCGCCTTGATCAGCGGTTTGAGCAGGTAACTCAACACCGTACGCTCGCCGCTGAGCACATCCACCTCGGCGATCATACCGGGGCGGATCGGCAGAATCTTGCCGTTCTTTTCCAGGTGGTTGGATTCGGTACGCACCAGAATCTGGTAGTAATACTCTTTGCCGCGCACCGTATCCTCTTCGATGGTGTCGGCACTGATCTGTTCCAGCGTCCCTTTCAGGTCACCGTAGATGGTGTAGTCGTAGGCGGTGATCTTCACTTTGGCCGGCATCCCCGGCGCCAGGAACGCCACATCCTTGGGCTTGACCTTAGCCTCGATCAGCAGTTGATCGTCGATCGGCAACACCTCCATGATCGCCTCGCCGGGCTGGATAACCCCGCCGCGGGTGGTGACCAGGATGTTGTTCACCATCCCCTTGACCGGCGATACCAGCTCGGTGCGCTTGAGCTGATCCTTCTTCTGCAACAGCGACTGCTCCAGTGCACTGAGCTCCCCTTTCTTGTTGGTCAGCTCGGTATAGGAGTCCTGCAGGTAGGCGTTGTTGAGCTCGGACATGCGGCCCTTGAAGCTGGCGATATCCTGCTTCAGGCGCAGCGCCTCCACTTCCGACACGGCGTTGCGGGCCACCAGCGGCTCGATCAGGTCCAACTGCTCGCGGGCGATCTTCATCTCCTCGCGGATCGACGCGATGGCCTGGTTATTCTTGTCCCGGCGCGCCTTGAACAGCGCCTTCTCGGTCTTCGCCTCGGGGCTGTCGGCACCGACATCCTCCGGAAAGGTGATCGACCGGCTGCCCTTGACCTCGGCCTCGAGGCGGGCGATCGCCGCCTTCAGCGCGCGGGCCTGGCTCTGCCCCTCCATGTAGGCGGCATAGAAGCGGGTATGATCCAGCTGCACCAGCACCTGACCGGCTTCGACCAGCTCCCCCTCCCGCACCAGGATCTTCTCCAGGATCCCGCCTTCGAGGCTCTGGATCTTCTGCAGGCGGCTGAAAGGCACCACGCGTCCATCGCCGCGCGTCATCTCGTCGATCTCGGCAAACCCCGCCCAGATCACAAACACCAGCACGCAGAAGCCGCTGAACCAGAGCCCCGGGCGAGCGAAGGGGTGCAGGATGGAGTGTTCGGTATCGCCCAACAGACGCAACAGTTTGGCGGTTTGTTTATCAGACATTGGCACCCTCTCCCACCTGTACGGTCTGGCCCCGCACGACGTCGTTCAACGATCCGCTCTTCACCACGCGACCGTTTTGCAACACGATGCCGCGCTGCCCCAGCGCCAGCAGGGTACGTTTGTGCGTCGACACCACCAGGGTGCGCCCAACCAGCCAGTGCGAGAGAAACTTGATGACCTGCAACTCGCTGTTCTGGTCGAACGCGGCCGTCGGCTCATCCATCAATACGACACGGGGATCCTGCAGCAGCAACCGGGCCAGGCCGATCGCCTGGCGTTGCCCGCCCGAAACGCTGTGGTTACCGCTGATCGGCATATCCAGCCCCAGGGAGTGGGCTCTTACCGCCGCCCCCAGGCCGACCGCATCGAGGGCCTCGAACAGCTCCCCGTCGCTATGCGCTTCGCCATCCAACAGCAGGTTGTCGCGCAGGGTACCGTAAAACAGTGCAATATCCTGCGGCAGGTAACCGATGCTGTCGCGCCGATCCGCCGGATCGATATGCGCCAGGTTGACGTCATCCAGCATCACCGAACCCGCCGCCGGATCGGTCAATCCCGCCAGCAGCCGCAACAGGCTGGACTTGCCGGCGCCGTTGCTGCCGAGCAGGATCACCCGCTCCCCGGGACGGATCTCCAGGTTCGGGACATCGAGGGCCACCGGGCTATCCTGGTCGTAGCGGAACTGCACGCCGGACAGCCGGTAGTGCCCCTGTATCTGCGACTTGCGCACGAAGACCCGGTTGGCCGGGCGCTCCACCGGCGCCGACATCAGGCTATCCAGCCCCTCCAGCGCGACCTTGACGTGCTGCCAACGCACCAGCAGCGCGGTCACCTGGTTCACCGGGGCCACGGTACGGGACGCCAGCATGGTGCAGGCGATCAAGCCCCCCACCGTCAGTTCGCCCTCGCTGATCAGGTACACCCCGAACACCACCACCCCGACATAGCACAGCTGCTGCAACATGGCGGCGCCGTATCCGAGCAGCGCCGCTACCCGGCCGATCTTCACGCCATCCTCGGCCAACTGCCCGGTCAACTGCTCCCACAGCTTCTGGTTACGCCCTTCGGCACGGGTCGCCTTGACCGTCTCCAGATTTTCGATGGTCTCCAGCAGCAGCCCGTGTTTGACCGCCCCTTCGCGCAGGCTCGCCCGCGATAGCCGCGCCAGGTGCCCCTGCAGCAGCAGACTCGGCAGGATCATCAGGATCATCGCCAGCATCGGCACGATCACGATCGGCCCGCCGATGAATCCGATGATCACCAGAAACAGCAGCACGAACGGCATATCGCTCATCGTCGCCGCGGTGGAAGAGGTGATGAAGTCCCGGACGGTTTCGAACTCTTTGACCTGGCTGGTAAAGGCGCCGGTGGAGCCCGGCTTGGCACTGAGCCGGACCTGCATCACCTGGGCGAAGAGCAGCGACGACAGCTGCATATCCAGCTTCTTGCCGGTCGTATCCAGCAGGTAGGCCCGTATCGACCGAATCACGAACTCGAGGATGACGGCGATGATCACGCCCGACGCCAGCACCCACAACGTGGAGAAGGCGCTGTTCGGTACCACCCGGTCATAGACCTGCAGCGCGAACAGCGCCGTCGAGATCGCCAGCAGGTTGGCGGTCAGCGCCGCCACCCCGACCTCGGCATAGGCCGGCCAGCAGCGTTTCAGCGCGCTCTTGAGCCAATGTTCATCCTGGTCGGCGGCGTAGTTGCCGGCGCGGCCATCGGCACGGTAACGCGGTTTGGCGACGATCGCCGTGCCGCTGTACAGTTGCGCCAGGCTGTCCAGCGTCAGCAGCTCGCTGCCGCCGTCGCTTTCCGGCACCGCCACCCGGGCCTTTTCCTGCTCCCAGCCCTGCAACAGCAGGCTGGCGCCGTTGTTCAGCAACAGCAGGGCCGGCAGCAACGGGGTCTGCAGCGCGTTCAGCTCCAGCTTCACGACCCGGCTGTTGATCCCCACCCGGCGCAGCGCGCGGGGCACATAATCCAGGGACAACCGACCCGCCTGGAGCGGCAGGCCATCGCCCAACTCGGCCACCGTTACCTGGCGCCCGAACTCCCGGCACAACAGAACCAACCCCTCACGGACGCCGTCGGCCAGCTTCCGTTTCCGTTCCGGATTATCCTCAACCCGGCCCTCGCCGCCAGCGGCCAGCGCTACACCTTCCCTGATCATGGCTGCAATGCGTCGGTCAGACCGCCCTCCAACATGGGTGACAGCAGCCCCAGTGCGGCGGCGGCGTCATAGGTGATGCGGTGGTATTCGCTGATCGTTTCCAGCCGCTGCCGCTCCGCTTCGAAGTTCTCGCGCTCGATACTGATCAGGTCGTCGATCTTCCGCAGCCCCACCATGAACTGATCGCGGTAGGTCTGACGCACGTTTTCGACCTGCGAGATCTGCACGTTCAGGGCGTTGAGCTGGTCGGAGAGGATCCGCTTCTGGTTACCCAGGACTTCGACCTGCTTCTTCAGCTCCAGACGCTTGGTATCGGCCTCGAACTGCGCCTGTTCGAGCAGCTGGCGCTGGGCGGTCACCTGCTTGAACGACGAGAACCCCTGCATCGGATTCATTCTGACCCGCAGGCCGACGACGGTATCGTCGGTCGCGCTGCCATCCACGTCGCGCCGCTGCGATGTCGCCTCGAGCTGCAGCCGCGGCTTCAGCGTGGCACTGGCGCTGTCCAGCTCGGAGCGCGCCTGGGCCACCTGCTCCATCGCCCCGCGCACGTCCGGCGCCTGGTTGATGGCACGCCCCAGCACCACCGTATCGCTGATCATGCCGAACAGGTTGGAGACCGGCGGCAGAATCACCTCCTGCGTCTTCGGTTCCAGGTCCAGCAGCACGCGGAAGTTGGTTTCGGAATCCAGCAGCCGCTTCATCTCGGTCGCCACCTGTTCGTCGGCGTAACCCAGGGCCTGGCGCACACGGCTGATCTCGGTGTTGTCGCTATAGCCCGAAGCACCGCGCTCCTGCACCAGTTGCCGCAGGTAATCCAGCTGCTGCTGGTAGAACTCGACGATCGACAGGTTATCCCGCGCCAGCTTCAGCTCGATGCACGCATTGACCACCTCCAGCGCCACATCGTCCTGGGTCTGTATCAGCGTCTGGATACGCTCACGCTTGGACGCCGAGGCTTTCTCCACACCGCTGGAGACCTGGCCCCAGTCGTAGATCGTCTGCGTCAACGCCAGGTTGTATGAGACGTCGCCCCCCAGGTCCGGCCCGGCGGATAACTCCATCGTCGGCCAGTAGCTGCTTTCGGCGATCGACACCTCGGTCTCGGCCCGGGCGACATTGGCGATGGCGGATTGCACCTTCGGATGCATCCTGACGCCACGCTTGACCGCCGCCAGCAGGGTCATCGCTGCGCCATCGGCGGATTGACTCGGTGCCCGGTTGCTCAACTCCATCTGCGCCGCCTGATCGATCGCATCGGCCAGTAGCGCCGACTTGGCCTCATCCTGCAGCATCCGCGGCGGTTCGAGCGACGGCGCCCCGGTGCGTTGCGGCGCTGCAGGCGCCACCGGCTCGGCGGCTAGCGGCTGTGCCGCGAGTTCCTGTGCCGGCTGGGTGGGCATTGCGGGCGTGGCGGGAACGTCAGTAACCGCGACACTTTCAGCATCCTCCGCCGCCGCCATTGCCGGCGCGCTCGCGACTGCGGCCTCCGGCGGCACCAGCGGTTGGCTATCGGCGACCGCTACCTCTGTTTCCGCTGCGCTCTCCGCGGGCATCGCGGCATCGGGCATTTCCGGTTGCGCGGAGGCCTGATCGACCACCGCCTCAGCGCCGCTATCGGCCGCTGCCTCTGTCGTATCACTGGCTGCTGCCGGTGCCGTAACCGCCACCGCGTCGCCCAGATCGACCTCCAGGCGGAGGTACTGATAGTTCTCCGAGTTATCGAGGCGATATTTGACCTCGGCTACACCACTACCCTGGGGGGTGATAATGATGTCGTGGCCATCGACCTGAGCATCCAAAACCGCAGGATTGTCGGTGGTCAGCTCAACAACCTCGCCAGCAAACGAGAATCGCTGAGGCACTTGCACACTCAGCACTATGCTGGGAGAAGCCGCATCGACACAGGGTGCGACAGCGACGGCCAGCAAGTAATACAGATGTTTCAGAGACAGCGATCTCATACTAGGCTTTGCCCACGGTTAAAGCGGATGGGATGTACCCGTTGGTCTTATTTTTGTTAGCCGGGAACGATTGGATTGATTACTGCATAGCTATGCCATTGGAAAGTCCCATGGCTGCCAGCGTTTCGAACGTCAACGCACCGGAGGCCAACCCATTCTGGACCTGGTACTGCTGCAGTGCATCTATCGTCCGCGGCCCCAACAGGCCATCCATACGGCCCGGCTGGAACCCGGCCTGCTGCAGATATCCCTGCACCGAGAGGATCAGTTCACGATCGATATCGCCATCACAGACCGCCTGGCGAACCACCACTTCCGGCGCCCCTTCATAGCGTACGACACCGACGTCCTCTTTAACCGCCGGGATAAACACCTGCTCGGCTTTCGGCGTGCTGACCAGCTCCTCTACCGGCAAGCTGCCCAGATCGTCGTTAACCTCGATCTGAATCACTTCGGCGGGCTTATCGACCACCCAACGGGTGATCTCTTTGTACTTGGCCGGGATGATCTCGACGCGGGAGCGCTCCGGAGTCACCAGCTTCTGTACCTTGAGCATCTTGGTCTTGGCCGGCTGTTCGACCGTACACACGCCCAGGGTCGCAACACCGGTCGCATACTTGGTCCCCGAAGTCGGACAAGGCGTCACCACCGTCTGCGCTTCTTCGACGGTGACCTTGATCTCGGTCTCGTCATAAACCGCCGGCTCGACCACTATGCGTGAGCTCTCCGGCCGGACTTCGACCTGTTCGGTGATCTTTTTATAGGTGGCCGGCTCGACCTTGTAGGTCAGCGTGCCCTCTTTGGTCACTACCTGTTTATACCCGTCGCGGAACTCCGCCGGGGTCACCTGTAGCTTGGTGGTAGAGTCCTTCAGTACCACCTCGACCCGATCGCTGACCGGCTTCGGCTGGATCGGCGCATAGACCCAGCACTGGCCGGGCTTGACCACAACGCCGCCTTTACTGCCCATAGCACCTGCCGCCGGCAGCACCATCGTCCCCGGCTCGACGCCCGGGGTGGCCATAGTGTCCGGCGCAGCTTCGGCCTGGGCCGAGGTGTCGGTATCCGGTTGATCTTTGAACATACCCAACGAACAACCAGACAAGCCCAGTGCAGCCGAGATCAGCAGACACAGCCTTCTCTTTCGATACATATCGCGCATACTCCTAAGCACCCCTACGTGCTGATCGATCCCTAAGTTGTCGTTAACGCCGCAAAACCGTCCGTTGCAGCTCCCGATGCCGTCGATTTTTTCACAACAGAAGGAGAACTGCACCCCGGTTATTACAAAGATAAAAACCCCTGCCCCGACCTAGGTCAGAAAGCAGAGGTTTTTACGGCCGTCAATCAGACAACGACATTGGTGATTTCATCTTCGACCAGCAGGTAGCCACTGCCCAACGTGTACACGTTGTAGTCCGTGCCACTGATCGCGGTGGAGCCGATCTGGTTGGCGCCCAGTGCGGTGACGGAGTCTGCCGAATCACCCACGACAACCAGCAGGTTGTCGCTATCGGTCAACGACAGCAGGGAGTCCGCGTCCAGCACCAGATCGCTGCTATCGTCGCCGGTCCCCAGATCGATCACCTCCATGTTGGTGATCCGGGAATCGCCAATCAGGTTCAGATCGATGCCACCATCCAGCAACAGCACATCGCTGCCGTCGCCACCGTCGATAGATACGAAATCGTTGCTGGAGATCGTGATCATATCGTTGCCAGTACCGCCGTCGTAGACATCGTTGCCGGCGCCGCCGATCAGGATGTCGTTGCCGGCACCACCGATCAGCACGTCGGAGCCATCCGAACCGTTAACGACATCGGAGGAGGAGGAACCGGTAACGTATTTGCCCACATCGATACTGAGGCTGGCACTATCGGTACTGCCGGTCACGGATTCGAGGCGATACTCGAACACGTCGACACCGTAGGCGCCGTCGTTGGCGGTGTAGGTGTAGCTACCGTCCTTGCTCACCACCAGCGTGCCGTAGTCGCCAGTGATGGTAACGCTGTCGCCCCCGAGGTTATCGGTCAGGTAGAGCGTCTGGCCTTCGATGGTTACCGACGAGATATCGTCCTGCTGGCCCTGGTCGTTGGTCAGGATATTGCCACCCATGACCGGAACCGCCCCGGTGACGAAACCGGTACCGTCATTGGTCACCGGTACCTGTACGGACAGGTTGTCGTCGACGGCATCCATCAGATCGATCTTGATCGTCAGTGCCGACACCTGGGCGCTGCCATCCGCATTCACCGTGGTGTAGGAGAAGGTCTCGATCTGCCCATAAGGCGGTACCCAGCCAGCCACACCGCTGTAATCGTTGACGGTATAGGTGTAGGTGCCGTCGGGGTTGACCACCAGCACGCCGTAATCGCCAACGATGGAGGTACCGGTAGAGATATCCTGGCCGGCCACAGCGACTACCGTGGCGGTGTCATCGTCGGTCAGGTCGCCCGAAACGCTACCGGAGAAGCTGTTCGGATCGTTGTAATCGAGGATCACATCGCTGGTCACCGACAGCGTCACGCCGCCGAGAACCGCAACCGCCGGATCGCTGGCCACCAGCACCATGTAGTCGCCTTCGGTGAAGGAGAGTGCCAGCGGATCGGAGCTGCCGCCGAGCAGCAACACCTGGAACCAGCTCGATTCCACGTGGTATTCGACATACTGGCCGGAGATCTCATCTTTCTTGTAGATCACCAGGTCGTAGTCGGCATCCACGATGACACCGCCGGCACTGGCCTCGAACGTCAACTGACGCACCGAGTTCTCGTCAACGGTGAAGGTCATCGCGCCGGAAATATCCACCGCACCCAGGTCCAGCACCGGATCCAGCAGGCCGACATCGGCCACGGTCACGGCGAACAGATCGCTGAGCTGCTGATCAGCCGTCGGCGCCAGCACGGCAGGTTCTACCTGCAGCACTACCGTGGCATCGGCAACCGGTACCACGTCGCCACCGGACAGGTTCAGCGTCACATCCAGATCGGCCGAGCTGGTGCGTCCATCCGGAGAGGTCACGGTGTAGGTGAAGGTATCGACGGAGCCGTAAGGCCCGGCGAAGCTGCTATCGACCTGATAGGTGTAGTTGCCGTCGGCATCGACCGTCAGCGTGCCGTACAGGCCGACGATCTGGGTAGTCCCCGTATCGGCCACAGGCTCGCCATTCACCGCCGTAACCTGAGTGCCGGTGGGCAGGTCGTCCTGTCCAGCTACGCTATCCAGGTCGCTGACGAAGTTACCCTGCAACTCGCCGCTGACACTCTGCGGGTTGTTGTAGTCGTAGACGATATCGGCCACGGTCGACAGGGTGTAGGTGGTCGCCACGTTGACCCCGACCTCGTTCTGCAGCACGAACATGTACTGCCCTTCATCCAGCAGCAGGGTCAGTTCGTCCGAAGTACCGCCGAGCAGGTTGATCTCCAACCAGGAGGACTGCTGGTAATCCAGCTGCCACTGGTCGGTCGCGGCGTCGTACTTGTACACGTAGAGGCCGAAGTCGGACAGCAGGGTAACCCCCGCCGCCTGGGACACCAACGTCACCTGACGGGTGGTGTTCTCACCGACAGTGATCTGCAGGCTGTTGTCCGGATCGATCAGGCTCAGATCCAATACGTTGCCCAGGCCAACGCTGGCGACGGTCAGCGTGGACACCGAGGTCAACGGCTGATCTTCCGCCGTCGGCACCACATCCAGAGCCAGCACTTCGGCGTTGTCGGCCGCAACCATCGGCTCTTCCGCCGTCGAGTAGATGCCCAGCTCGAAGCTGTTGCTCTGCGCACTCTCATTACCGGCCGCATCCACCGCCGTGGCGGTAAACACGTAATTCGCGCCATCCGCCAGCGCCGTCGCCGGCGTGTAACTCCAGTCGCCGTTCTGATCGGCCTGTACCGTGGCGACTTCGACGCCGTCCTGGAAGATCTTCACCTGTACATCCGGATCCGCCGTACCGACCAGGGTCGGCGTCGTATCGTTGGTCAGGCTACCGCTGGCCAGGGAACCGGTCTGCGGTCCGACATCGTCCAGCGCCTCGACGATCACCGGCGCATTCGGCGCAGTGCTGTCGATAACGACCAGCTGGCTGGCTTCAGCCCCCAGGTTACCGGCGGCATCGACCACCCGCATGCGTACGGTGGCGGTGCTGGTCAGGTTGTCGTCGCTGTACGTTACGCTGGTGCCGGTCACCGCCGAGGTGATATCGGTCCAGGTCGCACCGTCGTCGGTGCTGTACATCAGGCGTTCATCGGCCGCCAGGTCGCTCTGCAAGGTTGCATTGATGACCAGGCCATCGTTATCGCTGGTGATGAAGTCGGTCGAATCGACCCCGGTATCTTCGGTGATGCTGTCGATAGTGACCGTGTTGGTCGGCGCAACGGTATCGACCGTCAGCGCGAACTCGGCACTGGTTGCACTGTCGTTACCGATGGCGTTGGTCGACTTGGCGGTAAACACATAGCTGCCATCGACCAGCTCGGTGGCCGGCGTGAAGCTCCACTGCCCGTCGGCCGCGGCCGTTGTCGTACCGATCTCTACGCCGTCCTGCATGATCGTGACGGTGCTGTCGGCCTCGGCCGTACCGACCAGGGTCGGGGTGGTGTCGTTGGTGCTGCTGCCGGATGCCAGCGAGCCCTGATCCGGATCCACGTCGTCGATGGCGGCGTTGATGGTCGGCACGATCGGCGCGGTCAGGTTAAGCTCGGTGGTGTCGGTGACATCGCCCTGGTTACCGGCGGCATCGGCAACGGTCATGGTAACGGTCAGGGTGCCGTTGGCCAGACCGCTCAGGTCCTGGCCGCTGACGCTGAGCGTACCATCCGCAGCCACGCTGATATCGGCCGGATCCACGGTGATGATGGTAGTACCGTCGGTGATGCTGATGCCGACCACTTCGCCGCCATCCTCGACCACACCGCTCAGGGTGACGTTGGTCGCCTCCACTGCGTTGAGCAGTTCGTCGCCACCGTCATCGAAGGCGATGCTGTTCTTACCGTCGTTCTGGCTCGGGCCGGTGGTATCGACGGTCAGTGCGAAATCGGCGCTCGGTACGCTGGTGTTACCCGCCGCATCGGTTGCCGTAGCAGTGAAGGTGTAGTCGCCTTCCGCCAGCTCGGTGGCCGGAGTGAAGCTCCACTGCCCATCGGCAGCGGCGGTGGCCGTACCGATCTCCACACCGCCCTGCATGATCGTGACGGTGCTGTTCGCTTCCGCGGTACCGGTCAGGGTCGGGGTGGTGTCGTTGGTGCTGCTGCCGGATGCCAGCGCACCCTGGTCCGGGTCCACGTCATCGATGGCGGACTCGATCACCGGGGCCGCCGGGGCCGCGGTATCGAGCACGGTGGTATCGGTGACATCGCCCTGGTTACCGGCGGCGTCGGCAACGGTCATGGTAACGGTCAGGGTGCCATCGGCCAGACCGCTCAGGTCCTGCCCGCTGACGCTAACGGTCCCGTCCGCTGCCACACTGATATCGGCCGCATCCACGGTGAGGGTGGTGGTGCCGTCGGTGATGGTGATACCGACTACTTCGCCGCCCTCTTCGACCATACCGCTCAGCGTGACGCTGGTGGCTTCGGCGGCACTGAGCAGCTCGTCGCCGCCATCATTGAAGGCGATGCTGTTGTTGCCGTCGTTCTGGTTCGGACCGGTGGTATCGACATTCAGGTTGAAGTCGGAGCTCGGTACGCTGGTGTTACCTGCCGCATCGGTCGCCGTAGCGGTGAAGGTGTAATCGCCCTCCGCCAGTTCGGTGGTCGGCGTGAAGCTCCACTGGCCATCGGCGGCAGCGGTGGTGGTGCCGATCACCGCGCCATCCAGCATGACGGTAACCGTGCTGCTCGCTTCCGCGGTACCGGTCAGGGTCGGGGTGGTGTCGTTGGTGCTGCTGCCGGACGCCAGCGCGCCCTGGTTCGGATCCACATCGTCGATGGCGGATTCGATGATCGGCGCATCCGGCGGGGTGTTGTCATTCAGGTAGATATCGACAATCTGGGTACCTTCCGGCCCGGTGTTGCCCGCTTCGTCGGTCGCGGTGGCGGAGATTTCGACGCCATCGGCCAGGTCGGGATCGACATCGACGCTCCAACTGCCGTCAGAGGCTGCCGGCACGGTGTAATCCGCTACCCCGTCGCCATCGACATCCAGGTTGACTGTGCTGCCGGGTTCTGCGCTCCCGGTCACCACGGTGCCGTCCGTCGGATTGATCACCGGAGCCGCCGGCGCAATGGTATCCAGCACGCTGGTATCGGTGACTTCGCCAACGTTACCGGCGGCATCGGCAACACTCATGGTAACGGTCAGGGTACCGTCGGCCAGACCGCTCAGGTCCTGTGCGCTGACGCTGACGCTGCCGTCGGCCGCCACACTGATGTCGGCCGCATCCACGGTAAGGGTCGTGGTACCGTCGGTGATGGTGATACCAAGCAGCTCGCCGCCCTCCTCAACCACACCGCTCAGGGTAACAGCGGTCGCTTCGGCGGCGTTGATCAGCTCGTCGCCACCATCGTCGAAGGCGATGCTGTTGTTACCGTCGTTCTGGTTCGGGCCGGTGGTATCGATGATCAGCTCGAAGCCGCTGCTCGGTACACTGGTGTTGCCCGCGGCGTCGGTTGCGGTGGCGGTAAAGGTGTAATCGCCCTCGGTCAACTCGCTGGTCGGTGTGTAGCTCCATTTCCCGTCGGCAGCAGCAGTGGTGGTGCCGATCACGATACCATCCAGCATGATCGTAACGGTGCTGTTCGCTTCCGCGGTACCGGTCAGGGTCGGTGTCGTATCGTTGGTGCTGCTACCGGAA
Organism: Marinobacterium sp.; assembly: GCA_003250495.1. GTDB lineage: Bacteria > Pseudomonadota > Gammaproteobacteria > Pseudomonadales > Balneatricaceae > Marinobacterium_D. The sequence continues at coordinate 17,520 of QKGH01000201.1, forward strand.
GTCAGCTCGCCGATCTCCGGCAGCTGATCGTCGATCGCGCCATCGATAGTGGGGGCATCCGGAGCGGTCAGGTCCGGTGCGATAACGGTACCCGGCTCCGATTCGTTGCCGGCATCGTCGGTCAACGTCACGTCCAGCTCTTCGCTATCGATCTGCGGCTCGGTCAGCTCAACTTCAAAATTACCGTCCTCATCGACCGGGCCCTGACCGATGACATTGTTGTCGGGGTCGTAAACTGTCGCAGTTGTGCCCGGCTCGCCTTCACCGGTGACCACGGTCCCTTCGTCGTTGATAGCCAGGTTGGTCGGCGCATCGGGAGGGGTCGTATCGCCATCGTCATCGTTGTCGCTACCGCCACCGCCGCCGGAACCGATGAGCGCCGCCGCACCCAGCAGGCCTGCAGCGATCAACCACCAGGGCACGCCGTCTTCTGCAACCGGCGGCACCATTGCCAGCGGAGTGATTTCGGTAAAGTAAAAGCTATCCCAGGGAGTTTCGTACTGCCCCCACCACCAGACATTGTCGGCGTCTTCGAGAACCAGCTCGTTACGCTCGTCGCCTGTCGGCAGGAAGAAACCGGGAATGACAACTTCTTCGCCAGATGTCAGAAGAATTGAAAGGTTGCCGTCAACATTGCTAAATGAGTCTATCTGAGCAGGACCGACATTTAGTTTTACAACGCTATTAGACAGATTTTGTACTTTTTCTAAATCCAGGGCCTCGACATTCCCCGTCTGTTTATCAATTACCTCTACAGAGAGATTCACGTTTTGCATCCTAGCCACCAATCAATTTGCTTCCATACAGGGACAATGCCAAAACTTTGATCCAGGCTTTCGATATCCTATCGAATACAAACGCACTGCAGCAAAGCTGGGCCCTTCACCTAACGTGTCCGGGGTCTAACCCCGCGGTTCGACCAGCGTCTGGTCAACCCCCATTTGCAGAATCGGCCCCTTCATAAACATCGACTTCTACGCGCCGGTTAGGCTGCAGACATTCGATCAGTGCCTCTCTCGACAAACCATCATCACAATAAACGACAGGGCTAGTTTCACCGCGACCGACAGCGTTGATCTCGGCATCATCGAAGCCCATCTCAACAAACTGTCTGCGAACGGAGTCCGCTCGTTCAGACGACAGATTCATGTTGTACTCATCGGTACCGATCCGGTCAGCATGCCCTGACAGCGAGATCACCGGGCTTTGGAAGTCCCGTTTGATATCGTTGCTGGCCGACTGCAGCAGCTCGACACCTTTAGTGCTCAACTCAGCGGTATCGAACACGAACAGAACATCCGCTGAGAAGTTGATCGGGTTGTATTTCGTGGGTTCTTGGCGGGACAACCAGGCAAGATAAGACTGCTCACAAATCGCGCGCCGCCAATGGGTTTCTTCCACGACTTTCTGCGGGCTGAAAACCACCTTGTACTGGCATACCAGATAGTTCTCGTCATCGCGGGTAAAGGGCACGTTGATGTTGTAATCCCACTGTTCGCCTTTCGGCAGCGTATACAGGTAATAGGGAGTCCCTATCGCGGAATTAACAAACTCGGACGTTACGCCAGCCTCAACGGCCTCGAGATTGCGGAGATCCATATCCCCGCCCTTGCGAAGAAATTCTGCACCAAGATCGGCAACTGTTCCTTCCACATCGTGGTATATCAGCGTTTCTGCAGCATAAACTGTCGACACACCCACCAAACTTAAAGACAGGGCACCGACACATATAAACCGACCTATCGTTTGCATAAAGCTCCCTCTATTTTCCTTTAATCAAACACAATCTGACTACGCGTCCGATTAAGTCATAACTTCCTGTCAATGGCAGATGCATCCTGTAACTCAAGCACACTAGCCCGAAGGCCCGTCACGTTACTACGCTATACCGAACGGCAATTCTGAAGCCGGTGCCATTCACCCCACCCTCTCCATCTCACAGTACAGCGATATCACCTTTATACCGCCAAACAAGGCAGTATAAAACCTAACATCGGACCTTATTCGCGGCCTGCGCAGAAAACCAAGCGATACGACCGGCAGCGGCTCTCCGAACCTGCCAATCACATCCCTCGGTTCCAGAATTAAGTGATTGATTTTCTTATCGACGAAAAAACGACCAAGCGGTTTCCGTATTACTGCGGAGACCGCCTGGTCGCGATACGCTATTAGATCAATACATCGACAGGAACGAGGTCCAGAACACCGCTCAGATCGACACTATCAACCACGCCAGCAACGGTCTGGTCAACCACACCCAGCACGTCGCCGAGAGTGCTGTCTACGGCGCCCAGCAGATCGCCGACGGTATCATCGACGGTGCCCAGCAGGCCGCTAACAGTGTCATCCAGAGAGGAAAGCAGGTTGGCAGTGCCACCCAGATCCAGAGCGCCCAGCAGGCCGCTGACGGTGTCGTCAACAGTACCCAGCAGGCCGCCAACGGTGTCGTCGACGAAGCCCAGCAGGCCGCCAACGGTGTCGTCTACGGTTGCCAGCAGACCGCCCAGCAGGTCGCCGCCCAGCAGGTCGTCAACCAGGCCAGTCACGGTACCCAGGACGCCGCCCAGCAGATCACCGCCCAGCAGGCCATCGGTAGTGCCGCCCAGCAGGCCGCTCAGCAGACCGCCGTCTTCAGAACCGCCGAGCAGGCCGCCCAGCAGACCATCCAGCAGGCCAGTTACGGTATCCAGCAGACCACCCAGCAGGTCGCCACCGAGCAGACCTTCGCTAGAACCGCCACCCAGCAGACCATCCAGCAGACCGCCAACCAGGCCAGTTACGGTGCCCAGCAGACCATCCAGCAGATCGCCACCGAGCAGATCGCCGCCCAGCAGGCCACCCAGGAAGTCGCCGCCGCTACCGCCCAGCAGGCTACCAACCAGACCGGTTACGGTATCCAGCAGGCCACCCAGGATGTCGCCGCCCAGCAGACCGTCCAGCAGGCTACCGTCGGTCAGACCGCCCAGCAGGCTAGTTACGGTATCCAGTACGCCGCCCAGCAGGTCGCCGCCCAGCAGGCCGTCCAGCAGACCACCGTCGGTGCCGCCCAGCAGACCACCAACCAGACCGGTTACGGTATCCAGTACGCCACCCAGCAGGTCGCCACCCAGCAGACCATCCAGCAGGCCACCGTCGGTGCCGCCCAGCAGGCCGCCCAGAAGACCTGTTACGGTATCCAGTACGCCGCCCAGCAGATCACCACCCAGCAGGCCGCCTTCGGAACCGCCCAACAGACCGCCAAGCAGTCCATCCAGCAGACCGGTTACGGTATCCAGTACACCACCCAGCAGATCACCGCCCAGCAGGCCGCCATCTTCGGAACCGCCCAGCAGGCCGCCCAGCAGGCCGTCTACCAGACCAGTTACAGTGCCGAGCACTCCGCCCAGCAGGTCGCCACCCAGCAGACCGCTGCTAGCAGTCGTCGTCGTAGACGCATCAGTGGTGCTGGATAGACCCAAGTCAATCACCATATCCCTTCTCCTTGTGATTGCGAAATACACAACCACGCCCCGATCTGAGCTATTTCAGACCCTGTCGGCGCGACTGCATGAAGTCCGTTTCAAACTGGCTACCTATTAAGCTGCTAGACATTACAAGTGAGCACCCTGCCCGTCAAGCAACCAGACAATATTCTGAAACGCTTGTTCAATCTCCTCCAAACAAACGCCCGCAAAGCCCGTCCTGACTGTGTCGCATTCGCAACAACCACCCCAACTCCGGTTAACGGCGCCGCTATCCACTTCCCCGTCGCCGGTGGTTATCGTTCAGGCATTGCTATATTACGCAGCAGTATATCCCGCCTATTTTACAATCTTATTGATTTCCGCCAGGTAAACCGTCCGATATTGGCAGCAGATCCGCTACCGACCCAGCCCGGGCATCAAGTTCGATACTCGCGCGGCGTGCACAGCAGCCACACCACACTGACCATCAGTAGCAGCAGGCTCAACAGCAGCGAACGGTCCCAACCCACATCCCCGCCTTGCAGCGACAGCAGCAACGAAACCAGAGGCGTCAGGTAGCAGTACGCCGCCACCGTGCTCGGCACCAACTGCTGCACCGTTCGTTGCAGTATCCAAAAAGTCAGGAAGCTGGCGAACAGCGCCAACGCCAGCAGCACCGCCAGGGTATGCAGATCCCAGAGTGCCGTCAGCGCACGGACACCCTCCTGCTGCAGCAACGCCGGCGGCACCAGCAGCAGCGCGCCGATAGCCAGACTCCAGAAGGTCAACAGCAGCGGATCCGCCGGCAGCCAGCCACGCACCACCAACCCGCGCGAAGCCACCGTATACAGGGCCGAACAGAAGCAGCCCCCCAGAAACAGCCACTCGCCCACACCGAAACCGGCAGCCGTCGTGGAGCCCCTCAGCACCAGTCCCAACGCCCCCATCGCGCCAACCAGCAGCACCAGCAACCGCGTCCAGCCGGAACGCTCGATACCGGCCAGCGAAGCGAGCAGCCAGGTCAACGCCGGCAAGGATACGAACAACGACGCCACCGATAGCGACGAGGTCAGATTAAGCGCTATAAATTGGGAGGCGAAAAACGCCGCCAGGCAGAACCCGAGCAGGCCGTACCCCAGCCAGCTGCGCCACGAGCGCGACAGCCAGCCGGCACGCCTGAGCACCCAGGGCAGCATCAGTACCGCCGCCAGGAAAAAGCGCACCACCGTCAGCCAAAATGGCGACAGTCCGTCGTCCAGCGTCGCCGCCAGCGGAAAGGAGCCGCCCACCAGCAGCACCCAGAGCAGCATCAGCAGATGCGCCAGCAGCGCCGGTTGCCCATCACCCCGGGCCGAACTCAATAATCGATCTTTCATCAGTTTTCTCCGCGTTACTCCGTCCAGCTTCAATGAGTCGCAGCGCGTGCGCTGCAACCCCATCAGCCTGAACCCAAGTCGCCGCCGGACGATTTAAAGATTGAAAGACCCGTTCTATTTTTCCGACGCTCCCCCGCTCCGCCCGCCGTTACGCTGCCCCTGTACCTCGGACCTGCGCCGCAGGAGTGCACCGATCATTCACTGTACGGAGAGAAACCATGACCACGCTGCTCTACCTGAAAACCTCGGTCAACGGCGACAACAGTCGCTCCGACCGCCTCAGCCACGACTTCATCGCCGCCCGCCGCTGGAACCAACCCGAGCTCCAACTGATCACCCGCGACCTGGTTAGCGACCCGCTGCCACACCTCGGCCGCGAACAGTGGGATGCCCTGCGCCTGCCGCCCGAGCAGTGCGATGCACGACAGCTCGCTTATCGTCACCAGTCCGACCAGTTGATCGCGGAGTTCGATCGCGCGGACGCCGTGGTGATCGCGCTGCCGCTGTACAACTCCGGTATCCCGTCACAGCTGAAGGCCTACTTCGATCTGCTGGCGCGGGCCGGCATCAGTTTCACCTTCACCGAGGAGGGTCCAAAGGGGTTGCTGCGCGACCGGGATGTGTACCTGATCGCTACCCGGGGCGGCCAGCTCGGCGCCGAGGAGGATCACCAGATCCCCGCCGTACGCCAGTTCCTTGCCCTGTTAGGCATCACCCGCATCCACACGCTGATCGCCGACGGCCTGGACCTGTCCGCCGAACAGCGCGAGCGCAGCCTGCTCGCGGCTGGCGAACGCATCGCAGCGATGGCTTGAACAGACGCTCAGGAGGTACGGCTCAGGCGCGGATCGGCACCGCAGATCCGCAGCAGCTGCTGACGCAGCCAACGTCGGCGCGGACTGTCGTTGGAGGGTGCCCAGACCATGTCGAAGGTGAAGTTGGGGCAGCCCAGCGGCGGCTGGTGCACCTGCACCCCGGGTGGAATCCGCAACGTCGTCAGCAGCGACTCGGGCAGCATCATCATACAGGGCAACTCCTCCAGCATATTAAGGCAGGACTGGTAGGTGCTGGCCCAGGCCACGATCTGCCGGCTACAGCCGAGCTGTTCGAGCCATAGATCCACCATGTTGCGCGGCGATTGCCAGGGCGATGGATAGACATGCAGCCCTTCACAGTACTCGTCGAGGGAGAGCTGGCGCGGGACGTTACCCCGCGCCAGACAGACGAAGCGATCCTCGAACAGCGGCTGCCGCTGCAGCTCGGGATGCAGCTGGAAATAGACGCCCGGACCGGGAATACAGAGCAGGTCCACCTTGCCGGCCAGCAACTCCTCGGTGGGCAGACGTTCCTTCAGCTTCTCGATATGCAGGATGCGCCTTGGCGAGCAGCCCAGCGCCGCCGCCATCAAGCGCGGCATCAGCAGCAGCTCGAACGCTTCCGGCACGCACAGTTCCAACGGCACCTCACGGTCATCGACCTCGCCGAACCCCTCCACCGAGCGGTTGATCGACTCCATCGCACTGCGCAGGTAGGGCTCGATCCGCAGCGCCCGGGTCGTCGGCATCAACCCCGCACTGTCGCGGGTAAACAGCTCGTCGCCGAGGCTGTCGCGCAGGCGCTTCAGCGAATAGCTGACCGTGGGCGGGCTGACACTGAGGCGGTCGGCGGTTTTACGCGCGTTGTGGGTCTCGAACAGCGACAGGAACACCGCGATATCCTGAAAATCCAACTTGCGCAGCTGATTGCGACTCAGCATAAGCTCCCCCTCCGTACTCGCCCTGACTCCATCATGCCCTGCCAGTTTACCCGTTAACGCCACCTACCCCACACCCGACCGTGCCCCTCGATCATGCACCCCATTGAAGCCCGGCTGCATCGTCGAGGTGCAGCCCCGAAACCGCCTATTTCTCACTGCCCCACCAGATTGTGCACAGTGCACAACCGCACCGATCACTGCCTGTCCACTCCCCACAATCGCCCATGCCGCTCCACGACATCGCCACCCGCTGGTACAGCGGTTGCTTTCATGGCAGGGCGCACCGAAACTGAACCTCAAATTTTGCGGAGAACGCTATGGAAACCTCAGATTATCCATTGAGCGAAGTGCCCAAGACGGAACGTAAAGGGCTACTCTCGACATCCGTTGTACTGCTCGGCTTCACCTTCTTCACGTCCACGATGTGGGCCGGCGGCACACTCGGCAAGGCCTTTTCGTTCAGCGAGCTGATGCTGGCGATCCTGATCGGTAACCTGCTGCTCGGCAGCTATGCCGCCGCCCTGGCCTATATCGCCTGCAAAAGCGGCCTGAACTCGGTATTGATGGGCCGCTTCTGCTTCGGCGAAGTAGGCAGCAAGCTGTCCGATTTCATCCTCGGTTTTACCCAGATCGGCTGGTACGCCTGGGGTACCGCCACCATCGCCGTGGTGCTGATCAAGACCACCGGTCTGCCACAGACGCTGGAGATTCCGCTGATGGTGCTGTTCGGTTTCGCCTTCTGCATCACGGCGATGATCGGCTACCGCGGACTGGACTGGCTGTCGCGTTTCGCCGTCCCGGCGATGCTGCTGTTCATCCTGATCAGTCTGTACAAGGGATTGATCGACGTCGGCGGCCTGACCGGCTTGACCAGTCAAACCCCGAGCGAATCCATGAGTTTCTCCGCCGCGCTGACCATGATCATCGGTACCTTCGTCAGCGGCGGCACCCAGGCCACCAACTGGAGCCGCTTCGCCCGCTCCCCGAAAATCGCGGTGATCGCGACCCTGGCCGCGTTCTTCATCGGCAACGGACTAATGGTGGTGACCGGCGCCCTCGGCACGCTGATCTATCAGCAGGCCGATATCGTCGACGTGATGCTGGCACAGGGCTTCGTCGTACTGGCGGTGCTGATGCTGTTCCTGAACATCTGGACCACCCAGGACAACACCATCTACAACTTCGCCGTCGCCGGCTGCAACCTGCTGCGTACCGACAAGCGGCGTTTGGTCACCGTTGCCGGGGCCGCCATCGGCACCGTGCTGGCCGTGGGCGGCATGTACAACCTGCTGATCCCGTTCCTGATCCTGCTCGGCACCTTCATCCCGCCGATCGGTGGCGTAATCATGGCCGATTTCTGGTTCAACCATAAGGGCAGCTATCCGAAACTGGCCGAAACCAGCCTGCCAACATTCAACTGGACCGGCCTGCTCGCCTATGCGCTCGGCTCCGCTGCCGCCTACTTCACCCCGGTCCTGACCCCGGTGGTCGGCGTGGCCGTGGCGGCACTGGCCTACGGCGTGCTGCTGAAACTGCCGCTGGGCGCTCCGGCGCTGGATCCGGCGGAGGGCTGATGACGATCTGCTGCGCCGATATCCCGCGCCTGCCCGGTCTGGATAGCATCCGCTTCCGGGCCGGACTCAAGGGCGGCAACCGCGTCGTGCGCTGGCCCTATGTGGCCGAGAACGACAACATCGCACCCTGGGTCCGCGGCGGCGAACTGGTGTTCGTCACCGGCATCAACCACCGCCGCAGCG
>QKGH01000154.1 GCA_003250495.1 Marinobacterium sp.
GCCTGCAGCTCTGGCTGGCCCTGCCCGAAGCCGATGAAGAGATGGCGCCCGCCTTTTACCACTATCCCGCCGGCAGCCTGCCGACCGTGAATGTGGAGGGCATACCGGTGCGGGTGATGATGGGCAGCGCCTATGGCGTAACCTCGCCGGTGCGGGTGTTTGCCGACACGCTGTACCTGGACGCCCAGCTGCAGCCCGGCCAGACCCTCAGGCTGCCGGCGGCCCAAGCGCGCGCCGTCTACGTGGTCGAGGGCGCGGTGAAGGTGAAGGACATGCCACTGGCCCAACATTCGCTGGCGGTTCTAAGATCCGGTGCCGAGGTGGTGCTGGAGGCAACCCAGGACTCGCGCATCACCCTCATCGGCGGCGAGCCACTGGGCCCGCGCTACCTTGACTGGAATTTCGTCTCCAGCCGCAGGGAGCGGCTGGCCCAGGCGAGGCAGGACTGGAAAGCCGGCCGTTTTCCCAAGGTGCCGGGTGACGAGGTGGAGTTCATCCCGTTGCCGGAATAGGGGGCCAGGGCAGGGAATGATTGATGGCTCGGAGCGTGGCCGCTGTGCAGCGTTATCCGGGGCGGCTGGCTAGAATTATTCTCTGGCGTCACTCGGCGGCCGACCGGACGCGCGTCAAACCAGACTTCACCCGGGAGCCGAAGGATATGGCACTGACACTGGCTGATGAGCTCATTCGCTTCATGGAGTCGGGCATTTCGCTGTGCGCGGCCTCGCGCGACAAGAGGTTGCTGCCTTCGCTGGCCCGGGTGCTGGCCTGCCGGGTGGAGTGCCAGCAGGGCAGAGTGCGGCTGTTGCTGGCCAAATCCCAGTGCGAGCAGTTGCTGCGCGATTGCCTGGCATCGGACCGGATCGCCCTGGTCTTGAGCGATCCGCCGACCCACCGCACCTGGCAGCTCAAGGGCGACGGGGTGCAAGTCGGCGAGCCGGAGCCCGGAGACGAGGACTGCATCCGCCAGCACCTGGCCGACTTTGCCATCACCATAGGATCGTTGGGATATTCACAGGGCTTCACTCGCGCTCTGTTCGAACACGCGCCAGACGAGGTGGTGGCTCTCGGCTTCACCCCCCGGCAGCTATTCGATCAGACTCCCGGCCCGCGCGCCGGTGAAAAGATCGCGGGGGAAGCATGATCGCGCTCGCCGATATCCGCCACTGCCTGGAAGGCGCGGTGCCGTCCATCATCGCCACCTGCGATCTGGAGGGCATCCCCAATGTCAGCTATGTCTCCCAGGTGCACTACCTAGATTCCCAGCATGTGGCGCTGACCTTCCAGTTCTTCAACAAGACCCACCGCAACATCGGCGAGAATCCCCAGGCCACCGTCTATGTGACCAACCCCGATACCGCCGCCCAGTATCGCCTGGCGCTGCTGTTCCGCCATTCCGAGGCCGGGGGCGGGCTGTTCAACGCCATCAAGGCCAAGCTGGCAGGCATCGCCTCCCACTCCGGCATGAGCGGCGTGTTCCACCTGAAGGGGGTGGATGTGTACCGGGTGCTGGATATCGAATGTGTCTCGCCCGGCAACCCGGCGCTGGCACCTGCCAGCCGGCCGTTGCTGCCGGCACTGCGCGCGCTCGGCGACGATATCGGTCGCTGCGGCGATCTCAGCTGCCTGTTCGATGCGACGGTCAAGGGCATCAGCAGTCATTTCGGTATCGGGCAGGTCTCGTTGCTGCTGGCCGATGAAAGCGGCTCTGTGCTCTACACGGTGGCCAGCAGCGGCTTCGAGGTGTCGGGCATCGGTGCGGAAGTGCCGTTCGGCTTCGGCGTGGTCGGCGTCTGCGCGCGGGAGCAGACGCCCATCCGTATCGCCTTCGGCGCCAGCGAGTACAGCTACCGCAATGCCATCATCCATTACTCCCAGACCGCGGCGGCCCC
>QKGH01000262.1 GCA_003250495.1 Marinobacterium sp.
CAACACCCTGGCGTTCTTCCGCATCGTCATGCGCTCACGCTTCGGCCGCCTGGTCGACGCCGTGCGCGAGAACCCGAACCGCACCACGGCGCTGGGCTACAACATCTTCCTGTTCCGCCTGATGAGCTACACCCTGGCGTCGGCCCTGGGCGCCTATGCCGGCTATCTGTTTGCGCTGCAGTACGGCTTCGTCAATCCGTCGATGCTGGGCTGGCAGACCTCCGGCACCGCGCTGGTGATGTCGATCCTCGGCGGTATGGGCACGCTGTACGGCGCCGTTATCGGCACCTTCATCTACGAGGGGATGCACTACTTCCTCGAGCACCTGACCGAGCACTGGCTGCTGTTCATGGGCGCGCTGATCATCACCCTGGTGATGGTGTTCCGCAACGGCATCGCCGGTTACCTGGAGAACCTGCTGGAGAAGCGCACATGACCCAACAGATAGTGGTGGATACCCGCACCCTGATCCCGCGCCCGGTGGTACTGGAGACCGAGGGGCTGTGCAAATACTGGGGTGGACTGAAGGCGCTGGACGACCTGTCGCTGAGCTTCCATGACCACGAGTTGCATAGTGTGGTCGGTCCCAATGGCGCCGGCAAAAGCACGCTGCTGAACCTGCTGTGCGGCAGCTACCGACCGACCCGCGGCCGGATCCTGCATAACGGCGAAGCGATCGACTCGATCAAGCCCTGGGCCTTCGCTCGCCGCGGCATCGGCCGCGGGTTCCAGAAAACCAACATCTATCCCAGCATGAGCTGCCTGGAGAACTGCGCTGTGGCGGCTCAGCGCCGCATCGGCGGCAGCTTCAACCTGCTGCGCGGGCGCAACAGCGAACGCCTGCTGCTGGAGATGGCCGAGGAGGCGCTGCGCAAGGTGGGGCTCGGCGCACGCCGCGATACCCTGGCGTCGCGGATCAGCTATGGCGAGCAGCGCCAGCTGGAGATCGCCATGGTGCTGGCCACGGCGCCCTGCGTGCTGCTGCTGGACGAACCGATGGCGGGCATGGGCCACGAGGAGTCGCAGCTGATCATCGAGCTGCTGAAGCAGCTGAAGCGGGAGTACTGCATCGTACTGGTGGAGCACGACATGGATGCGGTGTTCGAACTGTCCGACAAGCTGACCGTGATGGTCAACGGCCAGCACCTGATCACCGGCAGCGTCGATCAGGTGCGTGACGATCCCAAGGTCAAAGAGGCCTACCTGGGCCAGGGCGACGAGGTGTTCTGAATCATGGAAAAACTACTGGAAGTCAAAAGCCTGCACACGCTGTACGGCGACAGCCATATCCTGCACGGGGTCTCCTTCACCATCGCCCCGGGGCAGGCGGTCAGCCTGATGGGACGCAACGGCATGGGCAAGACCACCACGCTGCGTTCGCTGCTCGGCCTGGTCACGCCGCGCTCCGGCTCGGTATTGCTGCGCGGCGAGGAGATCGACCAGCTGCCCACCTGGCAGCGGATGCGGCGCGATATCGCCTACGTCCCGGAGGGGCGCGGCATGTTCCACAACCTCAGCGTGCGCGAGCACCTGCAGATGGCGGCACGCCCCAACCGCAATGGCGAACGCAACTGGGACTACGACCGCGTGCTGCACACCTTCCCGCGCCTGGCCGAACGCCTGGACAACCTCGGCACCCAGCTCTCCGGCGGCGAACAGCAGATGCTGGCCATCGGCCGTGCGCTGGTCACCAACCCGGAGCTGCTGATCCTCGACGAAGCCACCGAGGGGCTGGCTCCGCTAATCCGCAAGGAGATCTGGGAGGTGATCCGCACCATCAAGGAGAGCGGCATCTCGACCCTGATCGTCGACAAGAACATCGAGGTGCTGAAGCAGCTGTGCGACCGCCACGTGGTGCTGGTCAAGGGCCGGGTCAGCTTCGACGGC
>QKGH01000124.1 GCA_003250495.1 Marinobacterium sp.
AGCTTGGCGACCACCTCCGGGTGCTCCTTGCCGTAGCTCTTGCTGACCACCATGCCGTCGAAGGTGGCCTTGCCCCAGCGGCTCAGCTCGCCGGAGCTGATCAGTACGTGACCGTCCTGCTTGATCTGGCCCAGCACCGGATCCCAGATGAAGGCGGCGTCGATATCGCCGCGCTGCCAGGCGGCGGCGATGGCGTTGGGCTGCATGTTGATCACCTTCACATCCTTCTCACTAAGGCCGAACTGCTCCAGCGCGAACAGGGTGTGGAAGTGGGTGGTGGAGACGAACGGTACGCCGAGGGTCTTGCCTTTAAGATCCTGCGGTGCGGTGATGTTGCTGGCATCGCGTACCACCAGGGCTTCCGCTTCGTTGATGTTCTCCAGGATCCAGGCCAGTTCGATATCCAGGCCGCGGCTGATGGCGGCGGCGATCGGGCTGGAGCCTGCGGTGGCGATGTCGATGTCACCGGAGGCCATGGCGGTGATCACCTTGGCGCCGGAGTCGAAACGGCGCCACTCGATCTCTTGGCCGGTGGCCTGTTCCAGTTGCTGGGTGGCGATGACGTGTTTCCACGGGTTCATCATCCCCTGGTAGCCGATGGTCAGCGTATCGGCCAGGGCCAGCTGGCTGCACAGGGTAGAGACGGCGACAGCGCCGGCCAGGGTACCGACGACGCGACGGAACGATGGTTTAAAACTGGATTTACGCATTGGGCGACTCCGCTTCTAGGTGCAAGGTTGAGGATCCGACTTGCATTCACCTTAGAAGCGGCCCAGCGTCGGTCGATAGATCCAGTTTCGACCTGCCATGGGTCCAGCCCCTGGCTATGGCATATGGGTTGCATCATCATGAAGCATCGGCTGTATTTAAGGTCACGCGCCGCCCCATGAATGAGCATTATTTGAACATCCACTTCGATCCCGAGCGGACCCTTCAGGAGCAGATCCGCGAGCGGCTGGTGGACGCGATCCTCAGCGGCCATCTGCCGGTCGATGAGCCGATGCCGTCGTCGCGGGCGCTGTCGCGCCAGTTGGGGGTGTCGCGCAATACCATCGTGCTGATCTACGAAAGCCTGGTCGATAGCGGTTACCTGGTATCGCAGAGCCGGCGCGGCTATTTCATCGCCTCGGCATTCCACGAGCCGGACCATCTGCGCACCACTGACGCGCAGGCGCAGCTCGGCGCTGGCCCAAGATGGAGCGAACGGTTCGTGCGCCGGCCCAGTGCCGAGCGCAATATCGTCAAACCCAACAACTGGCGCGCGTTCGAATACCCGTTCATCTACGGCCAGGTGCAGCACGAGTTCTTTCCGATCGAACAGTGGCGCGATTGCGCGCGCAAGACGCTGAGCGGCCTCGGTTCGCGCGACTGGATCCACGACAACGTGGACGCCGACGATCCACAGCTGGTCGAGCAGCTGCGCACCCGACTGTTGCCGAAGCGTGGCATCTACGCCGAGCCGAGCGAGATCCTGATCACCATCGGCACCCAGAACTCGCTCTACCTGTTGGCCAACCTGCTGTTCACCCGCGATACCCGGGTCGGGCTGGAGGATCCCGGCTTTCGCGATGCGCGCAACATCTTCTCGATGTTCGATGCCCAACTGCAGCTGCAGCCGGTGGATAGGGAGGGGATCGTCATCGACGATCAGTTGCGCAGTTGCGATTACATCTACGTGACGCCGAGCCACCAGGTGCCTACCGGCGCGGTACTGTCGGCGGCGCGGCGCGAGCAGCTGCTGCAGCTGCTGCGGGAGCGCGATGCGGTGTTGATCGAGGACGACTACGACGCCGAGATCAACATGCAGAGCAACCCGCTGCCGGCGCTGAAAGCGCAGGATAGCGACCAGCGCATCATCTACGTCGGCAGCTTGTCGAAATCGA
>QKGH01000126.1 GCA_003250495.1 Marinobacterium sp.
TCTGTTCACCGTCGCGAAGTGTGGTGTCGTTGATCACGACCTGGCGTTGCTTAGCGGTCATCGAGCATCCCTCTATAACCTGAATAGGTTCTCGGGAGGGCTGCTGCAAACTGCATTCCACGAATTAAATCATAGGTATTTCAAATAGATAGACTGCAGACAGCGATGCAACAAAACAGACAAACACACAAAATAGGGGGCTTTGTAGGAAAACGGACAGGCACCGCTGCCCGGCCTGACGCCAACCGGCGACAGTGCCGCGACGAGCGCTTCCGGCGTACCGCTACGGCAACGCGGTTTAGCCGGCCCAGACAGTGACAGCACCCGCGAGAACGGCAAACGACGATGGCTGGGGGGCGAGATCTGGAGCGGGAAAGGGTCGGATATTTAGGGGATGGAGAACGTCAGCGTCGGCGCCGGTCGATATCTCGCAACAGGCCGCTGATATCGAGATCGGCGGCTTCCGCCAGCGCGGCAATATCCTTGGGGGGCGTGGGCGGCATACCGACCACGGATCGTACCGGTCGGCTCTCGCGTTTGGTTTTGAGCTCGAGCGCCTTTTGTTCAACCTGTTCTTTAATCAGGGCAAGCTGCTCGAGCGAAAACTGCTGCAGGTAGGCGGTGATATCGTCTTCTTTCATGTCTCGGCGTTGAAACTAGCGGGGGCGGCAGAACACCGCCCCGGGGTCAGATGCCGGTTAGTGTAACGTCTCGGCTGCCAACACTGAAGTCTTTTATCGACACAACCGGGTTCATTTGCGTTTGACGTCGACCTCGGGCTCCAGCGGATAGCGTGTCTCCCGCAGGCTCTCCTTGATCCGTTTCAGGTGCGGCAAAAAGTCGGGCCCGCGCCGCAACGTCACGCCGGTGGCGAGGATATCGATCAATACCAGGTGCACGATACGCGACGTCATCGGCATATAGATGTCGGTATCCTCCGGCTCCGACACGCCGAGCACGAGACTGCAGTGGCGCGCCAGCGGCGAGCCCGGCGAGGTGATCCCGATCACCGTCGCGCCCGCCGCCTTTGCCAGCGCCGCCACATCGACCAGCTCGCGGGTACGGCCGGTATTGGAGATCACCACGATCACGTCGCCGGTGCTGGAGGCGGCCGCCACCATCCGCTGCATCATCACATCGTCGTAGGCCACGACCGGGATATTGAAGCGGAAAAACTTGTGCTGGGCATCCTGCGCCACCGAACCGCAGGCCCCCACGCCAAAGAACGCGATCTGCTTGGCCTGAATCAACTGGTCCACGGCCAGGTTGACCACCGCCGGGTCCACCCCCTCCTTGGCGATCGCCAGACTCGCCATCGTCGCTTCGAAAATCTTCGCGGTATACAGCTCAGCGCTATCGTCCGGTTCCACACTGCGGGTGACATAGGGCACCCCGCTCGCCAGGGCCTGGGCCAGCAGCAGCTTGAAATCGGGGAAACCCGCGGTATCGAACCTTTTGCAGAAGCGGTTGACCGTCGGCTCGCTGACGTTGGCCGCCTTGGCCAGCACGGCGATGGAGGAGCGGATCGCGGCCTGCGGGTCGGCCAGGATCACTTCGGCCACCTTGCGTTCGGAGCGGTTGAGGGAATCGAGCGTGGCGTCTATTTCACTGACGAGGTTGTACGGAGTCATGCGGCCCCTTGGTTGAGTTGAACTGATCCAGGTCGGCGGATCGATGTGAAAACCGTGTTAAATATACCAAAACTGGCATAGGAATACCTGCCATTGATCTACGCTAAAAGGCGACAACTGTCTGTTTTAATGAGAAATATGTGTTGCACCACAGCGGTGCAATGGCGTTTTTTTCACTATTTTGCGCCCCAAAGACAGGCATAAAGCGCGGCGACAGAGGCGGCAGCTAGCGTCAATAACGGACAAAACCGCTGGGCGGAAGCCGGATTGTCACAGCATGGCACGAAGATCGCTTCTACCAGGCGAGTACATCCACGCTCAGCAGAGTACAACTCGACACTCGGAGTATAGGTACGGGCCCAGGCCCGTTAAGACCACCCAACAGGAGATCCGACGTAGGCAGATTCGCCAACCCGTGGCGGGTTGAATCTGTCCGGTAACGGCCGATGACCGATAACCAAGAACTGCACCCTAGCGATACTCACCCCCAGCCCCGTCTGCTGATCGTCACCGATCTGGACGGTACGCTCCTCGATCACCACAGTTACAGTTTTTCTGCGGCGCTACCCGCGCTGGCCCGGGCGGCGGCTGCCGCCATCCCGGTCATCCCCAATACCAGCAAGACCAGGGCCGAACTGCTCGCACTGCGCCGGGCACTGGGTAATGACGATCCCTTCGTGGTCGAAAACGGCTCCGCCATCTGCCTGCCCGCGGCGTTTCGCCCGCAACTCGACAGCACGCGTAGCGACAGCGACGGCCTGATTGAACTCAGGCTCGGGGTTGAGCTGGAGCGGATCCACACCGTGCTCGCGCCGCTACGCGAGCGCTTCGACTTCAGCTGTTTCAGCGACTGGACGCTGGAGGAGCTGATCGCACACACCGGTCTCAGCCCGGCAGCGGCGCAGGCGGCGCGCGAGCGCCGGTATAGCGAAGCGCTGCTGTGGCGGGACGATGCCGGCGCCAGGGCCTCCTTCATCGCCCGGCTCGATAGCGCCGGACTGCACGCCCTGCAGGGGGGACGTTTTCTCAGTGTGCTCGGTGCCGAGGCCGACAAGGGCCGCGCGCTGCAGCGCCTGCGCGAACTGTACCGGCAACGCTGGGGCAGCGTCCCCTGCGTCATCGCACTGGGCGATAGCGGCAACGATGTGGCGATGCTGGAAGCCGCCGATATCGCCGTCGTCATCGCCAACCCGCATCACCCGCCGCCGACCGTCGCGGCGCCGGAGGTGATTTACAGCCGACAGCCGGGACCGGCCGGCTGGAACGAGACGATACAGGCCTTGCTGGACCGCCTCGGGGTGCCCGGATAACCGGCCCCCGGGTCCATGAAGACCCGGCCGCAATGCGCTTGTTGTCGCTGACAGCGCGCACCGCGGCCCACTTATTTGCGGGTACGCCTTGCGACCCGGAACGCCAATGGGCACTGAAGCCAACGCCAACAGGAGACTACCATGGGCGATTTTTACCAGAACGGCGTCATTACCACGCTGCATAACCTGTGCGACCGTCCGCTGGCCGAGCTGGAGCGGGAACTGGTCGACTACGGCAAGCGCCGCCCCATGTCGCTGGTGCTGCCGTCGCTGTTTTCCGAACTGGAGGGGCCGGCACTCGACAACATCATCTCGCACCTGTGCGAGGTACCCTATCTGAACGAGATCATCATCGGCCTGGACCGCGCCGACGAGGCGCAGTATCGCCACGCACTGAAGTTCTTCGGCCGCCTGCCGCAGCAGCATCGCGTGCTGTGGCAGGACGGACCGCGTCTGCGCGAGATCGACCGCCAACTGACCGAGCTGGACCTGGCACCGCGCGAGCCGGGCAAGGGGCGCAACGTCTGGTACTGCCTCGGCTACGCCCTGGCCACCGGGCGCGGCGAGTCGGTGGCGCTGCACGACTGCGATATCGTCACCTACGACCGCAGCCTGCTGGCGCGGCTGATCTACCCGGTCAGCAACCCCAACTTCAACTACGAATTCTGCAAGGGCTACTACGCCCGCGTCGCCGGCAACAAGATCAACGGCCGCGTCAGCCGCCTGCTGGTGACGCCGCTGATCCGCGCCCTGAAGCGGGTGTTCGGACCGATGGAGTACCTCGATTTCATGGACAGCTTCCGCTACCCGCTGGCCGGCGAATTCTCCTTCCGCCGCGACGTCATCAACGACATCCGCATCCCCAGCGACTGGGGGCTCGAGGTCGGCATGCTGTCGGAGATCAACCGCAACTACTCGCACAACCGGATCTGCCAGGTCGATATCGCCAAGACCTACGATCACAAGCACCAACCGGTATCGGCCGACAACGCCGAGGCCGGGCTGTCGAAGATGTCGATCGATATCAGCAAGTCGATGTACCGCAAGCTGGCGACCCAGGGGGTGGTGTTCAACACCGAAACCTTCCGTACCCTGAAAGCCACCTACTTCCGCATCGCGCTGGATTTCGTCGAAACCTACCGTAACGACGCGTTGATCAACGGCCTCGACTTCGACATCCACAGCGAGGAGCTGGCGGTGGAGATGTTCTCCCGCAACGTCATGCGCGCCGGCGAGGATTTCCTCAGCAAACCGATGGAGACGCCGTTCATCCCCTCCTGGAACCGTGTCACCAGCGCCATGCCGGATATTTTCGAGCGCCTGCTCGAGGCGGTCGAAGCGGATACCGCGGAGTTCTCCGCATGACCGCGGTGGAGTTCGACCGCCTGCGCCAACACACCCTGACGCTGCTGGAGGCGATCTACAGCGGCGTCGACTGCGGCGGGTTGGCCGATGCCCTGCTGCAGACGATGCGCCTGTGCGAAGAGTGCCCCACCCCGCCGGCCCACGAGAACCTGTGGAGCGAGCGCGACCTGGTGCTGATCAGCTACGGCGACAGCCTGCTGCGCGATGACGAAAGGCCGCTGCGCACGCTGCACCGCTTCCTGAACCAGCATCTGGCCGACACCGTCAGCGCCTTGCATATCCTGCCCTTCTTCCCATGGAGTTCCGACGACGGCTTCTCGGTGATCAACTACACCGAGGTCAACGATGCCCTCGGCGAGTGGCGCGATATCGAGGCGATCGCCGCCGATTTCGACCTGATGGCGGACCTGGTGATCAACCACTGCTCCAGCCGCAGCCGCTGGTTCGAGAACTTCAAGGCCGGCCAGGACCCGGGCCAACACTACTTCCGCCTCGCCTCCCCCGACGACGACCTCAGCGCCGTGGTGCGTCCACGCACCTCGCCGCTGCTAAAGGAGGTGGAGACCAGCAACGGCCTGCGCTATGTCTGGTGCACCTTCAGCCACGACCAGGTCGACCTCGACTTCGCCAACCCGGAGGTGCTGCTCGAGTTCACGGGCATCCTGCGCAACTATCTCGACCACGGCGTCCGTATCTTCCGCCTCGACGCGGTGGCCTTCCTGTGGAAGGAGCTCGGCACCCCCTGCATCAACCTGCCGCAGACCCACGAGCTGATCCGCCTGCTGCGGCTGCTGATGGAGCACGCCGACCCCAACGCCATCCTCATCACCGAGACCAATATCCCCAACCTGGAGAACCTCTCCTACTTCGGCAACGCCAACGAAGCGCACAGCATCTACAACTTTTCGCTGCCGCCGCTGCTGGTCAACACGCTGGTGACCGGCAACTGCCATGCGCTGAAAAACTGGCTGATGAGCATGCCGCCGACCCAATACGGCACCTGCTACCTGAACTTCATCGCCTCCCACGATGGTATCGGCCTGCGCCCGCTGGAGGGGTTGCTGACCGAGTACGAAGTGAACCAGCTGGTGCGCACGCTGGAAACCTTCGGCGCCCGCGTCTCCTGGCGCACCCTGCCCAGCGGCCTGCTGCGCCCCTACGAGATCAACGTGGCGCTGTTCGACGCCCTGCGCGGCACCCAGGCCGGGGAGGATGAGTGGCAGATCGAGCGCTTCATCTGCGCCCACGCCATCATGCTGGCGATGGAGGGGATTCCGGCGATCTACATCCACAGCTTCCTGGCCACCGGCAACGACCTGGAGCGGGTCGAGCGCTCCGGCCATAACCGCGCCATCAACCGCCACCAGTGGAATGAGCCGGAACTGGCCGCACAACTGGCCGATCCCGGCAGCGTCCATGCCCAGGTACTGGCACGGCTGCAGACGCTGATCGCTATCCGTATCCGCCAACCCGCGTTCCACCCCAACGCCCTCCAGTACACCCTGCACCTCGGCGATGCCGTGCTGGCGCTGTGGCGCCAGAGTGGTGGCGAAACGCCGCAACACCTGTTCGCGCTGAACAACATCAGCGCCTGCAGCCAGACCCTGTCGCTGGCGGCGATCAACCTGCCGGCGCAGCAGCAGTGGGTCGACCTGATCAGCGGCGAACCGATAGACGAAACAACCGGTTTGTTGACGCTGGCGCCCTACCAGAGTCTCTGGCTCAGCAACCGCAACGCGGCGTAAACGGTAACCGGGGTTTTCCGGCTGTCATCAACAGCCTGTACACTGACCCGCCAGGAATCGTCAGGATTTATCTTGGCCGGCACGACACAGGAGGTATCGCCGATGCAAAACCCCTACTCCATCCCCGAACGGGTCGAGTTCTGTACCCTCGGTGCAGAACAGCTGCCGGGCTTCAACCTCTATGCGCCGGGAGGCCGGGCCACGGTTTCGCTGCATGGCGCCCAGTTGCTGAGCTACAAACCTGGTAGCGGCCAGGAGTTGTTGTGGCTGAGCCCGAAAGCGCGCTTCCAGCCGGGCATCGCCATCCGCGGCGGCATCCCGGTGTGCTGGCCCTGGTTCGGCGCCCATCCGGACGGCGCCGGTTTCCCCGCCCACGGCTTTGCCCGCACCAGCCTGTGGACGGTCCGCAGCAGCCAGGCCGACGCGCAGAGCACCGAGCTGTGTCTCGGCTTGAACACCTCCCAGGCCAGCCTCGATCTCTGGCCCCATCGCTTCGACCTGGAGCTGCAGATCCGCCTGGACCAGCGCCTCAGCCTGACCCTGCGTACCCGCAACGACGACGAGCAGCCGTTCGCGATCACCGAAGCACTGCACAGCTACTTCGCCATCGGCGCCATCGACCAGATCGCCATCGACGGCCTGGCTGGATGCCGCTACCGCGACAAGCTCGACGGCATGAACTGGAAAGATCAGTTGGGAGAGATGGCGGTGGTCGCCCCGTTCGACCGGGTCTACGACCACCCGGACACTACGTTGCTGACCGACTCAGTGGCCAAGCGGCAGATCCGCCTACAGAAGGCAAACAGCCGCTCCACCGTGGTGTGGAATCCGGGCGATGAGGTAGCCGCACAGATGGCCGATATCGGCAGCGGCAACAGCGCCCAGTTCGTCTGTATCGAGGCGGGAAACTGTGGCGAACGACAGGTGGAGCTGCAGCCGGGACAGAGCCATAGCCTGGAACTGGTCCTGGAGTCCTGCCCTGTAAACGTTTGATAGACGCCTCATAGGGAGCGCACCAAGACTGCCGTGAGGAGTGAAGCCCCAAAACTGGAAAAGGGGACCCGAAGGCCCCCTTTCCAGAAGTTACGAAGGACCGCATAGCAGTCGTTTCGCATCTGCATTATAACCGCTAGCTAACCCATTCGACAGCCGCCAGTGACGGGGCTAGCAGACCACACAAGTCCAGCGCAGCCTGTTTTGTACATGCCGGACAAGGAGAGATGACGCAATATTTAACTGGAGAGCACAGTCCCTTGTTATTTTATTTCTAACAAAGAACCCGCTATCAGATAAATCCCAAACACGAAAAACAGTGCTCTACTATATCTTTCTTTACCATATTTCATCTTAAAAGAGTAACCGGGTACTCTCATATCCTTCTTATTCAAAAATGGTATAACAAACCAATAGGTTGGTAATATACAAAATAACGCGCCAGCCAAAATACCCAAAAACGAATAATCATTTTTTATCAGTCTAGATATTAGAAAAACACTTATTAATGGAAGCCAAATATACTTTTCTTGAATATTTCCATTATAAATAACAAAATCATCAACTTCCTCATTTTTAACATTATTATTCAACCCAAAAAACAGGTATGGAATACCATATGTAACAAGAGCCAATATCAACAAAGGAAATGCCATCAAGAATAGAAACTCTTCCATAAGATCTCACACTTTACCCAAATAACGCCCCGCACAGGGGCAGACAAAAAAGCGCAGCGTTTTGGCTGTCCCAGCGACCAACGGGAGCGATTGCTGCGCCTTGTTAGCATTTTACTCAATTACTCTCTTAAACTCTTGCATAGTACGAGGAAACTCAAACCAAAAACCACCTGCCATTAATGCCCACCCGAAAACGAACATTAATAAAGGAATAACTCCCTTTATTTCCCCAGAGACCGCCGCATCAATTGAGGACAAAAGTGTAAATCCAAGCCATATCACCATGAATAAATTAGTTAATATGAACATTCTAGCTGTGATTCTAATTCTAGTTTTAGCTCCCTTCCTCTCGAATGTGCCTACTAGAATTGGCAAGAAACTATTTCTGTACCTAATGTTCCTGCGTATTACGAAGCCGTCCTCTGTTATCTTCCCTTCAAAAATCGCACCTTTATTCCATACCTTTCCATTCGTCCAAAACTTTTCAACATGGGGTCTCAATCTAGCTTCGATCGTCTGAACATCTGAATTCACGTCGAAT
>QKGH01000458.1 GCA_003250495.1 Marinobacterium sp.
CCTGCGCGACACCCGTGTCAGTCTGGTGGCCGAGGTGGCGTTCAACTATGTGGAACTGCGTACCAGCGAACGCCGCCTGACCCTCGCCGAGGCCGGTTTGGCCGCGCTGCAGGAAACCTACGACCTGACTCGCTGGCGCCAGCAGGCAGGACTGGTCTCGGAACTGGATGCCGCGCAGGCGCTCACCGAGCTGGAAAACACCCGGGCTGGATTGCCCAGCCTGCGCTCCGCCATCGCCGAAGCGCGCCACCGGCTGGCCATACTGTTGGGCCGCACGCCCGGGGAACCGGACGTGCGCCTATCCGCCAGCGGCGCCATTCCCATCGCGCCGGGCGCCGTATCAGCGGGCATCCCCGCCGATACTCTGCGCCAACGACCCGATGTGCGTGCCGCGCAGCGCCGGCTCGAAGCGCAGACGGCGCGGCTCGGCGAGGCTGAAGCGGCGCGATACCCGAGTTTCAGGCTGACCGGCTCGCTGGGACTGCAATCCCTGACCCTGAATCGCCTGTTCACCGGCGATGCCGATACCCATTCACTGCTGGCCGGTGTCAGCGCGCCCCTCTTCGACGCCGGCCGCATCCGCAGCAACATTGCCATACAGGATGCGCTGCTGGAGCAAAGTCGCCTGAGCTACCAGGCCGCCGTACTGATGGCGCTGGAGGATGTCGAAAACGCCCTGGTCAGCCTGGCCAACACCCGCCAGCGGCGGGAACAACTGTACCGCGCCACGAACTCCGCGCGCCTGACCCTGGCCATCGCCCGTAATCGGTATGCGGCGGGGTTGGCCGATTTCCAGGTAGTACTGGACAGCCAGCGCAGCCTGCTCAGCCTCGAAGATCAGCTGGCCAGCAGCACCGGCGACTACAGCAGCGCCCAGATCCGTCTCTACAAGGCTCTCGGCGGCGGTTGGACGCCCGAGACCGAGTCGGTCGACAACAAGGAAAAGTCATGACCGCACCTGAACACGACACCCCCGATGCCACCGCGAAGCTGCAGGCACTCTTGAGCTCGAGTGCCGCCGGTGGCCGGTTTAGCCGCTGGCATGGCTGGCTGTTCCTGGCGTTGGCATTACTGGTATGCGTGCCGATTTACCTCGCTCTGGTCGGTAGCGACACCACAGGAACACCGCAATACCATACCGAACCGGCGAACATCGGCACCTTGGTGGTCAAGGTCTCAGCCACCGGTAATCTGCAGCCCACCAACCAGGTGGATGTCGGCAGCGAATTGTCGGGCACGGTCGACAAGGTATTCGTCGACGACAACGATGTCGTGAAGCAAGGCGAGCTGTTGGCACAGTTGGATCTGTCCAGGCTGCAGGATGCCGTTACCAAATCCCGGGCCGATCTGGCAGCGGCCCAAGCCCTGGTCCTGCAGGCTCAAGCAACCGTCGAGGAAACCCGCTCGACCCTGACACGGTTGCAGCAGGTGGCAGTATTGTCCGCGGGCAAGGTGCCGTCGAAGAGCGAAATGGATACCGCCGTGGCCAATATGAAGCGCGCCTCGGCCAACGAAGCCAGCGCCCGGGCTGGTGTCGACCAGGCCCGCGCCAGTGTGCAATCGGACGAGACCAATCTGGCCAAGGCCAGCATCCGTTCGCCCATCAATGGCGTGGTGCTGGCCCGGCAGGTGGAGCCGGGCCAGACCGTGGCCGCCTCCTTTCAGGCCCCCGTGCTGTTCACCCTGGCCGAGGACCTGACCAAGATGCAGTTGCAGGTGAACGTGGACGAAGCCGATGTGGGCCAAGTTCGGCCAGGCCAAAACGCCATCTTCGGTGTTGATGCCTGGCCCGGCCGCCAGTACAACGCGGTGATCAGCCGGGTCGGCTACGGCTCCCAAGTATTGGATGGCGTGGTGTCTTATCTGACCACACTCGATGTG
>QKGH01000295.1 GCA_003250495.1 Marinobacterium sp.
GACGGCAGTGCGGGCCGCTCGATCCTACAAAGCGATCGGCCGCAATAACCCGTGTCTGAGTAACACCTATAACAACAACCGCTCCGACTCCTCTGCGAGCCAGGAGACCCTGCTGAGATCTATGCTGTGATAGACGTAAAAGTAACCGGCAAAGGCTACGAGACTGACGACATCTGTCTGCTCGAGCTGGCCCGCCCCGACGCTGCGCCACTGCCGGCGTTCAGCGCCGGTGCCCATATCGACCTGCACCTGCCCGGCGGCCTAGTGCGCCAGTACTCGCTGTGCAACCCGCCCGACGACCGCCACCGCTACGAACTCGGTATCCTGCGCGATCCGGACTCCCGCGGCGGCTCGCGTGCCGTACACGAGCAGCTCCAGGTCGGTGACAGCCTGCAGATCAGCGAACCGCGCAACCTGTTCCCGCTGGAGCACGCCGCCGAGCGCCACCTGCTGATCGCCGGCGGTATCGGCATCACGCCGCTGTTGTGCATGGCGGAGCGCCTCAGTCACCTGAACGCGGAGTTCGAACTGCACTACTGCAGCCGCACCCCGGAACAAACGGCGTTTCGTCAGCGCATTGCGCAATCGAAGTTTACCGACCGTGCCCATTTCCACTACAGCCGCACCACGCCGGACTCGCGCCTGGATGCCGCCGCCCTGCTGGCCGATCCCCAGCCGGGCACGCATCTCTACGTCTGCGGCCCCAACCCGTTCATGGCGCATATCCTCGATACGGCCCAGGCCCAGGGCTGGCAGCCGGCGCAGCTGCATCGCGAGTATTTCGCCGCCGACAGCAGCACCCACGACGGCGACTGTGCGTTCGAGGTGCAGCTCGCCAGCAGCGGCGAGGTGATCGAGATCCCCGCCGACCGTTCGGTGCTAGAGGTGCTGCTGGAGCGCGAGATCGATATCCCGTTCGCCTGCGAAGAGGGGGTCTGCGGTACCTGCGCCGTACGCCTGCTGGAGGGAGAACCGGACCATCGCGATCTGTTCATGAGCGAACAGGAACACGCTAGCAACGAGGAGTTTGCCCCCTGCTGCTCACGTGCCAGGAGCAAACGCCTGGTACTGGATATCTGAACCCAACCGACACCCGATCAACGCAAACCCAACCACCGTCAGACATAACAATAAAATGGGAAGACCGATGAAACTGAATAAGATCGCCGGCGCCATCGCCGCCTCCACCCTGCTGCTGCTCGGCCACTCGAGCGCCAGCCAGGCCGCCGATGTCACGCTACGCTTCGGACACATCTGGCCCGCCGTGGCGGGAACGCACAAGAATATCTTCCAGCCCTGGGCCGACCAGGTGGAAAAGGAGTCGGAGGGCCGCATCAAGGTCGAGCTCTACCCCTCCGGCACGCTGGCCAAGCCGCCGGCACAGTACGACGCGGTGAAGAACCGGATCATGGATGTCACCGCGACGGTGCAGGGTTACTCGGCCAACCGCTTCCCGCTGACCCAGATCGTCGAACTGCCGGGCATCGTCAAGACCGCGGTGCAGGGCTCCTGCGTGCTGCAGAACCTGTATGAGGAGGGGCTGCTCGGCGCTGAGTATGACGATACCCACCCGCTGTTCCTGTTCACCCACGGCCAGGGCCATCTGCACACCACCGACAAGCTGGTCAAAACCCCGACCGACCTGGAGGGGATGCGGATCCGCCGTCCCACCACCGTGGTCGGCGACATGCTGACCCGCCTCGGTGCCCAGCCAGTCGGCATGCCGGCACCGGAAACCTATCAGGCGGCCCAGCGCGGCGTGATCAACGGCATCATGTTCCCCTGGGAGGGGCAGCTCTCCTTCCGGCTCAACGAGCTGACGCCGTACCACACCGAGGTGGGCGGTCTGTACTCGCTCTCCTTCATCGTCACGATGAAC
>QKGH01000480.1 GCA_003250495.1 Marinobacterium sp.
TATCCTTGCCGATACTTATATGTAACGAGCAGCATCGGTTTTTAGCTGCGGAACAGTTACGTCAAATCGGTATGGATAATGCGAATATCATATTGGAGCCGGCCGGTAGAAATACGGCTCCTGCTATCGCATTAGCGGCATTGACTGCGGCGGAAATAAGTGATGATTCGATCCTGCTCGTGTTGGCTGCAGATCATTTGATTCAGGATGTCGAGGTTTTCCAGTCGACTATTAAAACGGCACTACCTTTGGCGGAGTCCGGCAAGTTAGTGACCTTCGGTATCGTTCCGACACATCCGGAGACCGGCTATGGCTATATCGAGCAGGGAGCGGAGCTGGCTCCGGGAGGGTTCTGTGTAAATCGGTTCGTCGAGAAACCCGATGAGGCTACAGCACAGAGCTACCTCGCGAGTGGCAAGTATCTGTGGAACAGCGGGATGTTCATGTTCAAGGCAAGCCGCTATATAGAAGAGCTGCGCCGTTTTCGTCCCGATATCCTGGACGCCTGTCGGGAGGCTCTGGCCGATGCCAGCAGGGATCTCACCTTCACCCGTGTCGGTATCGATGCATTCTCTGCCTGTCCGGAGGAATCCATCGATTATGCCGTGATGGAAAAAACCGAGGACGCCGTTGTTGTGCCCCTGGATGCCGGCTGGAGCGATATTGGCGCCTGGTCCGCACTGTGGGAGGTCAGCGATAAGGATGCCGATGGCAATGTGCTGAAAGGCGATGTGATCGCCTATGACAGCTGCAACAGTTATGTGCACGCCGATAGCCGTTTAGTGGCGACGGTAGGGATCGATGATCTGGTGATCGTCGAAACCAAGGATGCGGTGCTGGTGGCGCACAAGGATAAAGTGCAGGACGTGAAGAAAGTCGTCGAGCGCATCAAACGGGATGGCCGGCATGAGCATATGAACCATCGTGAGGTTTACCGGCCTTGGGGAGTCTACGACTCTATCGATAACGGTCACCGCTATCAGGTCAAGCGCATCACGGTGCAGCCGGGCGCTAAGTTGTCGGTACAGATGCATCATCATCGCGCCGAACACTGGATCGTCGTTAGCGGTACGGCCAAGGTCACCAATGGCGATAACACCTATCTGGTGACCGAAAACCAGTCCACCTATATTCCCATCGGCCAGGTACATGCGCTGGAAAACCCGGGTGTGATTCCGCTGGAGCTGATCGAAGTGCAGTCCGGATCTTATCTGGGTGAGGATGACATAGTGCGCTTCGAGGACCGTTACGGTCGTGCACCGCTGTGATCCACAGATCTGAGCGCCCACGTCTCTAACTTACAAAGGAACTGTCGTGAAAACCAAAATTGAACAACTGATGCAGGAGAGTGGCGTGGGCTTCGGGACCAGCGGAGCGCGCGGTCTGGTATCGGCTATGACCGACAGGGTCTGCTACGCCTATGCCTGCGCCTTCCTGCAGGTGCTGAAAGCGGGGGGCGTGGCGCCGATGCGGGTCGTGATCGGCCATGATCTACGCCCGAGCAGTCCGGCCATTGCCGCCGCCTGTGCGGCCGCGGTGCGGGATGCCGGTGCCGAGCTGGTGTATGCCGGTTGCCTGCCTACGCCGGCACTGGCCTGGTACGCGAATCAGCTTAACGCTCCGGCCATCGTCGTGACCGGCAGTCATATACCGTTCGACCGCAATGGCATCAAGTTTTACCGGGCCGAAGGGGAGATCAGTAAGGCCGATGAGCAGGCGATCGCCGAGGCCGAGGTGACTATTCCTGAACCCTTGCTACCGGTCTCTTTGCCAGCGCCGACCGTAGCCGCGGCTGGGGCCTATATCGAACGCTACACTGGATTCTTCGCCCCCGATGCTCTGCAGGGGTTGCGTGTAGCGCTTTATGCCCACTCTAGTGTGGCGCGGGATCTGCTGCCGCAGATCCTGCAGGCGTTGGGTGCGGACGTGGTAGAGCTGGGGCGCACCGATACCTTCGTTCCCATCGATACCGAGGCGGTACGCCCGGAGGATATCGCCCAGGCCCGGCGGTGGGCGGAGGAGCAGGGGTTCGATGCGATCGTCTCCACCGATGGCGATGCGGACCGGCCGCTGATCGGCGATGAGCGCGGGCAGTGGCTGCGGGGCGATATCGTTGGCATCCTGTGCGCACGCTCGCTGGGGGCGGAATCGGTAGTAACGCCGGTCAGCAGCAATACGGCGGTCGAGCGTTGTGGCGCGTTCAAGCAGGTACTGCGTACACGCATCGGTTCGCCGTATGTGATCGCCGGTATGCAGCAGCTTGCCGGCCTGGGGAGCAGCGTGGTCGGGTATGAGGCGAATGGCGGTTTCCTGCTCGGTTGCGAACTGACCCGGGAGGGCCGTACCCTGGGTGCGCTGCCGACTCGAGATGCGGTGCTGCCGATGCTTGCACTGCTGGCCGATGCGAAGGCACGGGGCGTGCCGTTGTCGGCGTTGAGTGGGGATCTGCCCGCCCGTTTCACTGCCAGCGACCGCCTGCAGAACTTCGCCACCGCGACCAGCCGAGCGCTGATCGCGCAATTGTGCGATGATCCCCGCCAGGCGGCACAGGTGATGGCACCGAAGTCGGGCGATGCGGTCGATATCGATCTGACCGATGGACTGCGGATCGGCTTCGCCAACGGCGATATTGTGCATCTGCGCCCATCGGGTAACGCGCCGGAGCTGCGCTGTTATGCCGAAGCGGATTCTTCAGAGGGAGCGATGAACTTATGTCAGGGATGCATCCAACAATTGCAGCAATACATAAGTCTTTAAAAGCGTAAATTATGAACGGTAATCAGAATAGTATTTTATCATCCGGTGTATCCAGCATATCTGAGCAGGCAAGTGCCTTGGCATCGCTCGCGGAATCACTGGATGGTGAGTTTGTAGCGGCCGTAAATGCGATTCTCGAATCGGACGCGAGACTGATTATCTCCGGGATGGGGAAGTCTGGTCATATCGGCAGGAAGATCGCCGCCAGCATGGCGTCCACCGGGACGAGGGCGTTCTTTATCCACCCCGGCGAGGCTTTCCATGGCGATCTCGGAATGATCGCTCCGGAAGATGTGGTGCTATTGATCTCTAATTCCGGTGAAACCGATGAGATACTGAAGCTGATTCCGACGATCAAAAGTTTTGGTAATAAGATTATCGGGCTGCATGGAAATCCTGAGTCTACACTGGCGAAGCATTCGGATATCAATCTGATCGCCAAGGTGGAGCGGGAGGTCTGCCCGCATAACCTGGCTCCGACGACGTCGACGATCGCTGCCATGGCGATGGGCGATGCGCTGACCGTGGCGCTGATGGTGGAGCGTAACTTCCGACCGGAGGATTTCGCCCGCTTCCACCCCGGCGGCAGCCTGGGGCGGCGCTTGTTGACCTCGGTTAAAGACGTCATGCGTACGGAGGATCTTCCGCTGGTGATGCGCGACACCCTGGTTCGCGATTGTCTTTTCGTCATGACGAAAAGCCGCTCCGGTATCGCGGTTGTGGTGGAGGATGAGCATATTTTAGGCACGCTGACAGATGGCGACCTGCGCAGAGCGTTACTGGACGATGCCAATGCGATGATGCAACCCGTTAAAGTACATATGGCGCAGGCACCCGTGACCATTCATATGGACGAAAAACTAACGGTGGCGGAAGAGCTTATTAAGGAAAATAAGATTAAAACCCTGTTGGTTCGCGACGCTAACGAGCGCCTTGTCGGACTGCTGGAATATACATTCTGACAGGTGTTTTTAAATCAGGGGCATCATGTGAACGCTGATGGATCATGGGATGCCCGGTTTATTGCTACGATCTGGTCGCTAAATGTTTTTGCTATTGCCTTTTGAACAAGATCGTTAAGCTTATTTGCATATGCGGTCTGATTTCAGATCCGGCTATAAAGCGTTGGTAATGTGATGCAGTCCGTTATTGAGCCCTCATCGGTATGTCTGTTGATCGGATTTTCCCGCTGGAAACATCCATTCATCCCGGGTTTCCTGGCTTCGGACGAAGAGTGTCGGTTTATCGATCAGTTATCGCCGGAGTTGATTGAGCAAACGGCTAATATCGCCCGTGTCGTGGTTTGGTCCGGTAAAATAACGGCTCAGATTACGGAACTCTGCCAGCGTTATCATCTGCCGCTTTGGCGCATGGAGGATGGGTTTCTCCGTTCAGTCGGGCTGGGCGTGAACCTGGTTCCGCCGCTGTCGTTGGTACTGGATCGGCGGGGGATATATTACGACGCCACCGGCGCCAGTGATTTGGAGCAACTGCTGGCGGAGGCGGCTTTCAATGACGAGCTGCTATCGCATGCCGCGCTTATCCGCCGGCGCTTGGTCGATAGTGGTCTGTCGAAATATAACGTCGGCCGGGATCGGCTACTGTCGTTTCCAGACCAAAAGTGCATCGTGCTGGTGCCGGGGCAGGTGGAGTCCGACGCCTCCATCAAGCTGGGCTCGCCAGTGATCAAAACCAACCTGGCGCTGTTACAGGCGGTGCGCAAGGCAAAGCCCGAGGCGTATATCGTTTACAAGCCGCATCCCGACGTCTTGGCGGGGGGGCGCAGTCGCGAGCAGGGGTGGTCCGAGATCAATGCGCTGGCGGATCTGATCGTCACCGATATCAGTATGGCGACGTTGTTGGCGCGGGTAGACGAGCTCCATACGATCTCGTCGCTCGCCGGATTCGAGGCGCTGTTGCGCGGCAAGCGGGTGTATACCTATGGCCTGCCGTTTTACGCCGGGTGGGGACTGACCACCGACCAGCTCAGCTGCGACCGGCGCACTAGAGTGCGGACGCTGGACGAGTTGGTGGCGGCGGCGCTGATCCTCTATCCGATCTATGTGGATCCCGAGAGCGGACGTCGCATCGAGGTCGGCGAGGCGATAGATTACCTGGTGAGCCAGCAGGGGCGGGCACGAGGGCCCAAGCTGAGTACCCGTTTTTATCGCTTGCTGCAGCGCCTGTTTCCTGCACTGCGGAAGGGATAGACGGGAGACAGACGGATTATGATTGGCTACTTCTCTTCCGGGATCGATCGCATCGCCTATCTGGCCGAGCTGCTGGAGTCCCCGTGTCGCAAGGTGGCGAGATTTACCTCGCCACGTTCCCTGGAGGCTGTCGCCGGATGGGGGTTAAAGCCTTCCGCCGCGCGGGCACGACACTACGCCGAATGCCATGGCCTACCCTACCTCTCGCTGGAGGACGGCTTTTTACGCTCGCTCGGGTTGGGCGTAGACGGTGCGCTGGCGCATAGTCTGATCGTCGATCGCCGCGGTATCTATTACGATGCCACCCGCGCCAGTGATCTTGAGCAGTTGATTCTCGCGGCCGACCTTTCCGCGGCTGAGGCCGCGCGGGCGCAGAACGCCATGGCGCTACTTCGCCGCTACCGCCTGTCCAAGTACAACCATGCGCCCGATGATCCGGAGCGCCTGGCCCTGGACGGCTTCGGGCCTGCCGTCCTGGTCGTGGACCAGACCGCTGGCGATGCGTCGATCGAGTACGGTCTGGCGCAAGCCGCGACGTTCCAGCAGATGCTGGAGGATGCGATCACCGATAATCCGGGAGCGCAGGTGTTGGTGAAGGTGCACCCGGACGTGGTGGCCGGCAAGAAGCGGGGACACCTGCTGGCGTTGGCCGAGGCGCGCGGTTGTCGGCTGATCAGCGAGGATCTGTCGCCCTGGGCACTGCTGGATCGGGTGCGGGCGGTCTATGTCGTCACCAGTCAGCTGGGGTTCGAGGCGCTGGTCGCCGGCAAGGAGGTGCATTGCTACGGGATGCCGTTCTATGCCGGCTGGGGCCTGACGCAGGACCGCCAGTCGTGTCCGCGGCGCAACCGGCCGCGTTCGCTGGAGGCGGTGTTTAGCGCCGCCTATCTGCGCTATTGCCGCTATATCAATCCCTATACCGGTTCCCGTTGCGAGTTCGAGGATACGCTGGCGTTGATCGCCGATCAGAAGCGCGCCCGGGAGCGGGTCAGTGCAGACTGGCTGGCGCTGGATTTTGCCAACTGGAAGAGGCCGTTCATCTCACGCTTCGTCGGCGGTCGGGTCGACTGGGATAGCGGGGCGCTGGTGAAAGCGCCCGCCGCCGGCAGGGTCTTGGTCTGGGCCTCGAAGCTGACCGCGGCGTTGCGCGCTCAGTGCCAGGCACGACAGCTCCCGCTATGGCGTATCGAGGATGGCTTTATCCGTTCGGTGGGGCTGGGGGTGGATCTGGTCGATCCGCTCTCCCTGGTGCTCGATTCGCGCGGTATCTACTACGATGCGACTCACCCGAGCGATCTCGAGCAACTGCTGCAGTGCGCAGATATCGCGCCGGACCTGCTGCTGCGCGCCAGTAAATTACGTCGGCGGCTGGTCGAGCAGAAGTTATCCAAATACAACGTCGGCATCTCGCAACGGCTGCAACTGCCGCGCGGGCGCAGAATCCTCCTGGTGCCGGGCCAGGTCGAGACCGATGCGTCCATTCGCTATGGCTCGCTGCAGTGGAAGAGCAACCGGGAGTTGCTGGAGCAGGTCCGGCGTACGAATCCCGATGCCTTCATCGTGTATAAGCCGCACCCGGACGTGGTGGGCGGGGGCCGAATCGGGGTGCTGGAGGGCGATTCGCTGTTCGATCTGCAGGTCTGCGATATTGCGATGCCGGAACTGCTCGAACAGGTGGACGAGGTGCACACCCTGACGTCATTGACCGGGTTCGAGGCGCTATTGCGGGAGATACCCGTTACCACCTATGGCCTGCCCTTTTATGCGGGTTGGGGGCTGACCCGGGATCGTTTAACCTGCCCGCGGCGCAGCCGCACCAGAGCGCTGGATGAGTTGGTGGCGGCAACGCTGATCCTGTACCCGCTGTATGTCGATCCGCGCAGCGGTGAACATATCAACGCCGAAACGGCGGTGGAGCTGCTGACGCGACAACGGAGTGCCGGGTCCGGGCCCAGTTTGAGAACGCGCGTTTGGCGCCTGATACGGAAGAGGGTGTAGGCATGGGTTACCTCACTACCGAGTTGCTGGCGGCGGTCGAAAAGATCGCGCAGGATGCCGGTCGGGCCGTCATGCAGATCTACGGGCGTGCCTTTCGCATCGAGGAGAAGGCGGACAAGTCGCCGCTGACCGAAGCCGACGCCGCGGCGCACCAACTGATCCTGGCGCGGTTGCAGGCGTTGTCGCCGGCGCTGCCGATCCTGTCCGAGGAGGATGTCGATGCTTTCCCCGGTGCCGATGAGCAGGGGCGTTACTGGCTGGTCGATCCGCTCGACGGTACCAAGGAGTTCATCAAGCGTAACGGGGAGTTTACCGTCAATATCGCCCTGATCGAGCGGGGCGTGCCGGTGCTGGGGGTGGTGTACGCGCCGGTTCCCGGCGTGACCTACAGTGCCGCGCGCGGCTTGGGGGCGGTCAAAATCGGCGCCGATAACCTGCGCCGGCCGATTACGGTAGCGACACACCGGACGGACACTGCCTGGCGTGTGCTCGGCAGTCGCTCCCATCCCAGTCAACAGACCCACGACTGGCTGGCGCGACTGGATCGCTACGAGATGGTGGCGCTGGGGAGTTCGCTGAAGTTGTGTCTGGTGGCCGAAGGGGCCGCCGACCTGTATCCGCGCCTGGGGCCGACCGCGTTATGGGATACCGCGGCCGGGCATGCGGTGGTCAATGGGGCCGGCGGTGAAGTGTTGCGTCTCGACGACGAACCGCTCAGTTATGCCGATACCAGCGAGTTGCTCAACCCCTGGTTTATTGTTTACGGCGATCGCCGTGCACTATTACAAGGCAAATAGTCTCGGTTGCCGGGCACACTTGGCGGGCAAAATGCGGTAAGCTTGCCGGGTTTTCATGGATCCAGAGCAGGAGGTCGGCCAGTGCGGCGTGAAGCGAGCAGGGTATCGGCGCGTCCGGATAACGGCATGGCCGCGAGGCTGGCCGGATGGGGGCGGTGGGCACTGCGTTGGCCCCTCTGGTTCATCGAGCTGTTCACCTGGTCGAAGAGCTTTCGCAAAAACCGCATCCTCGGTAGCTACTGGCTCAACCGCTGCGGTCTGCACCTGCTGCGGGTGATCCTGTCCCAGCTGTTGTTTCGTTTTCGTCTGCTGCTGCTGGCGCCGCTGGTGCCGGCCGGGGATCGGCGTACCTTCCTGCGCGACGGCTACCTGCTGAAACGGGATTTTCTGCCCCCCGAGCAGTTCGCACGTTTGCGTCACGAGATCGAAGCGTACCAGGGCCCGATACGCGAATTCGTCGAGGGGACCACGTTGACACAGCGGGCCTTCATGACCGCTGCGGTGCGCCGCGACCTGCCCGAGTTGACGGCGTTCGCCGACGGCCCGCAGCTGGACCGGCTGATGCGCTGGTGCTCGTCCAAGAACCGCCCGCCGTTCTTCTTCATCGAAAACCTGTGTAACCATGCCAACGTCGCGCCGAAGCCGGATCCCCAACGCGATTTTCACACCGATACCTTCCATCCCTGCGTCAAGGCCTGGTTGTTTATCGATGCCGCCGACGAGCGCAATGGCCCCCATGTCTATGTGCCCGGCTCCCAGCGTCTCAGTTGGGCGCGGTTGCGCTGGGAATACCGGGAAAGCCTGGAGGCGAGCAAAAGGGGCAAGGCGCGTCAGCCCGGGCGCTACTGGGACGGCTCGTTCCGGGTCGATGCGGCGGACCTGAAGCGGATGGGGCTGGAGCCCAAGGCGTTGCACGTGCCCGCCAATACTCTGCTAATCGGTAACGTGTACGGTTTTCATCGGCGGGGAGAGGCCAGCGCGCCAAGCCAGCGTATGACGGTGTGGATGCAGGCGCGGGACAATCCGTTCAACCCACTGTTTACGCCGTTGCCGCGCTTGACCGCGAGACTGTTCGAGTGGGTCTGGCAGCGGGAGCTGCTACGCCAGGACAAGAAGAAGATCGCCAGCGGCGCGCAGCGCAATTTTTTCGGTCATTTCAGCCGCGAACGCAGCTGACGGCGCTAGGCTGTCTGCTCTGTTGCACGGGCTGTGTTGAGGAAGCCTAGGCTTTGCCAAAACGTAGTTTTCTGTTTTTGCAGGGAGTTTGCTCCCCGTTCTTCGCCCACCTGGGGCGTCGCTTGGAGCAAGACGGACATCAGGTTCACAAGGTCAATTTCAATGGCGGTGACTGGGCCAACTGGGGGCTGCTGCGGGCGAGCCACCATCACCGCGGCGGCCTCGATGCTCTGCCCGAGTTTATCGAGTCGCTGTGGCAGCGGTATCAGGTCACCGATCAGGTGATGTTCGGCGACTGCCGTCCTATCCATCGTGCATCGATGCAACGTGCGGAGCAGTTCGGTGTGCGCACACACGTGTTCGAGGAGGGATATTTCCGCCCCTTTTGGGTGACGCTGGAGCGCGAGGGGGTGAACGGTCACTCGCTGCTGCCACGCGATCCGGACTGGTTTCGCGACGTACATCGACGGCTGCCGGCCCAGCCGGAGCCGCAGCGTTTTCGCTCGGCGTTTCGCCAGCGCGCCTACCACGATGTGCGCTATCACCTGTGCAGTGCGCTCAACCCGCTGTTTTACCCGGGGTATACGACTCACGCACCGGTCACGGCACCGGTCGAATATGCCGCCTATCTGCGGCGCTTCGCACGGCTGCCGGGCTGGAAGCGGCGCGATGCTGTCGCTATAGACGCGTTGCTCGCCAGCAAGCGGCCCTATTACCTGTTGCCGTTGCAGTTGAACGGTGATGCCCAGATTCGCGACCACTCCCGCTTCGCCAACATGGCGGAGGTGATCGAGCTGGTGATGGCGTCGTTCGTGCGCGATGCGACGACGGAGGCCCGGCTGGTGATTAAAAATCATCCGCTCGATATGGGGCTGGTCAACTACCGGCGGATCATCGCCAGGCTGGAGCAGCAGTACGATATGGTGGGCCGGGTGCTCTACCTGGAGTCCGGCGATCTGAACCGGCTGTTGAAACATGCCCGGGGCACGGTCACCGTGAACAGCACCGTGGGCGGCGTCGCGCTGGAGCAGGGCTGTCCGACACTGACGCTGGCCGATCCGATCTACAACCTGCCGGGGTTGACCTTCCAGGGGCCGCTGGAGGCGTTCTGGTCCGAGCGGCCCCGGCCCGATGCGCAGCTGTTCCAGGCCTATCGTGACACCGTTATCCATACCACCCATGTCAATGGCGGCTTCTACTGCGAGCGGGGGATCCGGCTCGCGGTGGACAATGCGGCCGTTCAGCTCAGCGCGGAGCAATCGCCGCTGGAGAAATTGCTGTGAGCAACCGCTTCACCAGAATTCTGATCACCGGCGCGACCGGGGCGATCGGCGGGGCCCTGGCCTGCCATTATGCTAGGCCCGGACGCACCCTGCTGTTACAGGGGCGCAATGCGGAGCAGCTGGAGGCGGTCGCGCAGCGTTGCCGCGAGGCCGGGGCGGAGGTGCTGAGCGAGCGCTTGGATCTGTGCGATACCGAGGCGCTGCTGGCCTGGCTGGAGCGGGTGTGCAGCGACGCGGTGCCGGACCTGGCCATCGCCTGTGCCGGCATGAACATCAATACCGGGCCGCAGCAGGCCGGCGAGTCCTGGCGCGAGATGGAGGCCTTGCTCGCGCTCAATATCCGCGCGACGCTGGCGCTGACCAACGACCTGGCCCAGCGCATGCGCGCGCGAGGGCAGGGGCAACTGGTGCTGATCAGCTCGCTGGCCGGTTACTACGGGCTGCCGGTAACCCCGAGTTACAGCGCCAGCAAGGCGGCGGTCAAGGCATACGGGGAGGCGATCCGCGGCTGGTTGGCCGGCCAGGGAGTCGGTGTCACGGTGGTGATGCCGGGCTATGTGGCGTCGCCGATGTGTCACGAGATGCCAGGACCCAAGCCGTTCCTGTGGCAACCGGAGCGTGCGGCCCGGGTGATCGCCCGGGGCGTCGCCCGCAACCGGGCCCGGATCAGTTTTCCGTTCCCGTTGAACTTCGGCTGTTGGTGGCTGGCGGTACTGCCGGCGGCACTGTCGCAACGGATCCTGCGCTGGCTCGATTACGGTGGCTGAGGGGATGGTCGGGAGCTTTCTGTTACCCCTGGTGGTGGTGTTGCCGTTGTCCTGGCTGCTGGAGCGGCGCCTGTTGCCCGGGGTGTCGGGGCTGAAGGGACGGCCCGGCGCCGCGCTGTGCCTCCATGCCGGCCTGATGCTGGCGGCGTTTGCGCTGCTGCTGCCGCTGTTGCAACGGCCCTGGTTCGCGCTGGCATTGCTCGGCGCGTTTCAGCTGCTGCTGGTACTGGTCAACAACGCCAAATATCAGTCGCTGCGGGAACCTTTTCTGGTGCAGGATTTCGAATACTTCACCGATGCGATCCGCCATCCACGTCTCTACCTGCCGTTTTTCGGCGTGGCACGTACGGTGCTGGCATCGCTGGGAGGGCTCCTGGCGGTCGTGGCGGGGCTCTGGCTGGAACCTTCGCTGGTCGCGACGCTGGGTTGGGCGTGGGTTCTGCTCGCAGCACTGGTGTTGGCCTTAGGCGCCGGCGGATTGTTGTGGCTGGGGCAGCACGGTTTACCCGCGGTGACGTTCGAGCCGGCCCGGGACCTGCATCGACTGGGGTTTTATGCCTATCTGTGGGCGTACGGACGGCTCGCATGCCAACCGTTACGGCTGCAACAAACGCCCTTCGCCACCGAGCCGCTGGCGCCCCCCAAGGCGCCTCCGCATCTGGTTGTGGTCCAGAGCGAATCCTTCTTCGATCCGCGCCCGCACTATCCGTTTGTAGCCTCCGAGGTGCTGGATGGTTTCGATCGGGTGCGGGCCCAGGCGTTACAGCAGGGGCGGCTAAGGGTACCGGCCTGGGGCGCGAACACGGTACGTACCGAGTGTGCGTTCCTCACCGGATTGACGCCGGAGCAGTTGGGGGTACACCGTTTCAACCCCTATCACCAGTTGTCGAAGCGCGAGGTGCCGAATCTGGCCGCAACGCTGCGTGCGGCGGGCTATCGCACCATCTGCGTCCATCCCTACCCGGCCAGCTTCTACCTGCGCGACCGGGTGTTTCCGCGGTTGGGGTTCGAGCGTTTCATCGGTATCGAGGCGTTCGATGCGACCGACCGTCAGGGCCAGTATGTGGGCGACCGGGCGGTCACGCGTAAGGTCCAGTCATTGCTGGCGGAGGCGGGGGACGCACCGCTGTTCATCTTCGTGATCACGATGGAGAACCATGGGCCGCTGCATCTGGAGACGCCCTCGGCGGAGGCGGAGCAGCGCTGGTATCGGCAACCGCGGGCACCGGAGGGGTGCCGCGATCTGACGGTGTACCTGCAACATCTGGCCAATGCCGACAACATGGTCACGGAGTTGCGTCACGCCCTGGCGGCGCAGGCGCGTGGCGGACTGCTGTGCTGGTACGGCGATCATGTCCCGATCATGGCCCAGGTGTATGCGCGCCACGGTGAGCCCGACGGGCTGACCGATTATCTGATCTGGAGCGCCCGGCCGGGTGTCGACGCGCTGCCCGCGCCGGTGGAGATGCCGGTGGAGTGTCTGGCGCAGCGTTTGTTAG
The DNA here is from genome assembly GCA_003250495.1 of Marinobacterium sp. Taxonomy (GTDB): domain Bacteria; phylum Pseudomonadota; class Gammaproteobacteria; order Pseudomonadales; family Balneatricaceae; genus Marinobacterium_D. Next base: position 12,488 of record QKGH01000480.1, read on the forward strand.
GACTAGCAGGTTTAACCGCCGGTAACCAGTCTGTCTAATATGGTTACTTTCTGGTTAGAATTAAAATTTGGTTCAGTTTGCGGATATTGAGCAGTTTTTATGGATAGACGTGTCGCGATTGTCGGTACCTCCTTTCGCTTCCCGGGTACGACACCGGATCGGTTTTGGCAGGATCTGCTGGATAACCGGGATCTGGTGACGGAGGTCTCCCCGGAGCGGTGGAGCAAAGAAACCTACCTGCATCCCGACAAGCGCCATCCCGGCACGGCCTATACCTTCGCGGCGGGCAGTCTCGGCGATATCTCCGGCTTCGATGCGCAGTTCTTCGGCATCTCGCCGCGCGAGGCGGCCAACATGGATCCGCAGCAGCGCCTGTTGCTGGAGATGAGCTGGGAGGCGATCGAAAGTGCCGGGATCGCCCCCTCCTCGTTGCGCGGCAGCGACTGCGGCGTGTTCATGGGCATCGCCTCGGTGGATTACGCCTACCGTTTTGCCGATGATTTCAGCGCCATCGATACCTCCACCGGCACCGGGACCGCGTCCAGCATCGGCTCCAACCGCATCTCCTACCTGTTCGACCTGCATGGACCGAGCGTATCGATGGATACCGCCTGCTCCTCGTCGATGATGGCGTTCCACCAGGCCTGCCGCTCCATTCTCAGCGGCGAGACCGATATGGCGCTGACCGGTGGGATCAGTCTGCACCTGCACCCTTACGGTTTCATGATCTTCTCCAAGGCCACCATGCTGTCGCACCAGGGACGCTGCCAGGTGTTCGATGCGGCCGGCGACGGCTATGTGCGTTCGGAGGGGGGCGGCGTGTTCCTGCTCAAGGAGTACAGCCGGGCGCTGGCCGATGGCGATCCGATCCTGGCCGTGGTGGCCGGTACCGCGGTCAATACCGACGGCTATAAGTCCGGTCTGACGGTGCCCAACCCGCAGGCGCAGATCGCGCTGATGCGCAAGGCGTATCGGGAAGCGGGGATCAGCGCCGACGAGATCGACTATCTGGAGGCCCACGGTACCGGGACCGCGGTGGGCGATCCGATCGAGACCCGCGCCATCGGCGAGGCGCTGGGCCAGGCGCGCAGTACGCCGCTGCCGATCGGCTCGGTGAAAAGCAATGTCGGGCACCTGGAGACCGCGTCCGGGGTGGCGGGTCTGGCCAAGGCGCTGTACGCGATCCGCCACCGGGTCGTGCCGGCGACGATCAGCATGAAGACGCCGAACCCGAAGATCCGCTTCGACGAGTGGAATATCGAGGTGGTCAGCGAGAACCGGCCGCTGAAAGCCGAGGGGCGCCTGGTGGTCGGTGTCAACTCCTTCGGTTTCGGCGGTGCCAACGCCCACGTCATCCTCGCTTCGCCACCGGAGCAGGAGCCCTCCGCGCAGAAACAACAGCCCTCCGCGCAGAAACAAATGCCGGCAGGGCCCGCACCAGAGCCCGTTGCCGCGGAGACTCCGCTGCGGGCGCTGCCGCTACGGGTTTCGGCCCGCAGCAGCGAGGCGTTGAAGGCGGCCGCCGCGCAGATGGCCGGCGCGCTGCGCGAACAGGATCAGTGTCTGTACGATCTGGCCTGGAGCAGCCTGTTCCGGCGCGAACATCACGCCGAGGGGCTGCTGCTGCTGACCCGGGATGCCAAGGAGGCCGCGGCGCAGTTGAGCGCCTACGCGAGCGGCGGCGACAGCAGCGGTGTCTACACTGCACGCCGGGTCGAGGCGGCCCAGGGCCCCGCGTTTATCTACTCCGGTAACGGTTGCCAGTGGGAGACCATGGGCCGGCGCCTGTTGAGCGGGTCGGCAACCTTCCGCGCCGCGGTGGCCGAGGTGGACCGCCTGTTCAGCCAGTATGCCGAGTTTTCGTTGCTGGCCGAGATGGAGGGTGCCAACGGCAGCGAGCGGTTCATCAAGACCGAGATCGCCCAGCCCACGCTGTTCGCGTTGCAGGTCGGGATTACCGAGATGCTGCGCGAGCAGGGGATCGCGCCGCTCGCCGTGGCCGGTCACAGCGTCGGCGAGGTCGCCGCGGCCTGGGCCTGCGGCGCCTTGAGCCTGGCTGATGCGGTCAAGGTGATCTATTACCGCAGTTACTATCAGGGCCAGACCGCCGGACGCGGCGAGATGACCGCGGTGGGGCTCGGCGCCGACGCGATGGCGCCGCTGCTGCAACCCTATGAGCAGATCGCGCTGGCCGGCATCAACAGCTCGCGCGGCGTGACCCTGGCCGGTTGCCCGGCCCAGCTCGGCGAGCTGGAGCGGCAGTTGGCCGAGCAGGGCACCTTCTTCCGTCGTCTGGACCTCGATTACGCCTTCCACAGCCCATTGATGGAGCCGATCCGCGAGGGGGTGATCGATGCCCTGGCGTCGATCGAGCCTAAGACCCAGCACTGCCGCTATATCTCCACCGTCACCGGGGAGGCCCTGGATGGCCGCGAGCTGGGGGCCGAATACTGGTGGCTCAATATCCGCCAACCGGTGCTGTTCCAGGCGGCGCTGGATCAGCTGATCGAGCAGGGGATCAACTGTTTCGTCGAGATCGGTGCGCATCCGGTCTTGCGCAGTTACCTGAACGACGCGCTGCGCGATGCAGGCCGTACGGGGGCGGTAATCGGTACCCTGTCGCGCTATCGCGATGAGGCGAGCCAGGTCGAGCGCGCCGCCGCGCAGCTGATGCTGAGCGGTGCCGAGGTCGATTACCGCAGTTTCTTCCCGGTCGACGGCCAGCTGGCCGCTCTGCCGCACTACCCCTGGCAGCGGGAGTCGTATTGGCATCAGAGCACCAGCGATTCCATCGGTATCCTGCAGCGCCACTATCAGCATCCGCTGCTGGGCTATCGCCTGCGCCATCAGACGTTGAGCTGGGAGAGTCAGCTCGACACCCAGCGCTACCCCTGGCTCGCGGACCACAAGGTCGGGGACGCGGTGCTGTTTCCCGGTGCCGGCTTCATCGAGCTGGCACTGGCGGCGGCGCAGCGGCTCCGGCACGGCGATCTGCTGGATATCGAAGAGCTGGAGATCCTCGGCCCGCTGCTGCTGGATGAGTTGAACAGCAAGGTGGTGCGCCTGACCCTGGCCGATTATGGCCAGTTGCGGGTCGCAAGCCGCGATCAGGCCAGTACCGATGTCGATGCCGATCAGGCCTGGAATGCCCATTTGAAGGCACGGATCCTGGAGCAGAGCCGGGGCCTGCAGCTGCAGCGGCGAGCCCCGGAGCTGCCGCTGCGGCCGGCCGATTTCGACCGGGAGCGGCATCAGGCGATGGCGCGCGCCGCGGGGCTCGATTACGGCCCCGCGTTCCAGGCCGTCAGCCGCGGCTGGATCGAGGGCGATACGGTCATCGGGGTGATCGAACCCAGCGCCGAAGTGCTGGAGATGCTGCCCAGTTACCACATGCATCCGGGGATTCTCGACTCCTCCTTCCAGCTGTTTATCCAGCTGTTGGCCGAGGAGCTGCAGCAGCAACCGGGCATGGCCTATGTGCCGGTTCGTGCCGGGCGGATCCAGTTCAACGCCGGTGCGGCCCGCGAGCAGATCCCGGGCCTGACCCGGGTGCGGCTGCGCCGCCGTCTGCCGCATTCGTTGACCGCCGATTTCGAGATTTTCGATCGCCAGGGCAAGGCGTTGTTGGTGATCGAAGAGGCAAGGTTCAAGGCGGTGCGCCTGCACCGTGCCGAACAGCATGAGCTCAGCTTCCTCGATTACCACCTGACGCCGGCCCCGCTGGCGCGCCAGGGCAGTGCCGATCACGCGCTGATCAGTCGTTGCAGCGCCTGGCTGGTGCGCCAGTACCAGAGCCAGGGGCTGGGCGACGCCTATGCCGCCGAGGTCGAGCCGCTGCTCGACAGCCTGGTGCAGGGCTTCGCGGTACGGGCGTTACGTGATTATGCCGAACAGAGCGGCGCGCCGCGGGAGGCCTGGGCGCCGCTGGCGCAACGGCTCTGTGTCGCGTTGGAGAGTCTGTACTCGCTGCCGTTGCAGCAGATCGAGGCGCCGGAGGTGGAGCCGGAGCTGATCTGGAACGCCCTGGTGCGCGAATACCCGCAGTATTTCCCGCTGACGCAACTGGCCGGACGTTATGGCCAGCAGTTGCCGCGGCGCCTTGCCGGTGCCCAGGAGACGCTGCCGATGGCGGATCAGGCCGGCTTTGCGGCGCTGTTGCGCTGCCAGTGCGGTCAAGCGGCACAACAGCTGATCGGTTCCGCGCTGGCCCAGGCGGTGCGGGAGCTGCAGGGTCACCTCGGCGCCGGGCGCCGCCTGCGCGTGCTGGAGGTCGGTGCAGCCGCGCCGCTGTTTGGGCAACTGATCTGCGACAGCCTCGACGCGCAGGTCAGCGACTACGCCTACGCCAGCCACTCGCCGGAAGCGCTGGAGGAAGCCCAGGGGCTCGGCGAGCGTTTCCCGGGGCTGCAGACGATCCGGCTCGATCTGGAGCGCGGCACGGTGGACGCGGCGGCGCTGGCCGCCGATCTGGTACTGGTCAACCTGGAGTTCGTCAGCCTGGCCGATGCGCGTCAGGTGCTGGCGCTGTTGCCGCAGTTGACCTCCGGGGACGCCGATCTGCTGCTGTTCGGACAGCACAAGTCCTGGTGGATGGACCAGGTGTTGGGCCTAGACGAGCAGTGGTGGATCGATGAGCGGCAGACCCAGCAGGCGACGCCGGCGCAGTGGAAAACGCTGCTCAACGCGCTGAACTACCGCCAGATCGAAAAGCTCTACCTGCACGATGAACACTCCGGCCCCTACCTGATCCGGGCGCGGGCGGCAGTGCCGGAGCCGGCGGAGGAGGTCGCGCGGCAACGCTGGTGCCTGCTGGCCGACCCGGGTACCGAGCTGCTGGCACGTCAGATCGAGGCGGAGCTGCAGCAGCGGGGACAGAACGTGGTGCTGTGCCTGGACGGGCAGCGCGAGCTGGAGCAGCAGTTGACGCAGCTGGCGCCGAGCGAGGCGGTCACTCAACTGGTGCTGCTACGCGGGCTGGGCGACGCCAGCCTCGAGGCGCAGGTCCAGCGCAGTCGCGACGCCATTGCGCTGGCAACGGCGTGCGAAACCCATTCGGCATTCAACCACAGCTGGCTGTTGACGCAGGCCGTTGCCGCGATGTTCGCCAACGACCAGCCGGTGGCCGACGCGGCGCCGACGACCCCGTCCGGCGACGCGTCGCTGTGGGGCTTCGGGCGTACGCTGATGAATGAGTTCGCGGGCGCCGGCCTGCGTCTGCTCGATCTGCCGGCGACGCTCGATGCGGCGGTGTTGCAGACGCTGGTCGACACCCTGCTCGAGCCGCCGGCCGCGCCGTTGGAGCAGGAGCTGCTGATCCTGGCCGAGGGCGGGCGCTTCGCACCGCGGCTGCGGCTCGAGTCGGCGCCCGGGAGCGTCGAGCGGCATTCAGCAGCCAGCCGCCTGACGCTGGGGTTCAGCCAGCCGGGCCAGTTGCGCCATCTGCAGTGGTTCGAACAGCCGTTGCCTGCCGCCGCCGAGGGGCAGGTCGAGATCGAGGTAAAGGCCACCGGGCTTAACTTCCGCGATGTGATGTACACCCTGGGTTTGCTGTCCGACGAAGCGATCGAGAACGGTTTCTCCGGTCCGTCGCTGGGGCTGGAGTTTGCCGGCCGCGTGACGGCGGTCGGTGCCGGCGTCAGCGACTATCGGGTCGGCGACCGGGTGGTCGGTTTCGGACCGGCCAGCTTCAGTACCCGCCTGGTCACCGGAACCGAGGCGATCGCCCAGATTCCGGAGGGGATCGATTTCGAGGCGGCAGCGACCATCCCGACCACCTTCTTCACCGTTTACTACGCGCTGAAACACCTGGCGCGGCTGGAGCCGGGCGAGCGCATCCTGATCCACGGCGCGGCTGGCGGCGTCGGTGTGGCGGCGATCCAGATCGCCCAACTGATGGGCGCCGAGATCTATGCCACCGTCGGTTCCCAGGAGAAGCGCGATTTCGTGCGCCTGATGGGCGTCGAGCATATCTACGACTCCCGTGCGCTGACCTTCGCCGAAGAGATCCTGGCGCAGACCCCGGACGGCCGTGGCGTGGATCTGGTGCTGAACTCCCTGGCCGGGGAGGCGATCAACCAGAACCTGCGGGTATTGAAGCCGTTCGGTCGCTTCCTGGAGCTCGGTAAGCGCGATTTCTACGAGAACACGCCGATCGGCCTGCGTCCGTTCCGCAACAACCTGAGCTATTTCGGCATCGACTCCGACCAGTTGATGAAGGAGCGGCCGGAGCTGACCCGGGTACTGTTCGCCGAGATGATGCAGCTGTTCCACCAGGGCGAGCTGCATCCGCTGCCCTACACCCGTTTCGGTGCCGACCAGGTGGTCGATGCGTTCCGCTTCATGCAGCAGGCGCGCCAGATCGGCAAGGTGGTGATCGGTTACGAGCGCGCGCCGCAGGCGGTGTCCAAGGCGCAGCCGGGCGACCTGGGACAACTGACGCTGTGTGCCGAGGCGAGTTATCTGGTCACCGGCGGCCTGGGCGGGTTCGGCCTGCGCACGGCACGCTGGCTGGCCGACAAGGGCGCGCGCACGCTGCTACTGGCGAGCCGCAGCGGTACCGTCAGCGACGAGGCGCGGGCCACGGTCGAGGCGCTGCAGGCCAGCGGCGTCAGCGTACATGCGCTGGCCTGCGATGTGACCGACCGCGCGGCGCTGGCGGCTTTGCTGGCGCGTTGCGAAAGCGGCGAGTTGCCGCCCCTGAAAGGTATCGTCCATGCCGCGGCAGTGATCGAGGACGCGTTGGCGGTCAACCTGGATGCGGCGCATATCCGCCGTGTCTATGCACCGAAGATCGCCGGCGCCTTGAACCTGCACGAGTTGACGCAGGGGCTGGAACTGCAGCTGTTCGTGCTGTTCTCCTCGGCCACGACGCTGTTCGGTAACCCGGGCCAGAGCTGCTATGTGGCGGCCAACCACTGGCTCGAAGCGCTGACCGCACTGCGCCGACGCCAGGGCCTGGTGGCTACCTGTGCGCGTTGGGGGGCGATCGACGACGTCGGCTTCCTGGCGCGTAACGAGAAGATCAAGGATGCGCTGCAGGGCCGCATGGGCGGCGCGGCGCTGCACTCCGATGCCGCGCTGGCGGCGCTGGAGCGGATGATCCTGGCCGATAGCGGCACGCTCGGTGTGCTGGAGCTGGACTGGACGGCGCTGGCGCGCTTCCTGCCGAGTGCCGAGAGCGCCAAGTTCGTCGAGATTGCCCGCGGTGCCGACGAGGTGGAGCAGGGCGAGGACAGCCGTGCCGAGCTGGCGCGGATGCTGCTCGAGTTGACCCCCGAAGAGCTGCACGATGCGGTGGTCGGTATGTTGAAAGCGGAGCTCAGTGCCATCCTGCTGGTGTCGGAAGAGAAGATCGACGCCGATAAATCGGTCTACGATATGGGCTTCGACTCGCTGATGGGGGTCGAGCTGATGGCGGCGATCGAGACCCGCTTCGGTATCCAGTTGCCGGTGATGGCGTTGAGCGAGTCGCCGACTCTGGGTAAGCTGGCAGAGAAACTGATCCAGAAGCTGCATGGCGGCGAGGGCGAGGGAGACGCCGATGAGGAGCAGGTGCGCCAGGTGGCGGCACAGCACGGCGTTGATGCCAAGCTGATCAACGGCTAATTAATGTTAGGGCGGTAACGTACAGGTATGGCGGTGAAGAACCTCAGTGGGGCGTTGAAGCAGAAACTGATCCAGCAATCGCTGCAGCGCAAACTCAAGCAGGCGGAGCAGACGGAGGGGGATGGCCTGCTCGGCTTCGTCTCCAAACCGCGCCAGGGGTCGCCGAGGTTCGACCAGCATCCCGGTTACAAGCAGTTGCAGATCCTGCGCCAGGGCGCCGAGCGCCTCGGCGTGGCCGATCCCTTTTTCCGCGTGCACGACGGCGTCGCCGGTGCGACCACGCAGATCGGCGGGCGCAGCTATATCAACTACGCCAGCTATAACTACCTGGGCTTTTCCGGTCATCCGGAGGTCAATCAGGCGGCCAAGGACGCGGTGGAGCGTTACGGCACCTCGGTCTCGGCCAGCCGTCCGGTATCCGGCGAGCGGCCGATCCATCAGGCGCTGGAGGCCGAGCTGGCTGCCGCCTATGGCGTCGATGCGGCGGTGGCGTTCGTCAGCGGCCATGCCACCAATGTCACCACGCTGGGCTATCTGCTCGGCAGCCGCGACCTGATCCTGCACGATGAGCTGATCCACAACAGTTCGCTGGTCGGTGCCCAGCTCTCCGGTGCCCGTCGCATCGCCTTCGCCCACAACGACTGTGCGGCGTTGGAGCGGATCCTGGAGGAGCAGCGCAACAATTTCGAGCGGGTGCTGATCGTCGTCGAAGGGCTCTACAGCATGGATGGGGATTTCCCCGACCTGCCGCGGCTGATCGAGATCAAACGCCGCCACAGCGCCTGGCTGATGGTGGACGAGGCGCACTCCTTTGGCGTGTTGGGCCAGCATGGGATGGGGATTCGCGAGCACTTCGGCATCGATGGCCGGGACGTGGATATCTGGATGGGTACGCTGAGCAAGGTGATGTCGGGCTGCGGCGGCTATATCGCCGGCGAGCAGGCGCTGTGCGACATGCTGCGCCACTTCGCCCCGGGTTTCCTGTACAGCGTCGGGATGCCGGCCCAGGTGGCGGCACCGGCCCTGGCGGCGCTGCAGCTGCTGAAGCGCGAACCGGAGCGGGTGACCCGGCTGCAGCAGATCTCCGCCTATTTCCTGCAGCAGGCGCGCAGCGCCGGCTTCGATACCGGGCCCAGCGTCGGGGTGGCGGTGATCCCGATCATCACCGGCAGTTCACTGAACGCGGCGCGCTTGTCCGACCGGCTGTTCCAGCGCGGTATCAACGTGCAGCCGATCCTGCATCCGGCGGTACCGGAGAAGAGCGCCCGGCTGCGTTTCTTCCTCAGCTGCGAACATACGCGGCAGCAGGTCGACCAGACTCTGGCGATCCTGCGCGAGGAGACCGCACAGCTCGCCTGAGTTGCGGCTGCTTGCTTGCGTTGAAATAAGCGAAAAAAGGGACACGAAAAAAGGGGGCAGACCCGTAGGTCTGTCCCCTTTTTGTTGGATAGATCAACGACGGGCCTCAATCAAGAGGCCCGCCGTACGTTTAACCCAGCTCGCTACGCAGTTGGCGGGCGGCAGCCACCATCCGCTGCAGCGCGGGGGTGACCTCCGGCCAGCGCCGGGTCTTCAGGCCGCAGTCCGGGTTGATCCACAGCCGCTGCACCGGGATGCGGGCCGCCGCCTTGCGGATCAGCTCGGCCATCTGCTCGGTTTCGGGCAGGTTGGGACTATGGATATCGTAGACGCCGGGGCCGATCTCGTTGGGGTAGGCGAACTCCTCGAAGGCACCGAGCAGCGTCATGTTGGAGCGGCTGGTTTCGATGGTGATCACATCGGCATCGAGGGACGCCACGGCGGCGATGATATCGTTGAACTGCGAGTAGCACATATGGGTGTGGATCTGGCAGTCGTCGGCAACGCCGGAGGCGCTGAGGCGGAAGCTTTCGCTGGCCCACTGCAGATAGCTCTGCCACTCGCCCTGGCGTAGCGGCAGCCCCTCGCGCAGGGCCGGTTCGTCGATCTGGATCACCTGGATGCCGGCGGCCTCCAGGTCGCACACCTCGTCGCGCAGCGCCAGTGCGATCTGACGGCAGGTGGTGGCACGCGGCTGGTCGTCGCGCACGAAGGCCCACTGCAGCATCGTCACCGGTCCGGTCAGCATCCCCTTCATCGGCTTGTCGGTCAGCGACTGGGCGTAGGTGGCCCAGTGCACCGTCATCGCTTCGGGGCGCACCACATCGCCGTAGATCACCGGCGGTTTGACACAACGGGAGCCGTAGGACTGCACCCAGCCGTTGCCGGTGGTCAGATAGCCGTCCAGCTGCTCACCGAAATACTCCACCATGTCGTTGCGCTCGGCTTCGCCGTGGACCAGCACGTCGAGCCCGATCTGCTCCTGCTGTTCGACGCAGAAGCGGATCTCCGATTCCATCGCCGCCCGATACTCCGCTTCCGGCAGGCGGCCTGCGCGCCAGGCCGCGCGGGCCTTGCGGATCGCCTCGGTCTGCGGGAAGGAGCCGATGGTCGTGGTCGGCAGCAGCGGCAGCTGCAGGCGCTGCTGCTGCAGTTGATGGCGCTGCGGATAGGGGCTGGTGCGCTGGCTGTCGGCACTGCCGAGCCGGCCCAGGCGTGCGGCGACCTCGGGACGGTGGATCCGCGCCGAGTTGCGGCGGGCGTTAAGCGCTTCGGCATTGGCCAGCAGCGCCTCCTGGCCCTGCCCGTTCAATCCCTGTTGCAGCAACTGCAATTCGTTCAGCTTCTGCACCGCAAATGCCAGCCAGCTGCGCTGTTCGGCATCCAGTCCCTTCTCCTGATCGAGGTCGACCGGCACATGCAGCAGCGAGCAGGAGGGGGCTATCCAGAGGCGCTCGCCCAGCTGCCGCGCCAGCGGCTTCAGCTGCTCCAGCTTCAGGTTCAGGTCGGTTTTCCAGATGTTGCGGCCGTCGATGATACCGACCGACAGGATCTGGGTCGGGGCCAGCTGTTTGGCCAGCTGCAGGTACTCATCGCCGCCGCGTACCGTATCCACATGCAGGCCGGCGACCGGCAGCGCCAGCGCCAGTGACAGGTTGTCGCCGAGGGCGCCGAAGTAGCTGGCCAGCAACAGTTTGACCGGCACCTCGGCCAGTACGCCGTAGCTCTGCCGCAGGGCCTGCTGCCACTGCGGTTCCAGATCCAGCACCAGGATCGGCTCATCGATCTGCACCCAGTCGATCTCACGTTCGGCCAGCCGTTCCAGCAACTGGCGGTAGCAGGCCAGCAGCGGCTCCAGCAGGCGTAGGCGATCGTTGCCGCGGGCCAACCACAGCAGCGTGACCGGGCCGATCAGCACCGGCTTCGGGCGGTGGCCGAGGGCGCGTGCCTCATCGATCTCGCCGAGCAGCTTGTCGGCGTTCAGCGCCGGCGCCGGCGCCTGGTCCAGCTCCGGAGCCAGGTAGTGGTAGTTGGTGTCGAACCATTTGGTCATCGCCAGGGCGCGGGTCGGCTCGCCGCTCGGGGCCTGGCCGCGGGCCATGCGGAAGTAGTCGTCCAGCGCGCTGTCGCCCTGGCCGTCGGCGAAGCGCGGGTCGATCAGGTTGAACATGCGGGCATGGTCCAGCACCTGGTCGTAGAGCGAGAAATCGTTGACGCTGACGTAGTCGAGTCCGGCATCCTGTTGCAGCTGCCAGTGGCGGGCACGCAGGGCCGCGGCACAGTCCAGCAGCTCCTGCGCGGGGCTCTCGCCTTTCCAGTAGCGCTCCAGCGCGAACTTCAGTTCGCGTTTGGCACCGATGCGGGGGAATCCCAGGGTATGTAGTACGGCCATGTGGTCCTCGTGATCAATCCAATGAATAACCGGGCCATTATGCGCAGAGTTTATGATGAATAAAATTGATATAAATTTTAAAGTTGTTGAGTAGAATTAATAGTAGGCCTTGGCGAGCATCCCTTCGGCGGCTCTGCTCCGGTGTCGGTTGACTACGCTGGGGCCGGTTGCGGCGGCGGGCTGGCGGATCTATGGACGAGGCCCAGGCGCGAAAGATCGGCACAGAATTAGGGCGCGGTCCCCGGATTGGTGCGCAGCGACGCGACCGGGCACCGCCTGATCCAGGGGTAACTCCTTGTAAATCGGCGCTATCCATTGCTTGGCACAGCTTGTGCTTTTACCTGGTCATAACCGGGCGTGCCCGGAACTGAACTTAATGAACAAAGGCGTTCATCGGTTGATCCTCAACAGGGTCAACGGATGAGCGCCTTTTTTCGTTTCTGGAAACGAGATCCGGCCGGGCGCATTGCACCGGGGCCGGAACCAGGGGGAGAAGACAATGGGCAAGAAGCGCTTGGTCGTGGTTGGCAACGGCATGGTGGGCCACCAGTTTCTGCAGAGTCTGGCGGACAGCGGTGAATTGGCACGGTTCGAGGTGACGGTGTTTTGCGAGGAGCCGCGGTTGGCCTATGACCGGGTCTACCTGAGCTCCTACTTCAGCGGCGCCACGGCGGAAGATCTGGCGATGGGCAAGATCGAGCAGTATCGGGCTTGGGGGCTCGAGGTGCGGATCGGCGAGCGGGTGGTCGAGATCGACCGGGACGCCCGGCTGGTGGTGTCCGATAAGGGGACGACGCTGAGCTACGACGAACTGGTGCTGGCTACCGGTTCCTACCCGTTTGTGCCGCCGGTGCCGGGACATGAGCGCGAGCACTGCCTGGTTTACCGCACCATCGAGGATCTGGAGGCGATCAAGGCCAGCGCGGCGCAGGGGCGGGTCGGCGTCGTGGTCGGCGGTGGTCTGCTCGGGCTGGAAGCGGCCAAGGCGCTACGCGATCTGGGGCTGGAGACCCATGTGGTGGAGTTCGCCCCGCGGTTGATGGCGGTACAGCTGGATGATCAGGGCGGTGCCCTGTTACGCGCCAAGATCGAAGCCCTGGGGGTGAAGGTGCACACCGGCAAGAACACCCAGCGGATCGTCGATGGCGACAACTGTGTGCATCGCATGGAGTTCGCCGATGGCGAGGTGCTGGAGACCGACCTGATCCTGTTCTCCGCCGGCATCCGGCCGCGCGACCAACTGGCGCGTGAATGTGGATTGGCGGTGGGCGAGCGCGGCGGCATTGTCATCGATAACGCCTGTCGCACCGCCGATGACCGCATCTACGCGATCGGCGAGTGCGCACTGTGGGAGGGCAAGATCTTCGGCCTGGTGGCGCCGGGTTATGCGATGGCCAAGGTGGCGGTGTCCCAGCTCTGCGGTGGCACGGCAGAGTTCTCCGGCGCCGATATGAGCACCAAGCTGAAGCTGATGGGAGTGGATGTCTGCTCCATCGGTGATGCCCAGGGGCGTACCCCGGGGGCGAAGAACTACACCTGGCTCAACGAAGCCGACGGAAGCTACAAGAAGCTGGTGGTCAGCGCCGATCACAAGCTGCTGCTCGGCGCCATTCTGGTCGGTGACGCCGAGGCCTACGGCACCCTGTTGCAGTACATGCTGAACCAGATCGCGCTGCCGGAGTTTCCGGAAGCGCTGATCCTGCCCAGTCGCAACGACGATGCCCAGACCGGACTCGGTGTGGCGGCGTTGCCGGAGACGGCGCAGATCTGCTCCTGCCACGATGTCAGCAAGGGCGCGGTGCGCGAGGCGGTGGCCGGCGGTTGCTGCTCGGTCGGCGAGGTCAAAAGCG
>QKGH01000170.1 GCA_003250495.1 Marinobacterium sp.
GCGAGCGCGCCAGCCTCGACGACATCCTGACCATCCCGGTGGCGCATGATCCGCACTGGAGCGCCGAGGAGGTCCAGCAGGAGCTGGACAACAACGCGCAGGGGATCCTCGGCTACGTGGTACGCTGGATCGACCAGGGTGTCGGCTGCTCCAAGGTGCCGGACATCAACGATGTGGGGCTGATGGAGGACCGCGCCACGCTGCGTATCTCCAGCCAGCACATCGCCAACTGGCTGCACCACGGCATCTGCTCCGAAGCCCAGGTGCTGGAAACGATGCAGCGCATGGCCGCCATCGTCGACCGCCAGAACGAAGGCGATCCGGCCTACCGGCCGATGGCACCTGACTTCGCCGACAGCGTCGCCTTCCAGGCCGCCTGCGACCTGGTGCTGAAGGGACGCGAACAGCCCAACGGCTATACCGAACCGGTGCTGCACCGCCGCCGTCTCGAAGCCAAGGCCAAGCAGGGCGCCTGAAGCCCCACCGACGCCGAACGCGCCTGACCGAAACCCCGCCCGATGGCGGGGTTTTGCGTTATCCCGCCAGCCGCTCCTCCCCCTGCGGCGACACCGCCCGGTTATCGGTCGATTTTTAACTTTTTCTTAACTTTCATACCGATAGGATTTACCGTTCATGGAACGGACCGTTTATCCCCGCAGATCCCGGGCGTTATGATACCGGGCCCTGTCACCCAAACCGGCAGGGCGACAATCTTCGGCCGCTCTACACTGCAAGCGCTCACTGGCAATCCAGGCCGCCCCCCTTGCCCACAAACGAAGGACCAGACGTGAATATTCTGCTGATTGAAGATGATGTCGACCTGGCAGGAACGCTGATCCAGTATCTCGAACTGGCGGGCTACTCCTGCGATCATGCCGGCGACGGGCTGCGCGGCCTGAATCTGTTGCAGCGCAATCACTACGACGTGCTGATCCTCGATGTGATGCTGCCGCTGGTCAACGGCCTGCAGGTTTGTCGCGAGTTACGCGAGACCGGCAACGACGTGCCGGTGCTGATGCTGACCGCCCGCGATACCCTGGCCGACAAGCTGGAGGGGTTCCGCGCCGGGACCGATGACTACCTGATCAAACCGTTCGCCTGCGAAGAGCTGACCATGCGCCTGGAAGCCCTGGGGCGCCGCCGCAGCGGCCAGGTCCGCCGTCTCCAGTTCGCCGACCTGGTGATCGACCTCGACCAGCACACCGCGCATCGCGCCGAACAGGAGATCAGGCTGACCCCCACCGGCTGGAAGCTGCTGGAAGCGCTGTTGCGGGCCAGCCCCGCCGCCGTCTCCCGCACCGTGCTCGAACATGCGGTCTGGGGCGACAGCCCGCCGGAGAGCAACGCGCTGAAGGTCCATATGCACCACCTGCGCAAGGCGGTCGACCCCGCCGGACTGCCGGCACTGATCCACACGGTCAGCGGCCATGGGTTCCAACTGCGTGCGCCCAGCGATGACCAAACCTAAGCTGAGGGACTGCCTGCTACTGGCGCTGTCAGGCACCTTCCTGACCCTGATCATCAGCTATACCGTGATCGCCGGCTCCTACTTCATCACCGGCTTCGACACGCTGACCAAAACGATCATGCGCGAGCTCTACCAGGAGTATGCCGGCATGATCGATCAGCGGGTCCCGATCGAACAGCCCCGTCTGCTCGGCTTCCAGATCGCCACTAGCGCCGAGGAGCTGCCCGCGGTGTTCCAGTGGCAGCTCGGCGGCGCCACCCTGCCCTACGATGAGCTGAAAGTGGTCCACCTGCCGCCGGACCAGGCGAAGCCCCCCTCCACGCTGTTCCTGATGAAGATGCGAACCCCGCAGAACCACGATATCTTCCTGCTGCGCATCGTGCAGGAAGATCGTCAAAATACGCAAACCATGCAGGATATAGACAGTAAAATGGAGCAACTGGTGATCATCGGCATCATCGCCCTGTCGCTCAGCCTGCTGATGCTGGTCCTGCTTTATCGCGCCGTTGCCAGCCCGCTGCAGCGGCTGACCCACTGGGCCCAGGCGCTGCACCCGGGAACCATCCTGCTGCCGCACCCCGACTTCCGCTTCTGCGAGATCAACAACCTGGCCGACATGGTGCAGACCAGCCTGCGCTCGGCACGCAAGGCGCTGGAGCGCGAACACGGTTTCCTGCGCCACGCCAGCCACGAGTTGCGCACACCGCTGACGATCATCAGCAGTAACCTGCAGCTGTTGCAGCGTTTCCGCCCGCCCGACGACCTGATCAGTCGCCAGGTGATCGACCGCATCGCCCGCGCCACCGACAACATGAGCCAGCTCGCCGAAACGCTGCTGTGGCTCAACCGCGACGAGGAGTACCCCATCGAACCGGAACCGGTACCGCTCGAGGCGGTGGTGCATGAGATGGTCGAAGCGAACCGCCACCTGATCCACGACAAAGAGGTCGCCCTGGCCACCGAACTGCAGAACTGCACCATGCTGCTGCCGGCCACCCCAAGCCGTATCGTCATCGCCAACCTGGTGCGCAATGCCTGCCAGCACACCCACTCCGGCGTCATCCAGATACGCCTGAGCGCCTGGGGCGAACTGGAGATCCGCAACGATACGGACAACGAGGCGGCCCCCAGCGAAAATCAGGATGGCTTCGGCCTGGGCTTGAACCTGGTATCGCAACTGGCCACCCGCTTCGCCTGGGAGTTCATCAGCGAGCAACAGCCCCACAGCTGGAGTTCGCGCCTGCATTTCAGGAGCCAGATCAACAAACCCGATTCGGAGCAGTGAACTGTCGCGTGGCAAATCGATCTTTATTGGGGAACGGGCGTCAGCCCCCGATAAGCCTTACATCGACAGTGCCCTAGCATGACAGCGACCACTACCCCCCTCCCGTCCCCCATCCTGGTGGGCCCCATCCTGCGCCGGGTCACCGCCGAGCAGTGCGTGATCTGGTTGATCAGCACCGCGCCGGTGCCCCTCGCCGTGACGCTGCTGCAGGATGATCAGTGCCTGTTCGAGCGCCCGCTGCGGGAGGATGAGGTGTGGAGTCTGGCGCTCGGCGAGCACGCCTGGATGCGCCTGGTGAACCTGCATTTCGATACTCCGCTGCCCTGCGAGCGGCCGATCGCTTACGACCTGGCCTATCACGACAGCGCCGACTGGGTGTCGCTGCGGCAGTGGGGTGCCGAACTGCTCTACCCCGGCGAGGCGCTGCCCACGTTCGTCATCCGGCCGCAACTGCACAGCCTGCTGCACGGCTCCTGTCGCAAGCCGCACTATCCCGGTCCCGATGGCCTGGCCCGTGCCGACCGCTGGCTGGCACAGCGCCATGAGGAGCCGACGCAACGCCCCAGCTTGCTGATGTTGAGCGGCGATCAGCTCTACGCCGACGATGTCGCCGGCCCGTTGCTGCTGGCCTGCCACCGCCTCGCTGAGCGCCTGGGACTATGGTGCGAAGAGCTGCCCGGTGCCGTCGTCGACGATAGCGCCGGGTTGCTGGACAGTTCGTACTGCTACTACCGCCGCGAACAGCTGCTGCCCCACGACAAGCGTAGCGAGGCGGTCCGCAAACGCTTCTTCGGCGGGGTGCGCAAGCCGATCTTCACCAGCGATGCCGCGCATAACCACCTGATCACCTATGCCGAGGTGATCGCCGCCTACTGCCTGGTCTGGTCCGCCGACGCCTGGCACGGCCTGGATCTGACCCCGCCGGGACGGCTGAACGCAGCGGAACGGCTGCAGTTCGACCAGGAGCTCGAGCAGCTGCAGCAATTTCGTGCCCAGCTCCCGGCGGTACGCCGGCTACTGGCCCACCTGCCGACCTACATGATCTTCGACGATCACGACGTAACCGACGACTGGAACCTGTCCGCCGCCTGGGAGGAGGCCGCCTACAACCACCCCTTCTCACGCCGGATCATCGGCAACACGTTGATCGGTTACCTGCTGTGCCAGGGCCTGGGCAACACCCCGGACCGACTGCGCCAACAGTTGGGCGGGGCACTCGAACACTGGCTCGAGCAGCGCACGACGGCGCAGCAGGATGCGCTGATCGAGCAGTTGTTCCACTATCAGCGCTGGGACTATACGGTGCCGCTGCAGCCCGGCGTGGTGGTACTCGATACCCGCACCCGGCGCTGGCGTTCGGAACAGGATCTGGCACACCCGTCCGGGCTGCTGGACTGGGAGGCGTTGAGCGATCTGCAACAGCAGTTGATCGGGCGCGACGCCGTGGTGCTGGTATCGCCGGCGCCGATCTTCGGCGTCAAACTGATCGAAGCGATCCAGAAACTGTTCACGCTGGCCGGGCAGCCGCTGATGGTCGATGCCGAAAACTGGATGGCGCACCGCGGCAGCGCCAATGTGATGCTGAACATCTTCAGTCACCGGCAGACGCCGCAGCAGTTTGTGATCCTGTCCGGCGACGTGCACTACTCCTTCGTCTACGACGTGGAGCTGCGCTTCCGCCGCCACGGCCCGCAGATCTGCCAGATCACCGCCAGCGGTCTGAAAAACCAGTTCCCGCCGCGCCTGCTGACCCTGTTCGACCATATCAACCGCTGGCTCTACGCCCCCAGGTCGCCGCTGAACTGGTTCACCAAGCGCCGCCGCATGCGGGTCACGCCGCGCCGGCCCCAACCGCATCCCGACGGCCAGCGCCTGGTCAATCGCTGCGGCATCGGCCTGGTCTATTTCGCCGCCGACGGCGCCCCCGAGGAGGTCTGGCTGCTCGGTGCCGACGACCAGGACGTGCGTTTCGATCCCGGCAACGGCGAGGAACACTGGGGCTGACCGCGCTCCGGAAACCGGGCCCGCAGACCGCTGAAACGGCGCAGGCTAGGGGCAAGAAAAAACCCCGCACCTGGGTACGGGGTTTGAACTGCCAACGAACACCGACTGCCGCCAACCGGATGGCGACAAAGTGTCCGCCTTCAGGCAGACACGTTTATCAGCCGACCCAGCACTTGGCCGGACAGATTAACGCTCGTCGAGGATGACTGGACGCTGCCGACACGGTTGTCGTCAGTGTCCCGGTCGTTGTCGGGACCGGCGGACTGCATTTCGGCAGCTTCCGGCATGCGACTGGCGGCGGATGGCATCGCCCAAGCGAGGGACGCACCGCCGATGGAACTGGTATCCATAGGTTTTCCTCTGACTGGTTGCGGACAAACACGCTTTCAGCGCGCTTATCCCTACCGCAGATTAGGCAGGACAAGCTTAATTCAGCATTAAAAATCACCCCGCCCGGCGCGGCCCGGTTTAGCGGCAGAATCGGTGCCCAGGCAAAACGGGCGTTGCGCCCCGCGGCCACCCCGGCACGGCGCCCTGTCGCCGCTGGCAGCCAGCCTGCACCGCCCCATCGACAGACTTCGACCCGTCATCCATGGCGACTGTATCGGCCAAGCGACGGTTGGCGATGGGCCGCCCGGGCCGCGCCCGACCCGGGTGCGGAACCGCTCTGCCAGCCCCCCCGCCAGGCCATTTTTTTCGCTTAAAACCAGAAGCCGCAAAACGCATGTAATTTAAGTTTCATTTAATTGCGTCTGCTTAAGATGGCCCCATCACACAACAAGCGAACCACAACAAGCTAACGTCAGGAGCTACACCATGAAAAAAATCGTTTCTGCACTGCTGATCTCCAGCGCCGCACTGTCCGGTACCGCCTTCGCCAAAGATCTGTGCGACGTCCCTGAAGATCAGTGGCAGAGCAAGGAAGCCCTGGAACAGGCCGTAGTCGATAAAGGCTGGAGCGTTAAGAAGATCAAAGTCGATGAGGGCTGCTACGAAGTCTACGGCAAAGATGAAAACGGTAAGAAAGTCGAAGCATATTTCGACCCGAAAACCTTTGAAATCGTCGAAATGAAAGACTAAGGAGCGCATCGATGTCAGCCACTGTAAAAGTATGGGATCCCCTGGTCCGTGTATTCCACTGGTCACTGGTACTAGGCTTTGCAGTGGCCTGGCTGAGCGCCGACGAGTGGCAGGATCTGCATGAGTTTGCCGGTTACACCGTGGCCGGCCTGGTCTGCTTCCGCGTACTCTGGGGCTTTACCGGCCCCCGCTACGCGCGCTTCCGCCAGTTCGTACGCCACCCCTCCACGGTCATCGGCTATCTACGCGATATCCGTAAGGGGCGGGAAAGTCGCTACCTGGGCCATAACCCCGCCGGCGGCATGATGGTAGTGGCTCTACTGCTATCGCTCGCCGTGCTGACCTGCAGCGGCTGGCTCTACACCACGGACATGTTCTGGGGTGAGGATTGGGTCGAAAACCTGCACAAGCTGATGGGCAACCTGATGCTGGGGCTGATCGGCCTGCACGTGGGTGGGGTTATCCTGGCCAGCCTGCGCCACCGCGAAAGCCTGGTAAAATCCATGCTGACCGGGCGCAAACGCGCAGCCGACCTGAACGACATCATCTGAGTTCCGTTTTGACCGGGCGTCCCGTGGCTTACCACAGGGGCGCCCATCTGCTTTACACTGTCGCCTGTCCCGCAGCGGAAACAGGCACCGTAGTTGAAAATCACCTTTCTCGGCACCGCCTCCGGCACACCGACCCGCCAGCGTAACCTCAGCGCCACCGCCGTGCGCCCGGCAACCGGCCGCGACTGGATCCTGGTGGACTGTGGCGAAGCGACCCAACACCAGCTGCTGCGCACCACGCTGTCACCGCTCAAACTGCGTGCGGTGCTGATCAGCCATATCCACGGCGACCATTGCTACGGACTGCCCGGCCTGTTGGCCTCCTGCCAGCTCAGCGGTCGACGCGAGCCACTGCTAGTGGCCGGCCCGCGCGCACTGTGGGATTACCTGCAGGCGGTGATCCGCCATACCGAGCTGTACCTGGAGTTCCCGCTGCAGTTTGTCGACCTCGATGAGCAGTCGACGCTGGAGAGTGCCGGGCTGAGCATCCGCGCCTATCCGCTCAGTCACCGCACCGCCTGCTGGGGTTTTCGTATCGAGGAGGCCGCGGTACCGCTGCAGCTCGACCTGGCGCGGCTGCAGGCGGAAGGGATAGTGCCCGGCGCCCACTACGGCCAGCTGCAACGCGGCGCCGATGTAACGCTGGAGGATGGCCGGGTACTGGCGGCGCCGGACTACACCCACCCCAGCCGCACGCCACGGGCCCTGGTGGTCGCCGGCGACAACGACCGCCCCGAGCTGCTGGCCGAGGCCTGTCGGGGAGCCCTGCTGCTGGTCCACGAAGCGACCTACAGCGAAGCGGTGCTGC
>QKGH01000443.1 GCA_003250495.1 Marinobacterium sp.
ATCCCCATCCCCTCGTCCCGGCAGGGTTGCAGAGTCACGCCGGTCGGGGGCTGACGGCAGTACGGCATGCTTAATGCAGTACACTTAGTAACCAGCACCATTTCAGGTGTCGCAATTAAACTGAAAGGAGATTGTCAAACAACTCAGAAAGCGGCCCTTGCACGCTCCCGCTTTGAACTACACTGAAACAGGAAAGTTGCGCATGGAGCTGCTTTCGGATTTGCAAAATATTTGTAAATCAACAGCTAGCGCCCGAGTACAGGAAGGTGAGCAATGAGTATCTTTGATCATTACAAAGCGCGTTACGAATCGGTCCAGCAGGAGGAGATGAGCCTGCAGGAGTACTTGAATCTGTGCAAGGAAGAGCCTCTTACTTATGCCAATGCCGCCGAGCGCATGCTGCAGGCGATTGGCGAACCCGAGCTCGTCGATACCTCTCGTGAACCGCGACTGAGTCGAATTTTCTCCAACAAAGTGATCAAACGCTACCCCGCTTTCCACGAGTTCTACGGCATGGAGGAAGCGATCGAGAGTATCGTCGCCTACTTCCGCCACTCCGCCCAGGGGCTGGAGGAGAAGAAACAGATTCTCTATCTGCTCGGCCCCGTTGGCGGTGGTAAGTCCTCACTCGCCGAGCGCCTGAAGCACCTGATGGAGTATGTGCCGTTTTATGCGATCAAAGGCTCCCCGGTGTTCGAATCGCCGCTCGGGCTGTTCAACCCCAAAGAGGATGGCGAAATTCTGGAGCAGGAGTTCGGCATCCCGCAGCGCTATCTGCGCGGTATCATGTCACCCTGGGCGGTGAAACGTCTGCACGAGTATGGCGGCGACATCACCAAGTTCCGCGTGATCAAACTCTACCCCTCCATCCTGAACCAGATCGCCATCGCCAAGACCGAGCCGGGCGACGAGAACAACCAGGATATCTCCAGCCTGGTGGGCAAGGTCGACATCCGCAAACTGGAGGAGTACCCGCAGCACGACCCCGATGCCTACAGCTTCTCCGGTGCACTGTGCCGCGCCAACCAGGGTCTGATGGAGTTCGTCGAGATGTTCAAGGCACCGATCAAGGTGCTGCACCCGTTGCTGACCGCGACACAGGAGGGCAACTACAACAGCACCGAAGGGATGGGGGCTATCCCCTACGACGGTATCCTGCTGGCCCACTCCAACGAATCGGAGTGGCAGACATTCAAGAACAACAAGACCAACGAAGCGTTCATCGACCGCGTCTATATCGTCAAGGTGCCCTACTGCACCCGCGTCACCGAAGAGATCCATATCTACGAGAAGCTGCTTGAGAACAGCTCGCTGCACCATGCCCCTTGCGCACCCGATACCCTCAACATGCTGGCGCAGTTCAGTGTACTGTCACGCATGAAAGTCCCGGAAAACTCCAGTATCTACTCCAAGATGCGCGTGTACGACGGCGAAAACCTGAAGGATACCGATCCCAAAGCCAAGTCGATGCAGGAGTATAAGGATGCCGCCGGCGTCGACGAAGGGATGGAGGGGCTGTCGACCCGCTTCGCGTTCAAGATCCTGTCCAAGGTTTTCAACTTCGACCCCGCCGAAGTGGCTGCCAACCCTGTCCATCTGCTCTACGTGCTGGAGCGCGAGATCGGCCAGCAGCAGTTCCCCACCGAGGTGCAAGATCGCTATCTGGGTTACCTGAAGGAGTATATCGCGCCGAAATATATCGAGTATCTCGGCAAGGAGATCCAGACCGCCTATCTGGAATCCTACTCAGAGTATGGCCAGAACGTATTCGACCGTTATGTCACCTACGCCGACTTCTGGATTCAGGATCAGGAGTACCGCGACCCGGAAACCGGCGATATCCTCGATCGGCAGTCAATCAACGAGGAGCTGGAGAAGATCGAGAAGCCGGCTGGAATCAGCAACCCGAAGGATTTCCGCCACGAGATCGTCAACTTCGTGCTGCGTGCCCGTGCCAACAACCATGGTAAAAACCCGGCCTGGAACAGCTACGAGAAGATGCGCGGCGTGATCGAGAAGAAGATGTTCGCCAACACCGAGGACCTGCTGCCGGTGATCTCGTTCAATCCGAAGGCCTCCTCCGACGAGCAGAAGAAACATGGCGAGTTCGTCAACCGGATGATCGAACGCGGCTACACCGAGAAGCAGGTACGTCTGCTTTCCGAATGGTATATCCGCGTCCGCAAGTCCCAGTAACACTGCCCGCCAGCCCAAGGTAACCGCACCACCGGGCCCTGCGGGGCCCGGCGGTTACCCGACCACGGAGTCTGCAGTATGAGCTATATCATCGATCGCCGACTGAATGCCAAGAAGAAGAGCACCGTCAACCGGCAGCGCTTCCTACGGCGTTACAAGCAGCACATCAAGCGCGCTGTGGAGGAGGCTATCCATGACCGCTCCATCTCCGATATGGAGCGCGGTGGCGAAGTCACGATTCCACGGCGCGACATCTCCGAACCGGTGTTCCACCACGGCAACGGCGGCGTGCGTACCCGGGTCTACCCCGGTAACAAGGAGTTCATCACCGGCGACGAGTTTCCGCGCCCGGAGGGCGGCGGCGGCGGTGGCAGCGGCTCAGGCAAAGCCAGCAACCAGGGCGAAGGCGAGGACAACTTTACCTTCACCATCAGCCAGGAGGAGTTCCTCGACTTCATGTTCGAGGACCTCGAGCTGCCGTGGATGGTGCGCAAGCAACTGAAGGATGCCACTGCCTTCGAAACCCGCCGCGCGGGCTTTACCAGCAGCGGCTCCCCGGAAAAGCTGCATATCGTGCGTTCGCTGCGCGCCGCCCATGCCCGTCGTATCGCCCTCGGCGGCGACAGCCGCAAGGAGATTCGCGAACTGCGTAAGGAGTTGTGGGCCCTGGAAGCCGAACCGATCACGGAATCCAGCGAGGCGCGGATCCAGGAGTTGCGCGAACAGATCAGCGCACTGGAAAAAAAGGGGCGGCGCCTGCCGTTCATCGACGATTTCGACCTGCGCTACAACAACCTGGTGCGGATTCCGATCCCCTCGAGCAAGGCCGTGATGTTCTGCATCATGGACGTCTCCGGGTCGATGACGCAAAGTATCAAGGATATGGCGAAGCGCTTCTTCATCCTGCTCTACCTGTTCCTGGAGCGGAACTACAAGCAGATCGAACTGGTCTTCGTGCGCCACCACACCCACGCCAAGGAGGTGGACGAGCAGGAGTTCTTCTACTCCCGCGAGACCGGCGGCACCATCGTCTCCAGCGCCCTGCAGTTGACCGCCGACATCATCGACGCGCGCTATGCGCCGGCGGACTGGAACATCTATATCGCCCAGGCGTCCGACGGCGACAACTGGGATGGCGACTCCGCCACCTGCTCCGACCTGCTGATGCGGCGCATCCTGACCAAGGTGCAGTACTACGCCTACGTGGAGATCACCAGCGGGCCGCACCAGAACCTCTGGTACGAGTACGAGCATGTCCGTGAAGCCTTCCCGGACGCCTTTGCAATGCAACATATCACCGATGCCGGTGAGATCTACCCCGTGTTCCGCAAGTTGTTCGAAAAACGTACGGAGGGTGCCGCATGAGTGCAGTCAAGGAACGCTCCCCGATCTCCACCGGGTCGGAATGGACCTTCGATCTGATCGAAACCTATGACCGCGAAATCGGTCGCGTGGCCGCCGAGTTCGGTTTGGACACCTACCCGAACCAGATCGAGATCATCACCTCCGAACAGATGATGGACGCCTACGCCTCGATCGGCATGCCGCTGAACTACAACCACTGGTCGTTCGGCAAACAGTTCGTCGACACCGAGCAGAACTACAAGCGCGGCCGCATGGGTCTGGCCTACGAGATCGTCATCAACTCCAACCCCTGCATCGCCTACCTGATGGAGGAGAACACCATCGCCATGCAAGCGCTGGTCATTGCCCACGCCTGCTACGGTCACAACTCCTTCTTCAAGGGCAATTACCTGTTTCAGACCTGGACCGATGCCTCGGCGATCATCGACTACCTGCTGTTCGCCAAGAACTACATCCGCCGCTGCGAAGAGCGCTACGGCGTCAACGAGGTGGAGGAGCTGCTCGACTCCTGCCATGCGCTGATGAACTATGGCGTCAACCGCTACAAGCGTCCCAAACCGTTGACCCCGGTGCAGGAGCGCGAGCGTCAGCTGGCACGCGAGGAGTATATCCAGCGCCATCTGAATCAGCTGTGGAACACCACCATCCCCCGGCGCGAGGAGGCGGTCGAGCAGGTAACACAGCGCTATCCGCGCGAACCGGAGGAGAATCTGCTCTACTTTATCGAGAAGAACGCGCCGCTACTGGAGCCCTGGCAGCGCGAAGTAGTGCGTATCGTGCGCAAGATCGCACAATACTTCTACCCGCAGAAGCAGACCCAGGTGATGAACGAGGGCTGGGCCACCTTCTGGCACTACACCCTGCTGCACCAGTTGTACGATGAGGGGTTGGTTACCGATGGCTTCATGATGGAGTTCCTGCATTCGCACTCCAGCGTCATCTATCAGCCGCCGTTCGACAGCCCCTATTTCAGCGGGATCAACCCCTATACGCTCGGCTTTAACCTGATGCAGGATATCCGCCGCATCTGCGAACACCCGACCGCAGAGGATCGCGAGTGGTTCCCCGATATCGCCGGCAGCAACTGGGTCGAGACGCTGGACCAGGCGATGCGCAACTACAAGGATGAGAGCTTCATCCTGCAGTTCCTGTCACCGCGCCTGATGCGCGAACTGCGCCTGTTCTCCATTCTCGACGATGCCGACAAACCCACGCTGAAAGTCGACGCCATCCACGACGAGTCCGGTTATCGACGCCTGCGTGAAGAGCTGGCGTCCCAATACAACCTGGGTAACCGGGAGCCGAACATCCAGGTCTATAACGTCGATGTGCGCGGCGATCGCAGCCTGACCCTCAGACACTACATGCACAACCGCCAGCCGTTGGGCGAATCGACCGACGAGGTGCTTAAACATGTCCACCGCCTGTGGGGCTTCGATGTCAAACTGGAGTCGGTCACGCCGGATAACGAGGTGGTACACAGTTACCAGTGCCCCCAGCAGAACCAGGTAATTCTGCCCTGAGTCTCAGCTTGAGCTGCGCTTAAAGGCATCGCTATACTGGGCCACCCCGGTATAGCGATAGAGAGAAGACCATGGATTGCCTGTTCTGCAAGATTATCAACCAGGAGATTCCCGCCAGCATCGTTTACCAAGACGACAAGGTGATCGCCTTCAACGACATCAATCCGCAGGCGCCGTTTCATGCGCTGGTGATTCCGCGCAAACATATTCCGACGCTCAACGATATCGCCGACGAGGACCGCGAGCTGGTAGGACACATGCTGCAGGTCGCCGGCAAGATCGCCCAGGAGCAGGGCTTTGCCAGCGATGGCTACCGTACCGTGTTCAACTGCAACACCCACGGCGGGCAGACCGTCTACCATATCCACCTGCATCTGCTCGGCGGCAAGCCGATGGGCTGGCCGCCCTATCAGGACCAGCTGAAGACACCGGTCTAACTCCCCCTCCGAACCGCCCGCCCCACCCGGGCAGGGCGGTTTCCACGCTCAATCCCCGCCCGTCATCATCCTGCGATAGTTTTTTGCTGCAATGCACCAATTATCCAGTAATATCGGAAGTCTCCCTATCCAAGAAGCTGCGGAGTGACATGATGGATGTCTTGGAAACCACTCAACCGCCGGTGCACAATCAGCTCGAGTTCTTCATCGAACAGGCGCGCAGGGCACGGCCGATCCGTACCGCCGTGGTGCATCCGGTCGATCACAACAGCCTCACCGGGGCCATAGAGGCCGCGGAGCAGGGGCTGATCGAACCGCTGCTGGTCGGTCCTGAACACAAGATCAGGGCGGCAGCGGAACGGGAGCAGATCGATCTTTCGCCCTGGCGCATCGTCGCCACCGAACATAGCCACATGGCGGCCGAGCGCGCCTGCGAACTGGTGCGCATGGCAGAAGCCGAAGCGTTGATGAAAGGGAGTCTCGGCACCTCGGAACTGTTGAGTGCCGTCGTGAACAAGAGTCACGGCATTCGCACCGACCGCCGCTTGAGTCACGTATTCGTGTTCGATATCCCCAACTACCACAAGCCGCTGGTCATCACCGATGCCGCCATCAACGTGGTTCCCGACCTGCTGGCCAAACGCGACATCGTGCAAAACGCCGTGGAGTTCTGCCATGCCCTGGGCAACAGCCTGCCCAAGGTCGCCATCCTCGCGGCGGTCGAGAAGGTGAAGCCGGGGATGCAGAGCACGCTGGATGCCGCCGCGCTGTGCAAGATGGCAGACCGCGGCCAGATCACCGGCGCCATCATCGACGGCCCGCTGGCATTCGACAACGCCATTTCACGCCAGGCCGCCATCGATAAACATATCGATTCGCCGGTATCCGGCGAAGCCGATATCCTGATCGCCCCCGATCTGGAGGCCGCCAACATGATCGCCAAACAGTTGATCTACCTGGCGGACGCCAAGTCGGCCGGAATCGCCGTGGGGGCGCGGGTACCGATCATCCTGACCAGCCGCGCCGAAGGGACGCTTGGCCGCCTCGCTTCCTGCGCGCTCGCCTCGCACATGGTCCTGCACAATGCCACCCGCAACGCTTGAGGAGAGACGATGGAAACCATATTGACGGTAAACGGGGGCTCATCGAGCCTCAAATGCGGGCTCTATAGCACTCAAGAGGGCCGGCTGGAGTGCCTCTATCATCTAAAGTTCGGCAACCTGCTCGGAGATGAGGTCCGCTTCGACGTCAAGGATGAGACCAACCTGCAGGTGCTCAAGCACACCACGCTGGATTTCACCGCGATCGATCCGGAGCGCCGCCACCAGGCCGCGCTCGAGCACGTCTTCCAGTGGATCGATGAGCACCTCAGCGACGTGAACCTGATCGCCACCGGACATCGCATCGTACATGGCGGCATGCGCTACGCGGCGCCGATCCTGATCGGCGATGAGGAGATGGAACACCTGCGCCACTACATCCCGCTGGCCCCGCTGCACCAGCCCTACAACCTGCGGCTGGTTGAAGCCTGTCGCGCGCTGGCACCGACGCTTCCCCTGATCGGCTGCTTCGACACCATGTTCCATACCACCCAGCCGGCACTGGAGCGAACCTATGCCATCCCCCGCCGCCTCACCGAGGCCGGCGTCAAACGCTA
>QKGH01000317.1 GCA_003250495.1 Marinobacterium sp.
CGGGTCAGGCTCTTGAGCAGCGGCCGCAGCAGGCCGAAGGCCACCAGCAGCGCGACCAGAATGCCGCCGCCCTGCTTGATCAAGTCGAGCATGCCGGGACGCAGCCAGAACGGCGTCGACGGCAGGCTGGCGTCGTCGGCGATCGGGTCGCGGTGGAACGGCTGGTTGACCACGCTCACCGTGTCGCCGCGTGAAGCATCGAAGCCGACCGCGTTCTTGGCCAGGTCGGTCAGGTGAGCCAGCTCCTGCGGGGTGAACGGCTCGCTCTTGGCGTCCTGGCCCGTCCCGACGGTCTTGTTGTCCACCACCACCGCGACGCTCAGGCGAGCCAGGCGGCCGGCCGGGTCCGTGACGTGGCTGATGGTGCGGTCCAGCTCGAAGTTGCGGGTCGCGCTGGAGGAACTCTCGGTGGGCGTTGTCGTGCTCGTGGCGGTCTTCGCCGCGGTGGCTGCGGCCGCACCGGCCTGCGGATTGGCCGCGGTGGGCTGGGCCGGCGTATTCGGCGGCTGGTTGCTCAGCGCACCGGGCACGCCGTTGGCCGCGGTCCCGTCGGTGCGCTGCTCGCTGCTGGTCTGCTCGCTGCGCAGCGCGGAGTGATCGGGGTTGTAGGTTTCCGACGCCTTCTCGGTCTGGCTGAAGTCGAGGTCGACATAGACCTGCGCGCGCACCTTGCCCGGGCCGACCAGCGGGGTCAGCAGCTCCTCGATGCGCTCGGCATAGGTGTTCTCGATGCGGGTGGCCAGACGCAGCCGGGTATCGCCGACCGACGCGGCGCTGTCCGGCGCATCGCCGGTCAGCAGCTGTCCCTGCTGGTCGACCACGGAAACCTGCTTGGGATCGAGGTCCGGCACGCTGGACGACACCAGGTGCACGATCGCCGCCACCTGGCTGGCATCGAGCTGGCGACCGGGAAACAGCGACACCAGCACCGAGGCGCTGGCCTGGTGGTTGTCGCGGATGAAGGCCGAGGGCTTGGGCAGCGCCAGGTGCACGCGCGCCGAGCGCACCGACTGCAGGCCGGCGATGGTGTTGCCCAGGTCGGTCTCCAGCATCTGCTGGTAGCGCGTGCGCTCGGCCAGGTCGCTCATGCCGAACGGCGAATCGGCCCCCGGGACGGTGGTCGAGTTGGAGCTGCCCTGCGGCAGGCCCTGCCCGGCCAGGCGCAGGCGGATCGAGGCCAACTGCGACTGTGGCGCCATGATCGAGGCGCCATCGGCACTGAGCGTGTAGGGCGTATTGGTGGACTGCAGCGCCTGGGTGATCGCGGCGGCGTCCTTCTGATCGAGACCGGCGTACAGCAGGCCGTAGTTCGGCGAACGCGACCACAGCACCACGGCCACGCCCATCGCCACCGCCAGTGCCACGCCGACCAGCAGCAGCAGCTGCCGCGAGGCCGGGCTGCGCGCGATGTCACGCAGGTCCAGCCGCGCGGCGGGGCGGTCGCCGTCGACCTTCGGTTCGGTGGGAGTCATGCCGCCGTCTGCCATGGGAATTGCTCGCTATCGGGGATGCGGGGTGGGGAGCCGCGGTCAGACCGGCATGTTCATGATGTCTTTGTAGGCTTCGACCAGCTTGTTGCGGACCTGGGTCATCGCATTGAGCGAGAGGTCGGCCTTCTGGATCGCCACCATCGTGCGGGCGAGGTCTGCGCCCTTGTCGCCACGCTCGAACGCGGCCGCCATGCGACCGGCTTCGGCCTGGCTGTCGCCGACCGCGGCGATCGACTGCCGCAGCACCGCGCCGAAGCTGCTGCCGCCCGCTGCGGGTGTTGCCGAAGGCATCGCGGTGGAGGAGAACGCCACCTCGGGCGAACGCACCTGCGAAGACATCTGGCGCATCTGGGTAAGCAGGTTGTTGACGTCGATCGTGCTCATGACGGTTTTCCAACGCGTGACGGGTTCCAGTGTCGTTACTGCAGGATGCGTGCCATCCAGATTCCGAAACCGATCAGGCGGCCAGGCCGCTCTGCAGGCCGTACTTGCGCAGCTTCTCGACCAGGGTGGTGCGCTGCATGCGCAGCAGCTTGGCCGCGTGCGCCACCACACCGCCGGTGGCGTCCAGCGCCTGGCGGATCAGCCCGACCTCGATGTCGGCCAGGTGGTCCTTCAGGTCGATGCCGCCCTCGGGAAGCAGCGTCGCATCGTTGACGGCACGGGCCGGCTCGATCACCGGGGCATCCATCATTTCCAGCAGGCGGTGGCTGCTCGGCTCCTCTGCCACGGCCGCGCCGCGATAACGCTCGGGCAGCTCGGCGGCGCGCACTTCGGCATGCGGGTAGAGAATGGCCAGGCGCTCGACCAGGTTGCACAGTTCGCGCACATTGCCCGGCCAGGCGTAGCCGCGCAGGGTCTGCAACGCGGCGGCAGAGAACGTCACCGAGCCGACGCCGCGGCGCTCCAGGCGCTGGTTGAATTCGTTGATCAGCACCGGCAGGTCTTCCAGGCGCTCGCGCAGGGCCGGCAGCTCCAGCGGGAACACGCTCAGGCGGTAGTACAGGTCCTCGCGGAACTTGCCGTCGGCGATCGCCTGCTCCAGGTTGCGGTGGGTGGCCGCGATGATCCGCACGTCGCAGCGCTGGGTCTTGTTGCCGCCGACGCGCTCGAACACGCGCTCCTGCAGCACGCGCAGCAGCTTCACCTGCATCGGCAGGCTCATGTCGCCGATCTCGTCGAGGAACAGCGTGCCGCCCTCGGCCAGCTCGAAGCGGCCCTTGCGGGCGCTGATCGCGCCGGTGAAGGCGCCCTTCTCGTGGCCGAACAGCTCGCTCTCCAGCAGCTCGGCCGGGATCGCACCGCAGTTGATCGCGATGAACGGCTTGTCCTTGCGCGACGAGCACTCGTGGATGGTGCGGGCGACCATTTCCTTGCCGGTGCCGGATTCACCCAGCACCAGCACGCTGGAGTCGAACGGCGCGACCTGGCGGATCAGGGAGTTGACGCGCGCCATCGCCCGGGAGTCGCCGACGAAACGCTGCTCGGCACGACGGCCTCCTTGCAACGGTTTGCAGGCATGCCGCACCGCTTCGGCGAACTGCTCGTAGCGCAGCGGAAAACGGACCGCCACCACACGGCCGGCGAACGGAGCGCTGGGCGACAGCATGCTCGACGCCAGCGGGGAATCCTCGGCAACCAGCAGCGCGAGCGGTCCGGACGCCTCGTCCAGCTGCTCGAGCTGCTGTTCGAGGATGGCTTCGTCGGCCACATCGCCGACATAGATGCCGCGGCAGCCGGTGACCACCGGGTGGCTGTCGACGCACAAGGGATGGAACCCGAGGAACTGCAAGGCTGCTGTCACGGAGTCGGCGCGGGAAGGATTCGACTCGAAGACCAGGAAGTCCGTGTTGCCCATCGTTGTGACGCCTCTTGCTCGACTTTCGGGGTGGGAGCGGCGTGGGTGGGGAAGCCGCCTCGATTTCGCAGGGCGACGGTTTCCCGTCGGCCCTTGCCCGGAACAGGGAGCAAGAAGAAGGCCAGCCTTGCCAACGATGGCGGTAGTTAAACGTCACCTGAAGCGACGCGTTTGGTCACCCGGGAGAGGCCGAGGAAAAACACACGTGATGACCATCACGTTTTGTCCACGTAAACGCGATTTACACGCGCTTTTAAGGATTCCAGCGGTGACCAAAAGTGGCACGACGACTTGTCGTCACCGCCAAAAAAATTTCGTGCGAGGCCAACGGAGCGTGATGCAGATCACACTAGAAAAAGTATCACTTGCAACCGTTTGCGTGCCTGGCAAGCGTAGTGACGCAAACGGCCACATCGGGTCAGGTCAGGGACTGACGCGTCTCGGCAATTTTGCGCCGATGAGTGCGGAACACGAGTCGCTCCAGTGCATCGGCATGAGCCTCGCCGAGCGGGCAGAAGGCGAGGAAGGCATGGCCATCCTCGAACGAGCGTTCGAGCACGGCGGGCAACTCCAGCACCAGGCTGGGACAGACATCCGGGTGAAGGCGCACGCACAGCTCGCGCCCGGCCGGAAGCACATCGACGGGCACCACGACGCCCAAGGCATTGAAGCGCACCTGCCGCCGCGGCGGCAGGCTGCCGGTCGGCTGCAACGACCGCCCGACCAGCTCCACCAGCGCGTTCAATTTCGCATCCAGACGGGCCAGCTCCTGCATGACAGGGCTGTCCTCCTCCAACTCGGGCCTGCGCTCTTCGAGCGCCGTGATGCTGGCCATCGCCGCTACGTTGCGTTCGGCCAGCCGCCCCAGCGAGGCCGCGTCCGCCTGCGCGTCACGCACCGTCACGGCAACACGCAACTCATCGACCACGCTCACGCGCTCGGAAAAATCGGACCACAGGGCATTGGACATGTCGGTCTCCGCGGAACGGCAGGAGCGTGGATCGCTGGCGGCGAATGGGGTTGCCGTAGCGCTCAGGATGAGCCAGCGGCATTTATATAGGCACTGACCGCACGATGGTTGGTGCGTGCACTTGCCCTCTTCTGCTCGACCGCCTCCCGCGCCGCGGCAGCCATGCCCAACAGCTCCTGCTGATCCTGGTAGAGCCGACGCAACGCCATCAACCCGGCGGCGTTGACCGGTGCCTGCCGCAACAAGCGGTCACACTCGGCCTGGTGTGCCGTCGCCGCCGCCCAATCGCCCGCACGGGCAGCCAGCAGCATCTGGGCGCTGAATTCCAGCGCACGCTGCAGGTCTGGGTGCGGCGCAACGTCCATCAGGCCTTCTGGGCTTCCGCCTGGGCCAGATAGGTGCCGCGAATGCCCTGCCAGCCCTCGCGCACCGGCGCCAGCAGACGCGACGCCTCGTCCAGCGCACCGACGTCGTCATGCAACTGGGCAAAGAGCAACCGGCGGATGATGTATTCGTACAACGACTCCAGCCGCTGGCTGAGCGCCGGCTCCACCTTGTGGTCGAGGCTCCCCCGCAGTTCGCCGACGATCGCCACCGCCTTGGAAATGCAGGTGCCCTTGGCCGCCACGTTGCCGTGCAGCACGTGTCCGCGGGCCTGCGCGATGCGGTCCATCGCGCCGTCGAGCAGCATGCCGACGAGTTGATGCGGATCGGCGCTCTCGACGCCGCCGGCCACACTGTTCTGCTGGTAGAGAGCGCTGGCGTGGCGCATGGGTCCGTAGGTCATGGGTTACTCCGTGGGATCACTTGCCGCTCTTGGTGTAGGTCGCTTCCAGGGCAGCCAGCTGACTGGTGAGGTAGCTGCTGGTGTTGTTGAGCTGCGACATCAGCGTGTCCAGCGAGTTGTACTGGTCCAGCAGCTGCTGCTGGTACACACTCATGCGCTGGTCCAGCTGGGTCTGCTGAGTGTTGAGCTTGGTCAGGCTGTCGTTGAGGCTCTGCTGGCGCGTCGCGATCACGCCGCTGGCGCTGGTGAAACCGTCCAGCGCCGTATTCAACTTCGTCGCATAGCCGTTGGTGCCGGCAAACAGATCCTGCACCGCCGAAGGGTTGCTGTTCAGCGCGGCACTCAGCTTGCTGCTGTCCAGCGCCAGTGAACCGTCGGCCTGACGCGTGATGCCCAGCACCGCCAGCGAACCGATGCTGTTGCCGGACACCTTGCTGCTGAGCACGGAGGAGATCTGCTGCTTGGCCGAATTCAGCGTGGTGTCGCCCAGCAGGATGCCGGCCTGACCGGTGGTGCTGTCGTAGCTGGACAGCGTACCGACCGTCTTCTCGTAGCTGTTGTAGGCGTCGACGAAACCCTGGATGGCATCGGTCGCCGCACTGTTGTCGCGGGTGACCGTCAGCGTGGTGCTGCCGGTGCCCGTCAGGTTGATGGTGACGCCGTCGATCGCGCCGCTCACGCTGTTGCTGGCACTGGTGATGGCGATGCCGTCCAGGCTCAGGCTGGCGTCCTTGGCTTCGGTTGCGCCGGCCGTGTTCAGCTGGGTGGCCAGCGTGGACAGGCCGCTGCTGCTGCTTGCGCTGGCCGTCACGGTGAAGCCATTGGCCACGCCGGTCTTGGCCGAGCTCAGCAGCAACTGCGCTCCGCTGGCGCCGTTGACCACCGTGGCGTTGACGCCCGGGTTGCCGGACGCCGCATTGATCTTGGCAGCGACGTCGGCGATCGAGTCGGTCGCCGACACCGCCACGTCCACGCTGTTTGCGCCTACCGCGAGGGTCAGCGTGCCGGCACCCACCGCCGCGCTGGCGACGTAGGCGCCGCTCGCGCGCTTCTGCGCCGCGGCCAGATTGTTCACCACCAGCGAGTAGCTGCCCGGCTGGGCGCTGCTCAGCGTCGTGGCGCTGCCGATCGTGCTGTCCGCGAGCGTGGCGCCGAAGCTCTGGAACGTGCTGGTAAGCGTGAGCTTGGAGAGTGCGGACTGCAGCGAGGTCAGCCCGCCCTGCAGCGACGCCAGGCCGGCCAGGATCGCATTGGTCTGGGTCTGCCGGTTGGTGATTTCCGCCTGCGGACCCGACTTCTTGGCGTTGACCAGCGCGGTGACGATGCTGTTGACGTCCAGCCCCGAACCGATGCCGGCCGAGGAGAGCACGGCGCTGCCGGTGCCGCTGGTCGTGCTGCTCGATGAGCTCGTCGACGTGCTGGTCGAGGTGAGGCCGCTGATGGTGGTCATGCCGGTACCCGTGGAAATTTTGACGTCTGGTGGCCGCAATCACGTCCACCCGGCCCGTTCTGCAAGAACCTCGCCAAGCCAACGCGGTGTGCTCCAGCGCTGCCGGCAGGGCTGCATGCGAACGTGCCGCTGCCCTTGTCCCGGTATCGGCCTAGTTGCCGGATACTGAAGCGCTTTGCGGCCTCATCGCCCCTGCCCACGAGGCCGAGACTCTGCACCGACCGGCCCGATGCATGGCACCTGGTCGCCGGGGTGGCTGCCGAAAAGAAGAACGGCGGCACCGAACCGGTCGATGCCGCCGTGGATTTCATGACGCTGGTGCCGGAGCCACGAATGCGGCCCCTGCCCTCACCCCATTACTGCAGGAGCTTGAGGACCTGCTGCGGCTGCGAGTTGGCCTGGGCCAGCACCGAGATACCCGCCTGCTGCAGCACCTGCGCCTTGCTCAGATTCGCCGTCTCGGCCGCGAAGTCCGCGTCCTGGATGGTCGACTGCGAGGCCTTCAGGTTGGTCGACTGCGAGCTCAGCGTGGAGATCGTCGACTGGAAGCGGTTCTGCACCGCACCCAGCTGGGCAGCGAAGTCGCTGACCGACTTCAGTGCCACGTCGATGCGCGAGAT
>QKGH01000389.1 GCA_003250495.1 Marinobacterium sp.
CGGCCCCCACGAACTGCTGCTCAGCCCCGACCAGAGCCGGATCATCGTCGCCAACGGCGGGATCCTGACTGACGGCCGCGACGACCTGAATATCGACCGGATGCAGCCCTCACTGGCCTATCTGGACAGCCGCAGCGGAGAGCTGCTCGAACAGCACTACATGGCGGCGGCGGATCACCAACTCAGTATCCGCCATATCGACGTCAACGCCGAGGGCAGCGTCGTGATCGCCCTGCAGTACCAGGGAGACCCGGGGGATGACAAGCCGCTGGTTGCGCTGCATCGCGCCGGCCAGCCGCTGCAGCTGCTCCGGGCACCGCCGGCGATCAACCGGCGGATGGTGCAGTACTGCGGTAGCGCCCGCTTCGACGCCAGCGGAAAGATCGCGGCGGTCAGCGCGCCACGCGGAGATTTGATCACTTTCTGGGACAGCCACAGCGGCGAGTTCCTGACTCAGTTGGAGGCGAAGGATGGCTGCGGTATCGCCGCGACCGCCGACGCGGAAAGCTTCATCGTGACCACCGGGCGGGGCAGCTGCTACGCGCTTTATCCACGGGAAGAGTACCGTGAGCCGCTGCTCTTGCCCCCGCCATTGAAGGCGCTGGCCTGGGACAACCACCTGGCGATCTTCGAGGCGCTAGGCTAGGCGCCCAGCCAGAAGCGTTTGGCTGGGCGCCACACCGGCGCAAGCGAGTGGCTCAGGCCTTGGCCTTGGCCACCTCGCGCAGTCGTTTCACCACCAGGGCGCCGACACTGCGCTGGGTGAACTGACCATCCTCCTTCAGGCGTCCGGCCGGTTTCCCGGTCAACAGCTCCAGGCACTGATCCACCGTGCTGACCGCATAGACATGGAAACGCCCCTCCCGTACGGCGTCGACCACCGTACTCTTCAACATCAGATTACGCACGTTGGCCCGGGGTATGATCACTCCCTGCTCGCCGGTCAAACCGCGGGTTTGGCAGAGGCGGAAAAAGCCCTCTATCTTCTCATTCACCCCGCCGATCGCCTGGACCTCACCGTACTGGTTGATCGAGCCGGTCAGCGCATAACGCTGGCGGATCGGTATATTGGTCAACGCCGAGATCAGGGTACAGATCTCGGCCAGCGACGCGCTATCACCATCGACGTAACCGTAGGACTGTTCCATCGCGATGCTGGCCGACAGTGTGAGCGGAAAATCCTTGGCGTACTTATGCCCCAGGTAGCCGGACAGGATCAGCACCCCCTTGGAGTGGATCGGCTGCCCCAGCGTGACTTCGCGTTCGATATCGACGATACCCCGGTGCCCCGGATGGACCGTCGCGGTTATCCGCGCCGGGCTGCCGAACGACACATCGCCGACCTGCAGTACCGTCAAACCATTGGACTTGCCGACCGCCTCGCCCTCGGTATCGATCAACACCGTCTGGTTCAGGATGCTGTCGAGAATCTTCTGAGCCAGACGCCCGGTCCGCCGCTCCTTCGCCGCCAGCGCATGTTCCACGTGGAACGCATTGATCAGGTCGTCACCCTTTTCGCGACGCCGATAGTCCGCTTCGCATAGCAGATCCACCAGCTCGCCAATGTGCGCGGACAGAAGCTCCTGATCCTCCGCCAGGCGCGAGCTATGCTCCACCAACCGCGCGACACCCTCCCGGGTCAGCGCCGCCAGGTGCTCCTCATTGGCCAGCGTCTTCATCAACCGGGCGTACTGCCGGATAGAGTGGGGCGTACGATCCACATCCTCATCGAAATCGACGACGACACGGAACATCTTCTCGAAGTCGTGATCCAGCTCCTGCAGCAGGTAGTAGGTATCGCGCCCGCCGATCAGTACGATCTTGACGTTCAGTTTCACCGGCTGC
>QKGH01000057.1 GCA_003250495.1 Marinobacterium sp.
CGAAGCGGAAATCGCGCCCCAACCGCAACTCGGCGGCCAGCGCCGTCAGCAGCTTTTGCGTACTGGCCGGCGGCAGCAACAACGCAGGGTTATAACCAACCTGTAGTGGGCCGCCGTCCAGCGGCTCCACCACCCAGGCCACCTGACTGCCGGCCGGGCGCTGCTCGAGCAGCGACTGCCAGCCCGCCTCGGCCAGGAAACTATTTAAATACAGCGGGATACACATCAGTGTGATAAAAAATCGGCGCACCTTGTTCTCTCTTGGCTCTCTCTTGTTGCGCTTTGGCCACGACTGGCAGCGGCATCGGCGATCATCATGCCATGGGCCGACCGACCGACACCAACCGGTCCGCTCCGACAGCAACTGGACCATTCCCCCAATCGAACATTGACAGAGCCGGTCCAAGCCCGTTAAATATATCAACAATCGTTGATTAAAATCATATTCTCTCGCTGACCATGACCACCACCAACCCTCTCCAGGACGGCACGGCTGAGCCGGTACGCCGACGCGGACGCCGCAGCGCCGGTGATACCCCCGGCCGCGAGGCACTGATCCACGCCGCACTGTCCGCCTTTGCCCAACGCGGCTTCGATGGCGCCAGCCTGCGCATGATCGCCCAGGCCGCACAGGTCGACGTCGCCCTGCCAGCCCGGTTGTTCGGCGGTAAAGAGCAGATGTGGGAGGCGGTGATCGATCACCTGGTGCAGTTCTACCAACAGCACTATGCCGAGCGCTTGGGGGCGCTGGTGGAACAGTCACAGACCGATCCCGCCGCCGCACTGCGCGGTTTTATCCACTGCTATGCGGACCTGTGTGTGGAGAACCCAGCGGTCACCGCCTTCCTGATGCTGGAGGCGACCAACCCAGGCCCCCGTCTGCAGATCCTGATGACCCGTCTGATCAGGCCGGTGATGCGGCAGGGGCTGGATATCGTCGAACGCGCCCAGCAGGCCGGCTGCATCCGTGCCATCGACCCGGTGTTGTTCCTGCGTATGCTCGCCTCGGGGCTGGCGATTCCACTGAGCGCCCCGGACCTGCTGCCGGAGCGGACCCGTGCCGCCGGTAACCTGCCCCAACGTCTGGTCGACGAGGCGATCGCCATCTTCCTCCCCGACACGCTCCCCGACGCTGACGCCAAAACCAACGCCCCGACGGATACTCAATGACCTCAAAAGCTCCCCAGGCCGGCGCGCAAGTCCGGCATGCCCAGCCAACGGGCATTGATCGCACCGTTCGGCGTTGGTCGGTCACGCCGTTGCTGGCCGCGCTGTTGCTGGGCGGCTGTGCCGATCCCAGCGGGATAGTGCCGCAGAGCCAGCCGCTCGACGCCGACCAGTTACAGTTGCCGGACGACAACAGCGCAGGCGGTTCAGAACCGCTCCAGTGGCCCGAACAGCGCTGGTGGCAGGCGTTCGCCGACCCGCAGCTGGAGCAGTGGCTGACACTGGCGCTGCAGCACAGTCCGACGCTGGAGGTCGCCGATGCGCGGATGCGCCAGGCGTTGTACAGCAGCGGTCTGGCCCAGGCGGCCGACCAGGTGCAGCTCGCAGCCACCGCCAGCCTCAGCAGCTACAACTGGCCCACCGATCCACACTACGGCTCCGGCACGCTGGCCGGCAGCAACAGCTGGAACAACCAGGCCTGGCTGCGCCTCAGCTACGACCCCGACCTGTTCGGCCGTAACGCCGCCGCGCAGCGCCAGGCCCTGTCGGCGCTGCAGCGGGAGCAGGCGCAACGGCGGCTGGCCGAGCTCGACCTGACCACGGCGATCCTGCATGTCTATATCGATCTGGCCCTGAACCATGCCCAGCGCGATATCGCCAATGCCCGTCTCGAG
>QKGH01000206.1 GCA_003250495.1 Marinobacterium sp.
CGATGCCGACGATCCGCAGTTGGTCGAGCAGTTGCGCACCCGACTGTTGCCGAAGCGCGGCATCTACGCCGAGCCGAGCGAGATCCTGATCACTATCGGCACCCAGAACTCGCTCTACCTGCTGGCCAACCTGCTGTTCACCCGCGATACCCGGGTCGGGCTGGAGGATCCCGGCTTTCGCGATGCGCGCAACATCTTCTCGATGTTCGATGCCCAGCTGCAGCTGCAGCCGGTGGATAGGGAGGGGATCGTCATCGACGACCAGTTGCGCGGTTGCGATTACATCTACGTGACGCCGAGCCACCAGGTGCCTACCGGCGCGGTACTGTCGGCGGCGCGGCGCGAGCAGCTGATGCAGCTACTGCGGGAGCGCGATGCGGTGTTGATCGAGGATGACTACGACGCCGAGATCAACATGCAGAGCAACCCGCTGCCGGCGCTGAAAGCGCAGGATAGCGACCAGCGCATCATCTACGTCGGCAGCTTGTCGAAATCGATCTCGCCGGGGCTGCGCATCGGCTTCATGGTCGCCGACGAGACCCTGATCGCCGAAGCGCGCGCGCTGCGCCGGCTGATGTACCGTCATCCGCCCAGTAACAACCAGCGCCAGACCGCGCTGTTCCTGTCCCAGGGCTATTACGATACTTACTTGCGCAAGATCCGCGAACTTTACGCCAGCAAGTTGCAGCGGATGCAGGCCGCGGTCGACCGCCACCTGCCGGACCTGTACACGGTGCCGGCCAGCGCCGGCGCCTCCTCGCTGTGGTTGCGGGCGCCGGAGCAGGTCGATACGGAGCAGCTGTCGTGGCTGGCGGCGCGTAACAGCATCCTGATCGAGCCCGGTGCGATGCACTACCTGCGCGACGATCCGCCGCGCAACTACATGCGCCTCGGCTTCTCCGCCATCGCCACGCACAAGATCGAACCCGGTATCGAACTGCTCAAACGCACGCTGGAGCAGTACCTGGCCGGCTGAGCTGGCCGGGCGGGTTTGCCGCTGGACCCATATTCTCCGCTATCTGGACCTATCACCGATCCACGCTTGCCCCCTAACGTGACGCTATCGCGGTGACCTGTCGTCGCCGCACTGGCGATGGGGTTGGCCGTGAGCGCTTTCTTCTCTGCAATCGATTTCAGTGCCGTACACCATCTGGAGCTGGCCTGCCTGCTGGTGCTGCTGGCGGCGCTGGTGCGCGGCTACACCGGTTTCGGCTTTGCCGCCATCGCCATCACCGGATTGAACCTGATCTGGCCGCCGCGCCTCAGCGTGCCGGTGATCCTGCTGCTGGACCTGATCGGCACCGTCGGCCTACTGCGCAGCGCCTGGCCCGATAGCGACCGCGGCGTGATGCGCCGTTTCGGCAGCGGCGCGCTGCTGGGGATTCCGCTGGGGCTGACGCTGCTGATTCAGCTGCCCGATACGGTGTTGAAGATCGCCATCAGCGCCGGCGTGCTGGTGATGACGCTGCTGCTGGTGCGCCGGCCGGTGGTCAGCCGCAGCGAGCATCACTGGCTGACCCGGCTGATGGGCGGCGTCTCCGGCGCCTTCACCGCGGCGGCGTCCGTCGGTGGCCTGCCGATCGTCTGCTATCTGCTGACCACGCCGCTACCGCCGCGGGTGCAGCGGGCGACGATGGTGATCTTCCTGGCCGCGACCGACCTGCTGGCGCTGCTGCTGTTCGGTCTCGGCGGCATCGTCGACCCGAGCCTGATCGGCCCGGTGCTGGCGCTGCTGTTGCCGACGCTGATCGGCGTGCAGCTCGGGCGTTATGCCTTCGAACGGCTGCGCCCCAGCTCCTTCCATCCGGTGGCGCTGCCGGTGCTGGCGCTA
>QKGH01000066.1 GCA_003250495.1 Marinobacterium sp.
TTGGCCCGGCTGTGGCCGAAACTGCGTGGCTGGGTGTACTGATCGATGAACGGGGCGGCCAGGTTCATCAGCAGCACGGCGAATGCAACGGCGTCGGGGTAGTTACCCCAGGTCCGGATCAGGTAGATCAGCAGGCCGATGCAGGCGCCGAACACCAGCTTGCCGCGGTTGCTGGTGGCCGAGGTGACCGGGTCGGTGGCGATGAAGAAGGCGCCCAGCATCGTCGCGCCCACTCCCAGGTGGACGATGGGACCGGCATAGTTGTCGGGATCGAAGCCGTGGAACATCGCCGCCAGCAGGAACAGCGTCAGCAGCAGCGCCAGCGGCGTGTGCCAGGTGAAGATCTTGCGGTAGAGCAGGAAGATCCCGCCCATGAACCAGGCCGCGCTGACCGCGTACCAGGCACCTATCCCCTGGGCCAGCACCGGTGCTTGGCGCCAGATCTCCTCGTTGGTCAGGCCGCCGCGATGCTTCAGCGCATCCAGCGGTGTGGCGCCGGTAAAGCTGTCGTACCAGGTCTGGCCGGCGCCGGCGAAGATCGCCTGCAGCGTGTCGCCGAAGCTGGCCAGTTCCCAGCTGTTGCCACTCATCAGGAACGGCTCGGTCCAGCGCGTCATCTGTACCGGGAAGGAGACCAGCAACAGCGCGTAGGCGACCATAGCCGGGTTGAACGGGTTCTGCCCGAGGCCACCATAGAGGTGTTTGGCGATGACGATGGCGAAGAAGATACCGGTCGCCGTGACCCACCAGGCCGAAAAGGGCGGAATCGCCACGGCCAGCAGGATGGCGGTCACCAGCGCGCTGCCGTCGCTGAGGTAAAACCCCAGCGGGCGACGGCGCAGCTTCAGTGCCGCAGCTTCGAACAGCAGCGCGAGGGTGCCGGCCAGAACGATCTGGATCAGCGTGCCCCAACCGAAGAAGTAGGTCATCGCCAGGATGCCGGGCAGGGTGGCGATCAAGACCAGTCGCATCACATTGGCGGTGCTGTTGGTCTTGTAGACGTGGGGTGAACTCAAGCGGATCAGCGCCATCGGTCAGCGTTCCTGTTGCCTGATGTGATTCATTGCGAGGTTATTCATAGCGCTCCAGTGTTGCCGTCAGTTGCTCGGCCCGGTTGCGCGCCTCGGCCAGGGTCTGCTCCAGCGACGTGCGCTCGTCGTCGCTCTGCGCTTTCTGCAGCGCGCGCTCCGCCTTGGTCACGGCGGCGCGGGCCAGTGCGGCATCGATCTTCAACTGCTTCAAGTCGACACCCTGCTGTGCGGCGGCCGCCAGTTGCGCCTGCTCCGCCTGCTCGAAGGTGGCCGCCGCGGTGGCGTGACGCTGGCGCAGCTCGGCGATCTCCTGTTCCAGTGCCGCCCTTTGCACGTCATCGGTGCATTCGGCCAGGCTGGACTCGGCCTTTTTCAGCTTGGTACGCATGATCGACACCTGCTGTTTCAGCGTCTTCAGATCCGCGGCAGGCTCGGGTTGGGAGGGGGCCTGGGGTGACGCAGTGGGCGGAGCAGTGGTTGCCGCCGGGCTTGGGGTGGCAGCGTCGCCCGATTGCTCGGCGGTTTCGAACGCCTGTTGTGCCTGCTGCGCTTTCTGCTCCAGTTCGGCAACGGTGGCGCGCAGGGTATCGGCGCCGTCGAGACCCTTCTCCTCGGCGTTTTTCAACGCGTCCTGGGCTTTCTTTAGCTTGGTACGGGCCACGGCGGCAGCGGTCTTCAGCTGCTTCAGATCGATAGTGGGTGCAGCGGCGGCCGGCGCGTTCTGCTCGGCGGCTTCGAATGCCTGCTGTGCCTGCTGGGCTTTCTGCTCCAGCTCGGCAACCGTCGCGCGCAGGG
>QKGH01000446.1 GCA_003250495.1 Marinobacterium sp.
CGGGTGTTCGACGGCCGGGTGCAGACGCTGGATACGCGTCCGCAGTCGTTCCTGACATTGGAGCAGAAGCGTCTGATCGTCAGCTCGTTCATCCAGTGGCGGATCTCCAGCCCGGAGAAGTATTACACCTCCATTTCGGGCGATATCTACCAGGCATCCGAGCGTCTCGCGAACAACATCGAGAACAAACTGCGTAACCAGTTCGCCGGGCGTACCGTCAACCAGGTGGTGTCCGGGGAGCGCGAAGAGCTGCTGGCCGACGTCATCGTCGAGCTGAACCAGCAGGCGCGCGAACAGTTCGGTATCGATATCGTCGATGTCCGCGTCAAGCGTATCGACCTGCCGCCAGAGGTCTCCTCCTCGGTTTACGAGCGTATGAGCACCGAGCGTCAGCGCCAGGCTCGGGAGCTGCGTTCGCGCGGTATCGAACTGGCCGAGGGGATTCGCGCCGATGCCGATCGCCAGCGTACGGTGATCATGGCCGAGGCCTACCGGGAGTCGGAGCAGTCACGCGGTGAGGGCGATGCCCAGGCGGCGGCGATCTATTCCGATGCCTACCAGCGCAACTCTGAGTTTTACTCCTTCTACCGCAGTTTGCAGGCCTACCGGGATGTCTTCAGTGGCAACGGCGATGTCATGCTGCTGAAGCCGGATAGCGAGTTCTTCCGTTATATCGATAACGCGAAAACGCCGTGATTGAAGTGAGTTCCGACGCTGAAAGCGGGTGCCCTTGGCACCTGCTTTCATGATAGTATTGCGGGAACCGGGTCGAGGCCCGGTTTTTTTGTGGTCCGAGGTGCGCAGATGGCCGAGCTGTGGCGTGAGCTGCTGATAGCGTTCTGCCTGATGCTGGTAATTGAGGGTATCCTGCCGTTTCTCTATCCGCAGCGTTGGCGGCGTCTGGTCGCCAGGCTGGCGGAGGTCGATGACGGGGCGATCCGTGTGATCGGGGCGATATCGATGTTGCTGGGTATCCTGATGTTGTACCTGATCCACTGACCGCCTGCCGGCGCCTTTGGTTAGGGGCCGGGACGTCTGATTTTTACGGGAGTTGTACATGACATTGGCAGATCGCTGGTTGCTGCCTGATGGAATGAAGGAGATGTTGCCGCCGCGCGCGCGTCAGGTCGAACTGATGCGTCGGCGCCTGCTGGATCTCTATGATTGCTGGGGTTACGAGCTGGTCATGCCGCCGCTGGCGGAACATCTGGAGTCCCTGCTGACCGGTGTGGGGCGCGATCTCGAGCTGAAAACGTTCAAGTTGACCGACCAGGTCAGCGGCCATCTGCTGGGTATCCGTGCCGATATCACGCCGCAGGTGGCGCGCATCGATGCGCATCGCCTGCGCACCGAGGGCCCCAGCCGGTTGTGTTACTGCGGCTCGGTGTTGCATACCCGGCCGACCAATATGCTGGCCTCGCGCAACCCGCTGCAGGTGGGGGCCGAACTGTATGGCCACTCCGGTATCGACAGTGATGTGGAAGTGATTTCGCTGATGCTGGAGACGCTGCAGGCGGTGGGCGTCAAAGGGGTGATCAGCCTCGACCTGGGCCATGTCGCGGTCTTCAGTTATCTGATGCAGCAGGCGGGGCTGCCGGCGGCGGCCGAACACGATTTTCTCGATATGCTGCAGCGTAAGGCGCTGCCGGAGATCGAGAGCTTCGTTGCCGCCCTGGCGTTGGCCGATGGCTTGAAAGAGCAGCTGCGGGCGTTGCCGCGTATGAATGGCGACCTCGCGGTGCTGGCGCGGGCGCGGGAGTTGTTCGCCGGAGCGGATGAGGTCCTGCAGGCGCTGGATTATCTCGAACAGGTGGCGCAGCGGGTGAAGGCCCGTTACCCGGCTACCGATCTTTATTTTGATCTTGGCGAATTGCGTGGCTACAACTATCACACGGGTATCGTGTTTGCTGCCTATACCCCGCATTTCGGCCAGGCGTTGGCTAAGGGTGGGCGTTACGACCAGATCGGTGCCGATTTCGGTCGTGCCCGTCCCGCCACGGGGTTTAGTGCCGACCTGAAGACCTTGCTCGAGACCGCGGAAGCGATGCCGGCGCTGGACCAGCGTGCGGTGTTGGCTCCAGCCGGGGAGAGTGTGGAGTTGTTGCAGGCAGTTGCCCGCTTACGCGCCGAAGGCGTGCGGGTAGTGCAGGCATTGGATGGAGAGGGTGCGCCGGGATGCTGCGATCGGCAGTTGGTGTGCCGCAACAATCAGTGGGTCGTTGAGGCCCGGTAAGCATTTCTTAATTAAAGAGCTTTAGAGACAACAATGGGTAGAAACGTCGTTGTTCTGGGCACC
This sequence comes from Marinobacterium sp., assembly GCA_003250495.1. Taxonomy (GTDB): domain Bacteria; phylum Pseudomonadota; class Gammaproteobacteria; order Pseudomonadales; family Balneatricaceae; genus Marinobacterium_D. The sequence continues at coordinate 2,297 of QKGH01000446.1, forward strand.
CAATGGGGTGACGAAGGCAAGGGTAAGATTGTTGACCTGCTGACCGAAAAGGTCGCGGCCGTCGTGCGCTTCCAGGGTGGCCATAACGCCGGTCACACGCTGGTGATCGATGGCAAGAAAACCGTTCTGCATCTGATCCCCTCCGGGATTCTGCGTCCGAATGTGCTGTGCCTGATCGGTAATGGTGTGGTGCTGTCCCCCGATGCGCTGCTGAAAGAGATCGCAGAGCTGGAGGCCAGCGGTGTGCCGGTGACGGAGCGTCTGCGTCTGAGTCCCGCCTGTCCGTTGATTCTGCCCTACCATGTGGCGCTGGATCAGGCTCGTGAGGCGGCCCGCGGCGAATCCAAGATCGGTACCACCGGACGGGGTATCGGCCCGGCGTACGAAGACAAGGTTGCTCGTCGCAGTGTGCGTCTCGGCGATCTGGCCGATCCGGCCCGGTTTGCGACCAAGCTGCGGGAAGTGATGACCTATCACAACTTCGTGCTGGAGAACTACTACAAGGTTGAGCCGGTCGATATCGAACAGGTGATCGAGCAGTCGCTGGAGATGGCGAAGGCGTTGGTGCCGATGATGACCGATGTCACCGCCAAGTTGCACGAGCTGCGTAAGCAGGGTGCGAGCATCATGTTCGAAGGCGCGCAGGGCTCGCTGCTGGATATCGACCACGGTACCTATCCCTACGTGACCTCCTCCAATACGACCGCAGGCGGTACTTCCACCGGTAGTGGGTTCGGCCCGCTCTACCTGGATTATGTGCTTGGTATCACCAAGGCCTACACCACCCGCGTGGGCGGCGGTCCGTTCCCGACCGAGCTGCACTGCGATATCGGTGCGCGTCTGGCCGAACGTGGCCATGAATACGGTGCTACCACTGGTCGCGCCCGTCGTTGCGGTTGGTTCGACGCGGTGGCGCTGAAGCACGCTATCCAGATCAACTCGGTTTCCGGTCTCTGCCTGACCAAACTGGACGTGCTGGATGGCCTGGATCAGATCAATATCTGCACCGGCTATCAGGATGCCAACGGCAATCAGGTCTCTTCGCTCAGTGGCAGTGAGGATTACGAGGCCGTACAGCCGGTTTACGAGGAGATGCCGGGCTGGAGTGAATCCACCGTTGGTATCAAATCGCTGGATGAGTTGCCGGAAAATGCCCGGGCCTATATCAAGCGCCTGGAGCAGCTGGTGGAAGCGCCAATCGACATCATCTCCACGGGCCCCGATCGTCTCGAGACGATCATCCTGCGGGATCCGTTCGACGCCTGATCCAGTTGGCGGCGCAATAGAAGTGTCGGCACGGCAATAAAAAACCGCCCAGTAGGGCGGTTTTTTATTGCCTGCAGGCTGGAGTGCCGAGTGCGCAGGAGGCATAAAAAAGCGCCCGGTTGGGGCGCCTTTTTTTATGGCAGGTTTATAGCGGGCGGCTCTTAGTGGTGCAGCGCGGGGTGCATCGCCTTCAGTAGCGCCTTGAAGATCTTCGGGTTGCCGGCCACCAGTTTTCCGCAGTCGCGGTGGTTGTTGCCGCCGGCGGTATCGCCGACCAGTCCACCCGCTTCCTGGACCAGCAGGATGCCGGCATCCTGTTCGGTCGGATTCAGACCGAGCTGGAACACGCCGCTCAGGCGCCCGGCGGCGGTGTAGGCGAGGTTCAGTGCCGCGGAGCCGGTGGTAAAGGGCGTCGCGCCGTTATTGATCAGCTCGCGGCTCAATGCCAGGTAGGTATCGAGCTCGTGGGTATCGCTTTTACGCCCCAGGAAGCCGGTGCCGATCAGGGTGTTTTCCAGCGACTTTGTCGTGCTGACCCGCAGTCGTTTGCCGTTCAGCTGGGCGCCGTCGCCGCGGCTGGCGGTAAACTCCTCGCCGGTAATCGGGTTCAGTATGATGGCGTGTTCCACGCGTCCTTTGATGCGGCCGGTCAGGCTCAGCGCGAAGGAGGGAATGGCGTTGGAGAAGTTGATCACGCTGTCGATCGGTGCGACATGCCACTCGCAGGGAGTCGGTCCGTCGCCGATCGGTTCATGCAGGCCGCTGTAATCGCCCCGGATGCTGTGGTGCGGATACGCTTTCTGGATCGTGTGCGTAATGGTGCGTTCAGCCTGTTGGCAGAGGTCGTTGATGAAAGTGGCTACGCTCCCCTGCTCGGATTTGATCAGATCCAGGCGTTCGGTTGCGCGGGCAATCTGCTCGCCGGCGAGTCGGGCGGCACGCAGAGCTATGTTGACCATCGGTTGCATCGGTATGAGATCCAGTCTTCGTTCAGTAACAGGGGCGTATTGTAGCTCAGAGAGTCGCGCGGCAGAACAGCGCTGGATAACGGGAGTCATAAAAACGCGGCATTTCTGCTAGCATATGGGCCCTTTTAATGAACCGCTGGATCCACGGGGCGTATTTGCAGATGCTCGACCATATTCGCATTGTACTGGTTAACACCACACATCCCGGCAATATCGGCGCCGTCGCTCGGGCAATGAAGAATATGGGGCTTAGCGATCTGTGCCTGGTCGAGCCGAAGCTGTTTCCGCATGAGGCGGCGACCGCGCGGGCTTCCGGAGCGACCGATATTCTCGATCGGGCGCGGGTGGTGCCCGACCTGGCGGCGGCGCTGGAGGATTGTCAGCTGGTGGTGGGTACCAGTGCACGCGGGCGTCACATCCCCTGGCCGGTGATCGATCCCCATGAGCTGGGTGCCATTGCGGCGCCGCTCGCTGGCGCAGCCGCGTCCACCCGCGTCGCCATCCTGTTCGGTCGCGAGGACCGCGGGTTGACCAACGACGAGCTGCACGCCTGCCATCATCATGTGCATATCCCCTCCGTCGATAGCTTCAGTTCCCTCAATCTGGGCGCCGCGGTGCAGGTTATCTGTTATGAGTTGCGCATGGCGGCGCTCGATGCACAGCGGGCCGATCAGGCGAAGCCGCAGTGGGGCACACCGTGGGATATTGAGCTGGCCGATCATGCGGAGCTGGAGCGTCTGTTCGAGCATCTGGAGCGGACGCTGGTGGGGATCGACTTTCTCGACCCGGATAATCCCCGTCAACTGATGCCGAGATTGCGCCGGTTGCTGCTGCGGGCGCTGCCCGACAAGGTTGAGGTCAATGTGCTGCGGGGTATCCTGACCGCGGTGGACAAGCAGGTTGCCGGGGCTAAGGATAAGGCGTGAGTCACGCTAGTCCCTGGTCGCGGTAAGGTTTTTTATCCCAGTAAAATGGCCGGATTAATAGTTGATAAAAAAGATCGGTTATTGCATACTGAACCCCACTCGTAAGGGCAAATGAGGTTCGATATGAGATTGACAACGAAGGGGCGTTACGCAGTGACGGCGATGCTGGATCTGGCCCTGCATGAAGGAAAAGGACCGATCAGTCTGGCTGATATTTCCGAGCGCCAGGGGATCTCGTTGTCCTATCTAGAGCAGCTTTTCGCCAAATTGCGGCGCAATGATCTGGTGCATAGTGTACGGGGCCCGGGCGGCGGATACCAGCTCAAACGTGAGCGTGGCCAGATCAACGTGGCTGAAGTGATCGATGCGGTCAATGAATCGGTCGACGCGACCGGGTGCCAGAAGAGCGGTAGTTGTCAGAGCGGTGAAATCTGCCTGACCCATCATCTCTGGTGCGATCTGAGTGAGCAGATTCACGGCTTCCTGAGCAGTATCAGTCTGGCGGATCTAGTCCATCGGAACGAGGTTCAGGAGGTCGCCGAGCGACAGGAACAGCGTGGCAGGGTGCATCCCGAGCACTTGATTGTCAGCAGTGTCGCGTCGGCATCCTAAACAGCGTTTGATTGGAGTCTTGAGATGAAATTGCCGATCTATCTTGATTATGCCGCAACGACACCGGTGGATCCGCGTGTTGCGGACAAGATGATGAGTTGTCTGACCGCCGACGGTAACTTCGGTAACCCCGCGTCCCGTTCGCACGTGTTTGGCTGGAAGGCGGAAGAGGCGGTCGAGACGGCGCGGCGTCAAGTAGCGGACCTGATCAATGCCGATCCGCGCGAGATTGTCTGGACCTCTGGTGCCACCGAGTCGGATAACCTGGCGATCAAAGGTGTGGCGCACTTTTACGGCAAAAAGGGCAAGCACATCATCACCTCCAAGATCGAGCATAAGGCGGTGCTGGATACCTGTCGCCAGCTGGAGCGGGAGGGGTACGAAGTCACCTACCTGACCCCGGGCGCCGATGGGCTGATCACGCCACAGATGGTCGCCGATGCGCTGCGGGACGATACGATCCTGGTCTCGCTGATGCATGTGAACAATGAGATCGGCACCATCACCGATATCGCAGCGGTCGGCGAGCTGACGCGGAGCCGGGGTGTGCTGCTGCATGTCGATGCGGCGCAGAGCGCCGGCAAACTGCCGATCGATATGGACAAGATGAAGGTCGATCTGATGTCGATCTCGGGGCACAAGATGTACGGGCCGAAGGGGATCGGGGCTCTGTACGTGCGCCGTAAGCCCCGTGTGCGTCTGGAAGCGCAGATGCATGGCGGCGGTCACGAACGCGGCATGCGCTCCGGTACCCTGCCGACCCATCAGATCGTCGGCATGGGCGAAGCGGCGCGTATCGCCAAGGCGGAGATGGCGGAAGAGATTCAGCGTCTGACCGCGCTGCGCGACCGTTTCTGGCGGCGTTTGAACGATATGGAGGAGGTGCACGTCAACGGTTCCATGGAACAGCGTGTCGCCGGCAATCTCAATGTCAGCTTTGCGTTCGTCGAAGGCGAATCGCTGCTGATGTCGTTGAAAGATCTGGCTGTCTCCTCCGGT